>NZ_JBMNUP010000190.1:0-2521 GCF_050946325.1 Agathobaculum sp. | reverse complement strand
CCGGTTGGTCACAGGAAAGGACGCAAACACCTCGGCCGAAGCGTACACGGTCTGCGTCAGAACGGCCAGCGCCCCGCAGCAGCAGGCGCAGCCCAAAACGCGCAAAACCGCCCGCACACCGCCCCGCAGGCGCAGCCGCCGCGTGCGGAACAGCACGGCGCAGACGATCAGGCCGGCCAGCACGGCCAGACAGACAGCCGCCAGCGCCCAATCCACCTGCAAATCATAGCTGCCCGCCGCTTCCAGCGCCTCGCGCGCCATCGGCAGGTCCTGCGGCACCAGCGGATCGTCCCGCGCGTCCGTCTTGAGCCGGTTGGCAAAATTCAGCAAACCAAACAGCAGCAGCGTCACCGCAGAGGCGGAAAACACGTTGCCCAGCGCGCACAGCAGCGCCAGCAGCACCAGCAGCACGGGCAGCCAGTTGAGCAGGCCGAGCAGCGGCGTGGTAAAAAACGTTGCCGGAATAACGGGCATGGTTTTCAGGCACAAAAACCAGATGCCGAGGGACAAGATCAGCGCCAGCGGCAGGCTGCACCATGCAGGGCAGCGCAGCGGCAGGCGCGGCTTTTTTTCTCCGGGGCGGCGCCGCTGCGCCTCATGCGCGCCCGGCCGCGCATTTTTGAAATAAGACATGTATTATTTATACCCCTTTTACCGCACTTTTGCAAGTGTTTTCGTCCATTTCGGCCACAGCAGCAGCCTGCCGCTTTACACGGTCTTTCCGGCCTGCTATACTAAAAGAATCAAAACAGAACCGGAGGGGAACGCTTTGAAAAAACGTATTTCTATTTTGGCTTTGGCGTTAGCCCTGCTGCTTGCCGCCTGCGGCAAGCCGGACGATTCGCAGGGAGAATCTGCCGCCATGCAGCTGGCCCGCGTCACGCTGACGGAGGAGGAACAGGCGCTGCTCCGGCTGGCCGATGTGCCGGCAGACAGCCTGACGGTGTATGCGTATCAGGCAGATGACCGCCTGCGCTCCATCGTTTTCCACCGGTATGTGCTGAATGACGCGCTGGCATGGGAGCAGGACGATTCTTTCAATTTCTCCATCTCCAATGCTGCTGGACTTGCCGCGCAGGGCCGCGCCGCATTCCGTGTGCAGAACGGACGGCCGGCCGTACTCAATCTGCTGTCCGGCCAGAGCACTTCCCGTGCCCAGGCCCCCGACCTGCCGGACGGGCTGCCGGAGTCCAATCCCTTTGTCGTTTTTCCGCTGAGCGAGGCGGCGGACATTGCATACGGCACGGAAATTCCCGTGCTCATCCGCTCCCAGCGAAGCGACGGCACATTCCAGACGGCAGACGCTTCCCTTTTCCATGAGACCGACCGCTTCAGCGGTTCGGACTTTACCGAAGCCTTCACCATGACGTTTGAAGCAGACGCATAAGCAAAAAAGCCGCCCTATGGGCGGCTTTTTTCTCACTTATCGCGTACCGGAATCGGGGTCTCGTCCTTCTCGTCCAGGTTTTTCAGGTAATGGCGGGTATCCTTTGCAATCACGCCCGAAAGCAGCAGCACGGCAATCAGATTGGGCACTGCCATCAGCGCATTGAGAATGTTGGCCACCGTCCACGCCAGATCAAGCGAAAGCACCGGACCGATGGCGATGACCGCGATGAACACCAGCTTATAGGGCAGTATCCCCTTGGGGCCGCACAGGTATTCGCAGCAGCGTTCGCCGTAATACGACCAGCCGAGAATGGTGGAATACGCAAAGGTGATGATGCCGACCACCAGAATCAGCGGACCGACGACCGGAATCTGCGAAAAGG
Source organism: Agathobaculum sp. (assembly GCF_050946325.1). GTDB lineage: Bacteria > Bacillota > Clostridia > Oscillospirales > Butyricicoccaceae > Agathobaculum. The sequence continues at coordinate 749 of NZ_JBMNUP010000190.1, read as the reverse complement.
CCGCGGTTGTCATCTGGCCGCCATCCGCAAAGTGTTCCATATTGATGCCGGGATTTTTCATCACCGTGGTAACCAGCACCAGGCCGGTCATCAGGCAGACGACGACGGTATCCCAGAACGTACCCGTTGCAGAAACCAGCGCCTGCCGCACGGGGTTGCGCGTCTGCGCCGCCGAAGCGACCAGCGGGGCCGAACCAAGACCGGATTCATTGGAAAACAGGCCGCGCGCCACGCCGTACTGCATCGCCAGACGGATGCCGCCGCCGGTCAGGCCGCCCGCGACCGCGCCCGGCTCAAACGCCAGCGTCAGAATCGCCTTGAAGGCGGGCAGAATGAAATCATAGTTGATGCAGAGGATAATGATGCAGCCCAGCACATAAAAGGCCGCCATAAAAGGCACCAGCTTTTCGCATACCGTCGCAATCGACTGAATGCCGCCGATAATCACAACCGCCGTAATCACCGCAAACACCAGGCCGATGACGATGGGCGGAATATGAATCGGGCTGTTGCCCTGAATGACCTCGGAAATTGCGTTGATCTGCGTGCCGCAGCCAATGCCGAACGAGGCGACCATCGCCAACCCTGCAAACGCCATGCCCATCCGCTTCATGTGCAGGCCGCGCTCCAGCGCATACATCGCGCCGCCCTGCATGCGGCCGTCTTTGGTCTGTACGCGGTATTTGACCGCAATCAGGCTTTCCGCATACTTGGTGGCGATGCCGAACACGCCGGTCAGCCAGCACCAG
>NZ_JBMNUP010000189.1:0-2523 GCF_050946325.1 Agathobaculum sp. | reverse complement strand
CCGCCGAAGCTGTGAACGGGTCGGTTCCGTAGCCGGAAACCGGCTCCATATTGGTCTGCACCAGACGCTCCAGCACCGCCGGATGCGCGCCGAAGCCATAGTCATTCTCAAAATAAAGCATATCGCACCCCTCTTATACGTCCAGATTCATAACATTCTTGGCGTTTTTCTCAATAAATTCGCGGCGCGGCTCAACCTTTTCGCCCATCAGCAGGGCAAACGTCTCGTCGGCCGAGGCTGCGTCCTCCATCGTCACCTGCTTGAGGATACGGTTGGACGGGTCCATCGTCGTCTCCCAAAGCTGTTCGGGGTCCATCTCGCCCAGGCCCTTGTACCGCTGCACATGCACGCCCTCGCCCATGTCAGCGATGCAGTCGCGCTGCTGTTCGTCCGAATAGGTATAGCGCACGTCCTTGCCCTTTTCATTCTTGAAAAGCGGCGGCTGGGCGATATACACATGCCCATGCTCGATGAGCGGACGCATGAAACGGAAGAAAAATGTCAGCAGCAGGGTGCGGATATGGCTGCCGTCCACGTCGGCATCGGCCATCAGGATGATTTTGCCGTACCGCAGCTTGGAAAGGTCAAAATCTTCGCCAAAGCCCGCGCCGAACGCGGTAATCATCGGCGTCAGCTTATCGTTGCCGTACACACGGTCGAGCCGCGCCTTTTCCACGTTGAGCATCTTGCCCCACAGCGGCAGAATGGCCTGATGCCGCCGGTCGCGGCCCTCCTTGGCCGAACCGCCTGCGGAATCGCCCTCCACGATGTAGATCTCGGTCAGCGCGGGGTCTTTTTCGATGCAGTCCGCCAGTTTGCCCGGCAGCGCCGCCGAATCGAGCGCGGACTTGCGCCGCGTCATCTCCCGCGCTTTCTGCGCGGCCACGCGGGCGCGCGAAGCAGCCTGCGCCTTGTCAATAATCGTGCGCGCGACGGCGGGATTTTCCTCAAAGAAGGTCATCAGCTTGTCGCTCATCATGGTATCCACCAGGGTGCGTATATCGCTGTTGCCAAGCTTGGTCTTGGTCTGTCCCTCAAACTGGGCCTCCTGCAATTTGACCGAAATAATGGCGGTCAGGCCCTCGCGCGCGTCCTCGCCCTTGAAGGATTCATCCTCCTTGAGCAGCTTATACCGCTTGCCGTAATCGTTGAGCACACGGGTCAGCGCGGCCTTGAAGCCCGTCTCATGCGTGCCGCCCTCGGTGGTGTTGATGTTGTTGGCAAAGGAAATGAGCGTTTCGTTATAGCTGTCCGTATACTGCATGGCGACCTCGGCCATCGAAGTGCCGCGGCTGCCCTCCATATAGATGACCCCGTCATGCAGCGGGTTTTTGGTGCGGTTGAGATGCTGCACAAACTGGCGGATGCCGCCCTCATAGTGCATAATATCCTCAACCGGCTCGTCCTCGCGCTCGTCCCGCAGCGTGATTTTGAGTCCGGCGTTCAAAAACGCCTGCTCGCGCAGCCGCTTTTCCAGAATATCGTATTCAAAAACGGTGGTCTCAAAAATTTCCGGATCGGCGTGGAAGCGGATGGTCGTGCCCGTTTCGCTGGCAAACGGAACGGATTCCATCTTTTTCACCGTCACGCCGCGCTCAAAGCGCATCATATGCTTTTGCTCGCCGTCGCGCACCTCGGCCTCCATCCAGTCAGACAAAGCGTTGACGACCGAAGAGCCCACGCCGTGCAGGCCGCCCGATACCTTGTAGCCCGATCCGTCAAACTTGCCGCCCGCGTGCAGCACGGTCAGCACGACCTCGAGCGTCGGTATGCCCATCTGCGGATGGATGCCGCAGGGGATGCCGCGGCCGTTATCGGTGACGCGGATGATATCGCCCTTTTCGATGGTCACTTCAATGTGGGTGCAGTAGCCGGCCAGCGCCTCGTCAATCGAGTTATCCACAATTTCATACACCAGATGGTGCAGGCCGCGCGCCGAAGTGGAGCCGATATACATGCCCGGGCGCTTGCGGACGGCCTCCAGCCCTTCCAGCACCTGAATCTGACTTTCGTCATAGGTTTCGGTTACCTTCAGGTCGAGCATTTCGTCCTTGATTTCCAGTTCTTCACTCATATCAATAAAATTTCCTTTCCAGAAACGCAGTAGGCTTGCAAATGGGGCCTTCCGCGCCGTCTTTGTCCCTTCTTAAACGGCATAGCCCTTTTCCGCCCGCCGCTGCAGGGCCTGCGGGGAAAGTCCCGTCAGATACAGCGTTTCGCCCAGCGCGTCCTCACACAGAACGGCCGCGCGCGGCAGGTCCTCATACAGTTCGATGATCCGCCCTTCTTCTTCCAGACGGGAAAGCAGTTTGTGCGTGCGCCTGGACGCGGTTGCCGTGTCCATATCAAACACGCATACCACCGTTTGCAGCGGTACGATATAATCCTGTCCCAGATGCAGATACATCAAAAATCCTCCGGACGTCTGTATGGAAAATGGAAAATTGAGAATGGAGAATTTTTGCATGGCATCCCGCCGTCATTCTCCATTTTCCATTGTCCATTCTTAATTTTTATTATACC
>NZ_JBMNUP010000188.1:0-2676 GCF_050946325.1 Agathobaculum sp. | reverse complement strand
TCCGCCGGCCGGTCATTCGCGAAACAACTGCGCTCGGTGCATGCTATCTGGCCGGTCTTGCAACCGGTGTATGGAGCAGTCGGGAAGAATTGACGCATCTCTGGCGGTGCGATACCCTTTATCAGCCCCGCATGCGCACTGACGAGCGCCAAACCCTGCTGTGCGGCTGGGACAGGGCCGTCGGCCGCAGTCTGGATTGGGCTCCGCACGAATGAAACGTATGCGCACTCCGCTTCGTATATACCCTCTAAAAGACGCAATTGAAACATGAGTGTGCAGTTCTTGCCGCAAAGCGCTTAAAATACAGCGGACACCTTTTACTATCTTTTATGCAGCAGGCACACAAAACAGGCTGCCAGTTTTACTGGCAGCCTGTTTTTCACATCCGGCGGCCGCTTAATCCGGCCTTTCCTTTTTCTTGCGCAGAATGGCAAATGGGTCAACTGCAAACGGAAACTGAAAATGCACCCGCATTTGCGGCACATTGAACAGTTCGAGCGCCTCCCCTTCCTCATTGACCGCATTTTCCGCACGGAACACATACGGCGCTTTGCCCGGCTGCAGCAGCTCCAGCTCCTCGCCTTTAAAAAAGCGGTTTTTCAGCGCGAATACCGCTTTTCCGTCCGCATCCGCTTCCACAGGCATGCCGACAACCTCATATTCCCGAATATACTGGCTGTCGCCATAGTGCTGTCCATTTTCTGCACTGCCAAAGTAAAACCCTGTATAATATTCTCGGTGGCTTACCTTATTCACCTCATCCAGGCAGAATGGCGGCAGAACAAACTGATTGGGATTCTCCTGATATGCATCTATCGCCGCACGATAAGCGCCGGTTACGCAGGCCGCATAATAGGCCGTTTTGTTGCGTCCCTCTATCTTGAAGGAGTCAATCCCCGCAGAAATCAGTTCCGGTACATGTTCAATCATGCACATGTCCTTTGAATTATACAAATAAGTGCCGTTTTCGTCTTCCCCCACTGGGAAATATTCTCCCGGGCGTTTTTCTTCCATCAGCGCATATTTCCACCGGCAGGGCTGCGCGCATGCTCCCCTGTTTGCATCCCGTCCCGTCATATACTGCGAAATCAGGCAGCGCCCAGAATAGGAAATACACATCGCGCCGTGTACAAACGCCTCAATCTGCAGTGTTTTCGGGGTTTTTGCCCGTATTTCTGCAATCTCATCCAGAGAAAGTTCTCTGGCCAGTACAACGCGCTCTGCGCCCAGATCAGCCCAGAAGTTAGCCGCCTCATAATTGAGAATACTGGTCTGCGTTGAAATATGCAGCGGGATTCTGGGGGCGTACTTCTGCGCAAGACGCAGTACGCCCACGTCGGCTACAATCAGCGCGTCCGCACCGGCATCCTGCAAAAGCTCCAGATAGCCCGGCAGCGCCGGCAAATCCCGATTGGAAGGCATAATATTTACCGTAAGATAGCATTTTACGCCTCTTGCATGGGCATATGCAATCCCCTCGCGCAGGGCCGCCTCGTCAAAGTTTACGGCCGCTGCACGCATTCCGAACTGCTGACCGGCCATATAAACAGCGTCCGCGCCATAAGCCGCAGCAAAACGGAGCTTCTCTATATCGCCGGCTGGGGCGAGCAGTTCTACACGCTTATTCACCGCTGCCTCCCGCATTGGCCGCAGCAGCAGCCTGCGCCTGATTGGATTTTACAATATTGTTCTGATGTTCGTCATAGCTGTTGGCAAACAGGTGTGTGCCATCCGGCATGGCCACATAGTAGAAGTAATTATGCTGCTCCGGATGGGTTGCCGCATACAGCGACTTGTAGCCGGGGTTGCAGATCGGTCCGGGCGGCAATCCCTGCTTGATATACAGGTTATACGGCGTGTCCTTCTCCAGATCCTGCTGGCTGAGCGTACCGCTCGACCGGCCCAAACCATACAGCACCGAAGCATCCACCTGCAAATAGGGGAACGAATCCGGATTGTTCAGGCGGTTATAAATAACGCCCGCAATGGTCTCCCGATCGGTATCGGACCGTGCTTCGCGCTCAATCAGAGAGGCGATGGTCACAATATCATGCATTGACCTGCCAAGCTGCTCCGCACCGGATACAATGTCTGCGCCATATTTGTCATCAAAGTTATTGAGCATCTTGTTGATGGTATCCACCACCGTTGCATTGCCTTTATAAATTTCATAGGTATCTGGGAAGAGATACCCTTCCAGCCAGCCCTGCTTGGGCGGTTTTTCATCCTGCAGGAAGTCATGCCGGAACGGATATTCATTCAGCACCTTATCCAGCGCCTCTTCCGTGCAAACATGCTGATCCAGCAAAAGCTGCTTAATCTGCGCCACCGAATAGCCTTCCGGAATGGTAATTTCCATCGTTTCTGTGCTGGAAGCATTGGTCAGTGCATTGGTAATCTGCCCGTAATCCATGTTGCTGTTCAGTTCATAGCTGCCGGCCAGCACGCTTTCATTATCGCCTTTCAGCTCAATATACAGTTTAAAAACCGTTCCGTATTGGATGACGCCGGCATCATCCAGCTGTTTGGCCATCGAGACAACATCCGTATTTTCCGGAATGTCCACACTGACCACCGCATTATCCTTGACAAATGCAAACACATCGTTTGCCACAAAAATCGCAACCAGCGAAAGCACCACAGACAGCCCCAGGACCACAATCATATATACGATAG
>NZ_JBMNUP010000187.1:0-2679 GCF_050946325.1 Agathobaculum sp. | reverse complement strand
GCAGGAAGCTGCGCGCCTGGGAAAATTAATTGAAATTAACAATCATTCGTTTCGCTATCGCACGGGCAGCGAACCAAACTGCAAGGATTTTATGAAATTATGTATGGAATATGGTGTGCGGATCACAGTTTCTTCTGATGCGCATATATGCTACAATTTAGGAAGATTTGATTGTGCAATTGCGGCGATTCAGGAGCTCCACTTTCCAGAGGAGCTGATTGTCAGCCGCAATCTGCAGTCTTTTGAAGGGTATCTGAGCGAGCGAAAACAAAGGATCGAGCGGGCTGTCGGCCGATGAAAACGGTTGTGGAAAATTCTGGAGGTAAAGGAATCAGGCATGGCATATAAAACATTATACAGGGTGTTCCGGCCTTCTGTTTTTGATGAGGTGTACGGGCAGCAACACATTACGGAAATTTTAAAAAAGCAAGTTATGAGCGGCAGACAGGCCCATGCTTATTTATTCTATGGGCCGCGCGGAACGGGAAAGACCAGTACAGCAAAAATATTGGCCAATGCGCTGAACTGCCTGCATCCGCAGGATGGAAACCCGTGCGGAAATTGTGAAGTATGCAAAAGTTTTCAAAACGATGCGTTTGTGGATATTGTAGAAATTGACGCTGCTTCCAATAACAGTGTGGATAACATTCGTGATATTCGGGAAAAGGTGTCTTTATTGCCTGCTGCCGGAAAATTTAAGGTGTATATTATTGACGAAGTTCATATGCTGTCGCCGGGGGCGTTCAACGCATTGTTAAAAACACTAGAAGAACCGCCGCCGCATGCAGTATTTATTCTTGCAACAACAGAAATTCGCAAACTGCCGGCAACAATTTTGTCGCGGTGCCAAAGATATGATTTTAAACGGATTTCAGAAGAAGATATTATGGCGCGCCTGAAAGAAGTCGCTCAGAAAACAGGAATTTCCTGCGAAGAAGAAGCTCTTCAGATGATTGCACAGGCGGCGGAGGGCGCGATGCGGGATGCACTTTCTATTTTAGATCAGTGCATTGCCGGAAAAGATTCGCTGACGCTCGCCGATGTCAACGAGGCGATGGGGCTGGCAGACAGCCGGCTGATTCGGGAATTGTGCGATGCCGTGGCAGAAGAGAATCCATCGCAGGCGTTGCGGCTTGCAAACGATATGCTGTATGAAGGAATTGAGCCGCATAACATTCTCAGGGATATTGTGGTAGAACTATCGGCGCGTCTTGCGCGTGCCGCTGCAGACGCTTATCAGTGCGCCAATTTGCTGCGGATGCTGGAAGTTTTTATTTATAACCAAAATATTTTGCGGTATGCAGCAACACCAGACGCGGTGTTAATTGCAGCGATCGCTCGGGCCGCTTCTAATACTACCGATGTTGATACCAAGGATTTGGAGCTTCGTGTTAAAAAACTGGAACGCCGGGTAGAAAAATTGGCAGAGGCATGCGGCGGGGGAGTACAAGAAAATACGTCTTTGCGGAGCCAGCAGAAAGCAGAGACGTCTGTACCAGAAAAGCCTGCCGTTTCTCCGGCCATTCAAAAAATAGAGCGCCAGGAAGCCGCGGAAAAAGCAGTGGAAAAAGCAAACGAGGTAGCGCCAAAGCTGGCGGCAGACGGGCGGGAGTTAGAGCAGCTTAAGAAATTGATTAGTGCAGAAATTCCGGTGCTGGCCCCGGCAGCGCAAGCAATTCAGGCAATGAAAATGCGGGGAAGTATTTTGGATTTACAGGCAGACGAGGAAGACGGCGTGCTGGTAGACATGCTGCGCAAAGAGGAATACGCGAAGCAGATGAACGAGATTACGGCCAAGGTGTTTGGACGTCCGGTTGTGATTGACATCGTCTATCAGAAAACGCAGCCGCAGCAAGAGGAGAAAAGTATTGAAGATCAGCTCGCGGAGTTAGTGGGGAAGGATAAGGTTGTCATTAAATAGGCTGGTTGTGTTTCGGTGAAACACAACGATTGGGCCTTGGAAGATCACGCTTTGGATAGCGCGTGGCAATATTTTATAGCACAAGACAGAGAAATGGAGGAAAACAACTATGGCAAGAGGTGGATTCCCAGGTGGGATGAATATGCAAAATATGATGAGGCAAGCACAGCAAATGCAGGCACGCATGCAGCAAATGCAGGCCGAGCTGGAAGAACGCGAGGTAGAAGCAACAGCAGGCGGCGGAATGGTCCGCGTGGTTGCAACGGGGAAGAAGATGATCAAAAGTATTGAGATCAAAGAAGAAGTGGTCGACCCGGATGATATCGAAATGCTGCAAGATTTGGTCATGGCGGCCGTTAATGAGGCACTTTCCAAAGCAGATGAAATGGTATCGGCAGAAATGGGAAAAATTACCGGGGGAATGAACTTAGGAGGTTTATTCTGATTTGATGGAGCTGCAATCCTATTCCAAGCTGGTTGCCCAGTTTTGTAAACTCCCGGGGGTAGGAGTCAAAACAGCGCAGCGGCTTGCGTACCACATTTTAAAAATGCCGGAGGAAGAGGTCAGACAGTTTGCGGTCGATATGTATGATGCGCGCCGTAAAGTAAAATACTGTAAGGTGTGTGGAAACCTGTGCGAGGGTGAAGTGTGCAGCATTTGTGCAGATGCAAAGCGCGACCGTTCGGTGATTTGCGTGGTGAAAGATGCAAGAGATGTGTTTGCGATTGAGAAAACACATGAATACCACGGGCTTTAC
>NZ_JBMNUP010000186.1:0-2747 GCF_050946325.1 Agathobaculum sp. | reverse complement strand
CAAAAAACTGGCAAGGCGGAAATGGTATGACTACACCCTTTCCCTGTTTTCACTTCTGTTTTCTCCAGTACATACTGAAAACCAGGTTGCTGCTTAATGCGCAACCGGGTTTCTCGACAGGCTGAGGCTTCGGAACAATGTTCCGAAGCCTTTTTTTATTTTTCATAAAATTTTGCCCGATAATCCCCCGGCGACATTCCTTCCTGCTCATGGAACAGGCGGATCAGCACCTTGCCGGACGGCAGGCCGACATGCATCGCAATCCGCTCCAGCGAATCGTTTGTCGTCCGCAGGTACTTTTTCGCATATTCCATGCGAATCACGCTGACCGTATGCGCAAACGAGCGGCCGAACATTTCCTGGAACAGACGGTTGACATGGCGCGGCGTTACGTTGAGCTGCTGGGCAACCATATCGATCGTCAGCTCATCCGCATAGTTGGAGTGGATGTACTTGGACGCTTCCAGCGCGATATTCTTATAACCAAGCGGCGTTTTCACGTCCGAAACCACCGAAGTCGTCTGCCGCAGCAAATTGAGAGCGAACAGATAATATAAAATACCAATCTGGCTGGCCCATCCGATTTTCCTCTCCTGCATCTGCTTGTGGATATCCGTGAGCAGCGCCTGCTGTGAAACCGCGCGCGGAAGATAGATATATTTATTGGTATCCGCTTTATCCAGCGCTTTTGCAATTTCCCGATACTCCTGCTCCGCGTCAATCGACGTATTGCCGTTTTTCGGGATAATATCAAAAATCATTGTAAAATATACCGCAGGCGTTTCCGGCATATAGCGCAGCCGGTGCAGATGGTTCTTGCCCAGCAGCACCATGCTGTTTTCATATAGCGGCAGGCTGTCCTGTCCGCAAACCACATTTGCTTCTCCCTCTATGCCGTAGAAAATCTCATACAGATCGTGCTGATGCTCAAACACCGGTATGATCTGACTCATCTGCTCCGCATAGTAAAGTACAAAGTCAAAAGCGCCGAAAGGGATGGTCGTAATATGGTTATGGTATATCTGTTGATTGCGGTACTCTGCCAGCAAAGCGATCTTTCCTCCTTTTCCTATCCTGTTATCCATCTCATGCAAGGTATCCTGCAACAAGATATTGCAGGTTCTTTTTGCATAATGTTTTCATTTTACAGGATTTCGCTGTGCTTTGCAATAGCGGCATGCAGCTCCCGCCGGTTGGACACATGGCGCAGCAAAACGCTGGAGCGGGCGTCCCCGCCATCCAGGAACAGCACGCGGCTGAGCAGTATTTTTTTGAGCTGTGTGTGCGGCAGGCTGAAACGCTTTTCGCCCACATGGCCGAACGTGCGCCGGTCGGTGACCAGAACGCAGGAATTCTGTGTCAAATACAGGGTATGCGCCGCGCTTGCCATCATCCACATGGAAAGCACGCTCGACAGCAGGACCGCCGCATGGTGGCCGGAAAGCATCCGCCCTGCGGCAAAGGAGACGGCCGCAAACGCAAAATAGCCGCACATGGTCGGAATAGAGTTAAACAGCGCTACGTCCTCTACCCGCTCGCCCGGCTCCATCTGGGCGGCCAGTTCATCCACCATTTTCCGGTATCGTGTTGTCATATCACACACCTGTCCTTTCCTGTTTTCCCCATTATAGCACGGGATATTTTTCTTGTCAGTGACGTCCGCCGTAGAAAAAAACGCGACAATTTCTATGCCCCAAAAAGGACATGTTTCCTGTAAAAATGTCTGAAAAGCAAATTGACTTTGCGCAAAATGCTTGGTATTGATTAATATAGCGTTGTGTACAGCGCCTGGAATTATCTATTTTTACATAAGGCAAAGGAGGCCGTTTACGATGAAGACATTATGCGGCGTATTGGTTGGCGATATGAAGGACCCCAACCCGGAAACACGCGGCAAAGTAGCGCTGGTGGATATCCCGTTTCCTGCCATGGGACCGCAGGACGTCCGGATCAAGGTTGCGTATTGCGCAATCTGTGGCTCGGACCCGCACTGTGTTGCCGGCTGTTTTGGTCAGCCGAAGGGTTCCACCGAGCCAATCCCGCTCGGACACGAAATTTCCGGCGTCGTCGTTGAATTGGGACCGGAGGCCAATCACAAGGGCCTGAAAGTCGGCGACCGCGTGGCCGGCAACTTCCTGCGTTTCTGCGGCGGATGCTATTATTGCCAGAACGGGCAGCAGCAGTTCTGCGTCAATGCGCAGCAGTACAACCGTCCCGGCTACGCGCCTGAACTGATCTGGCACGAGGATCAGGTTTACAAGCTGCCCGATTCGGTCAGCCTGAAAGAAGGCTGCCTGCTCGAGCCCATGTCAATCATCGTGCGCATGATGGACAAAGCGCAGATGAAAGTCGGCATGCGCGTCTGTGTGTGCGGCGGCGGCCCAATCGGCCTGCTGGCCCTGCAAACCTTCAAACTGTACGGCGCAACCGACCTGACCATGATTGAGCCGATTGCGGACCGGCGCGCGCTGGCTTCCGAGCTTGGCGCAGACCATTTGATCGACCCCGCCTGCCAGGACGTTGTGCAGACCGCAATGGAGCTGACGGGCGGCCTGGGCTATGACGTTGTGCTGGACTGCTCGGGTTCGGTGCGCGCGGTCACCGCGCTGCCGGATATCACCGCCAACTGCGGCACGCTGATCTACGGCGCCCAGTATCCGAACGAATATGAACTGCCCTTCAACATCTCGAAATACTGCTATTTCAAGGAAATCACCGTGACCGGCGTCATGGTCGCCCCCTATGCG
>NZ_JBMNUP010000185.1:0-2781 GCF_050946325.1 Agathobaculum sp. | reverse complement strand
GTATTCCTCCGGCGTACGTACCTTGGGAACGTAGTCGAACATCTCCAATTCTTTTGCAAGATTGGCGATCTGACTGGCCTGTTCCGGCCGGGCGAACAGAACGACCGCGCCCAGCTTCTCGCGCTCGGCCTGATTCAGCGACTGGATGGTACGGCACATCTCATTGATATCGGTCAGGTTTTCGTTCTCAAAAGCCAGCGCCGCGTCAACTTCTTCCGGAAGCTCGCTTTCCAGAAAGCGCAGGCACATATCTTCATATAAGTTGATTCCTGCCCGAGTCATGGCACGCGCCTGCTGTGTCTGTGTGATCGGCAGGTAGAGGTAAGTTGCCGGACTGTCTGCCGGCGCATACCGTAAACTCATCTCCACCTCCATAATGAAGTCCTCGTAGCAATATTCCGGGAAATTACGGCCGTCATAGAGCTGCGACATTTCAAATCCGTTGTCATAGACCACGCCGTAGTGGGTGACCCGCCCGACTTCGCCGTCGAGCAATGCCAGCGCCACCGAGCGGAAGTTCCTGCCCTGCATTTCCTCCATGGACGCCCCGCCGCCCAGCGTCAGGTAGTGCCTGCGTCCAAGAGATTCCAGATTGTTAAAGTCCGTGACCACGGTGGCCTCCTGACAGCAGAAGGTCAGGTTGATGAATTCGTCCACACCATGGAGATTCAACCGGGACGCCATGCCCTGAAACTGTGTTTTCTCATAATCGTCGAAGCTGTCCAGCCGTTTGGCGAGGTAGTCCAGTTCGTCGAGGTTGGCGTCGGTTCTTTCCAATTGTTTCAGTACCGGAAAACAGCCGCTGACTTCTTCAATGCGGCAGTCGCGCTTGACCGCATCGCCGATCTCCAGAGGTTCCAGCAGCGCAATGATGTTGTCGTATTCCGCGCTCGGAATCGGGAAGGGCACTGTGAGCACACCGTATTCCGGGTGATGCTGATTTGACAGTACTGCTTGAAATTGCATGTCGCGTCCTCCTTAAAATACTTTCATTTCAAAGTCCATGCTGCCGTCTGTATCTGGCTCGATTGGCCAACCTTGTTCCAGAGGATTGCTGGAAAACAGATCCTCCAAAAATTTAGCTCCGCCCAGCTGACAGGCTGCTTGGAACGCTTCCTTAATATTGAGGTACTGATGTTCCGCCCGCAGGTAAAAGACAGCTTCACCGATATGCGGGTATGCGCCTTCATAATTGCCAACGGTCAGCTTGCCATCCTGTGAAAGGCGCATATAGTGTCCATTTTCGCCACCGATATAGTAGAGATACTCACCGCTGTTAAGGCGGATGATGGAATCTTCTGTCCAACGGTAGGTGCTGTGTTCTGTGACCGACTGCCAATACTCAAGTTCTCTCTTATCCACTGCGCTTTTCCGCCTTTCTCTGATCGATTATTCGCATATCCGTGCGAAGGCAGCTCTCATCACGATTCCAGCAGATAAAGCCATGCCGGGGATAGGGACAGTTTTTACATCGCTCGAACAAAGTGCAAACGGGACATTCCTCCCGCACAGGCGGATTTTCCGGTGCGAACAGGGGCGGGTGCCTGCGTCGGTTATATTCATGCTTCACTGTTATTTCCTTCCTGAATGCAAAAAAGCGCCGAAGTCTTCATGATGAAAACTTTGGCGCTTTTTATATTGATTTTATTTTACATAGTCGGCTCGGTGAATGCAGATTCCTCCTGCGGCTGCGCTTGCGCAATCCGCTGCTGCAAATCAGGCACGAGATCGGTAATTTGCTCCTGTATTTTGCCAAGGCATTCTTCCCGGTCATAGGTGAGCTCATACGGATGGTCCAGCGCATCCTGAACACATCGATATATTTCTGCGAGGTGCTCCGGTGAGAAGAACTGCTGCTCCCGAACAAGGCCGCTGCGCACGGCGAAATCCTTTTTTGCCGCTTCGTAATTGTTCGACATATAATGCCCCTGGGATACGCCGGTCCGGCCGTAGTCCCAATCCCATGTCACGAACTGAACGCCAAGACGGCTGGGATGACCGGCAAGGACAACACCATTGAAATCGGCCAGCGACCTGTACTCTTCGTCCAGCCCCTGCGCCTTGAGAAGCGGGGCCGCGTCCATGAGCTTCATATACTCCGACACGGTTTCCGCAGTCCGTGTTATTTCGCTCAGCGCATCTTCGCGCTCCACACATCCGATGTCCGCATCCCGGTATCTGATGCCTCCGGTTTCGCTGATCCGGCAGAGGGGAATCCCATCTGCCGATACGGGCAGCAGTCCATTGTCAGGGGCGGAAGTCTCATAACCGTCTTGCCGCAGCACAATGCCGACCTCTGAAAGAAAGCTGGGGTCTTCTTTTAAATTATTCTGTTTCATAGTGCTCACTCCTTATTATTTGTTTTAGAAAAGAAAAAGGCCGGCATTCGCAATGAATGCTGGCCTCATTGAAAATATAGTGACTCTGTTTTGGTCTGTATCATTTTGTGATACAGACCTCCGCAGACACAAAAAATTAACAAAATATTTTTTTAAAAACGCGTCTGCACCGCTGCTTTTTGCCTCAAAAAAGGGTCAAAACAGCCCGCGATTTAGTTCAAGTCCCTACCAACGGGGTGGAACCGCCAGAGTTATCTTTTTTTTGCACTTAAAAAAATAAGCGCGAAAAAGCCCAGAAACCGTTGCGGTTTCTGGGCTTTCCGGCAAGTTATCTTTTTTACTTGCACAATATGGAGCGTAAGACCAATTGAGATATTTGCGGAAATCCATGACTTTCAAGGCTTTGCGGGTCTTCACCCATTATTTTTTTGCCGTTTTGCTG
>NZ_JBMNUP010000184.1:0-2864 GCF_050946325.1 Agathobaculum sp. | reverse complement strand
TATACGATGAATATCTGGTGGAGCCCATTGCCAAGGTTTTGACCACGCTGGGCGTTAAACGCGGCCTTGTGGTTTACGGGCAGGACAAGTTGGACGAAATTTCGATGAACGCACCAACAACAGCCTGCGAAATCAGGGACGGTTACTATCGTACCACCGTCCTTGCACCGGAGGATTTTGGCCTGACCCGCTGTGAAAAATCCGCGCTCGTGGGTGGTACTCCCAAAGAAAACGCAGCCATCACCCGGGCTATACTCTCCGGTGGCGAGCAGGGTCCCCGCCGCAGTATCGTGCTGCTCAATGCAGGCGCGGCGCTGTATATTGCGGGGAAAGCTGACGGCATTGCAGACGGCGTCAGGCTTGCCGGGAAACTGATCGACTCCGGCGCGGCGCTTCGGACGCTGGAGGCGCTTCGGGAGGCGTCCAACGCATGAGTACCATTCTGGATGCCATCGCCGCCTATGCCCGTAAGCGGGTGGAGGCAGACCGGTCCGAATATTCGCTTGAGCGCCTTCGGGCAGACTGCCGCGCGCGCGGCAAAGCCAGTCCGGGCTTTGCCGCCGCCCTGCAAAAGCCGGGAATTTCCTTTATCTGCGAGATCAAGAAAGCCAGCCCGTCGAAAGGCATGATCTCTGCTGACTTTCCCTATCTGCAAATTGCGCAGGCTTACGAATCCGCCGGCGCGGATGCCATCTCCTGTCTGACGGAGCCCAAGTGGTTCTTAGGCTCGGATGCGATTTTCCGCGAAATTCGTGTCGCGGTCAAAACGCCGATGCTGCGCAAAGATTTTGTCGTGGATGAATACCAGCTTTATCAGGCGCGGCTCATGGGGGCGGATTCGGTTCTGCTGATTTGCTCGCTGCTGGACACAAAGACCATTGAAGCATACCTCGGCATCTGCGAAGAACTGGGCCTTGACGCGCTGGTCGAGGCGCACGACGAGGCGGAAATTGATTCCGCTGTTTCTGCCGGTGCGAAGGTCATCGGCGTGAACAACCGCAATCTGAAGGATTTTTCCGTGGACTTTTCCAATGCCGCACGGTTGCGTGACTGCGTCCCAAATGGAATCCTTTATGTGGCGGAGTCCGGGGTGACGGGACCGGAGAGTCTAAAAGTGCTGAAAGAGATTGGAGCTGACGCGGTGCTGGTGGGCGAGGCACTGATACGCGCCGCCGATCAAAGTGAAACGCTTGGAGCTATGCGGAGGGCCGCTAATGACGAAAATTAAACTCTGTGGTCTGAGCCGGCCCTGCAATATCGCGTATGCAAACGAGCTGCGGCCGGAGTATATCGGATTTGTTTTCGCAGCAAAAAGCCGGCGATATATTTCGCCGGAAACGGCTGCGGCGCTGCGGCTCACGCTGGACAGTGCCATCTGCCCGGTGGGTGTGTTTGTGAACGAGCCGCCGGAAAACGTGGTGGAGCTTTTGAACGGCGGCGTCATCGACATGGCGCAGCTCCACGGGCAGGAGGACGAAACCTACATCCGAAAACTGCGGAGTTTGACAGACAAACCGCTGATTCAGGCATTTTCCATCCGTTGCACGGCAGATGCGACGGCAGCCACGCACTCATCGGCGGATTATATCCTGCTGGACAACGGCAGCGGCGGAACCGGGAAACACTTTGACTGGTCGCTGACCGCAAATGTTTCACGCAGCTATTTTCTGGCTGGCGGCTTGTCCGCCGACAATGTTGCGCAGGCAGTCAGTATGGCGCACCCCTACGCCGTGGACGTAAGCTCCGGTGTGGAAACCGATGGCTTCAAGGATTTTGAAAAAATGTGCCGTTTTGTCCAGGCGGTGAGGGAGAAATAAAATGGTTTTCATTTTGAAAAAAGGCGTTTCGCAAAGCGCCGTTCAAGAATTTCGCAAGGATTGGGAAAGCAAGGGCTTTTCGACCATTTGGGCGCCCGGCACCGACCACGACGCCGTTTGTCTGATTGGAAACACATCCACCGTGGATATGGACGCTGTTGTGTATACCAATCCGATTGTGGCCTATGCCCGACGCGTGACAGAACCGTACAAAGCGGCCAGCCGCACGGTACATGAGGATAATACTGTGATCACCATCGGTGACGTGACCATCGGCGATGGCGGATTTACCGTAATCGCCGGGCCGTGTTCGGTTGAAACAGAGGATCAGATTACCACAATCGCGCGTTTGACCAAGCAGAGCGGCGCAAAGATTCTGCGCGGCGGCGCGTTTAAACCGCGCACATCCCCCTACTCCTTTCAAGGGCTTGGAAAGGAAGGCCTTGCGCTTCTCTCAGCGGCAAAAAAAGCGACTGGACTGCCAATCGTTACAGAGATTATGAACCAGACACAGACACCGCTGTTCGAGGACGTGGACATCGTGCAGATTGGCGCCCGGAATATGCAGAATTACGACCTTCTCAAAGAGGTCGGCAAAATGGGCAAGCCTGTGTTGCTCAAACGGGGGCTGTCCAGCTCGATTGACGAGCTTTTGATGAGCGCGGAATATATTATGAGCTCTGGCTGCTCAGATGTGATTCTTTGTGAGCGCGGAATCCGCACATTTGAAACTTCCACCCGTAACACTCTTGACATTTCCGCTGTATGCGTGCTCAAAGAAAAAACGCACCTTCCGGTTATCATCGATCCCAGCCATGCCTGCGGAATCCGCTCCTATGTTCCCGCACTGAGCAAAGCGGCGTTTGCTGTGGGCGCAGACGGCCTTCTGGTCGAAGTCCACAACGACCCCGCGCACGCGCTGTGCGACGGTGCTCAGTCGCTGGATCCGGAGCAGTTTGGTAATCTGATGTCACAGCTGAAAAAGTACGCACAGATAGAAAACCGCAGTATTTAAGACTTTTCAAAATTAATGTGTACCGGGGTTCT
>NZ_JBMNUP010000183.1:0-2874 GCF_050946325.1 Agathobaculum sp. | reverse complement strand
TTCGCTGGTGGATTCGGGCGCGGAAGCGGCCAACGCCGTGCGGCGCGCGGTTGAGCCGACGGGCAGCGGAAAGGGCGAAACGCAGTATTTTGTATCGGACGACCCGCAGGGCTTTTCGCAGCTGGCCAGCCTGTTTTTGCAGGAGGATGTGCGCGGCGAGGCCGCGCTGGTTGACATCAGCAGCTATTAAAAAAGGAAAGATACATCGCGTATCATTGGAAAGACACGGAGTGTTTTATGAAAAAGGACGTTTGGCTGACGATTCATTCGACGCAGCGGTTTGTCGGGTGCGAGGCGGAGCAGATCAACCTGACCACCGCGGCTACGCTATATGAACGCGGCGGAAAATATTATATTGCCTATGAGGAGAGCGAATTGACCGGCCTGGAAGGTACGCGCACCACCGTCAAGCTGGACGGCAAGACGGTAACGCTCATCCGTTCGGGCGCGTACCCCTCGCATATGCTGTTTGCGGAGGATGAACGGCATGTCGGTCTGTACCAGTCGCCGATGGGCGCGGAAATGGCCATTTCCACGCATACCTCGCGCGTGCGCAATACAGTGGGCGAGGACGGCGGCGAGCTGGTGCTCGATTATACGGTAGCGGTGGATAATTCCCTGATGGGACAGCACCATTTT
The DNA here is from genome assembly GCF_050946325.1 of Agathobaculum sp. Taxonomy (GTDB): domain Bacteria; phylum Bacillota; class Clostridia; order Oscillospirales; family Butyricicoccaceae; genus Agathobaculum. The sequence goes on along the minus strand of NZ_JBMNUP010000183.1, from coordinate 2,235 downwards.
GAAATGTATGTAACGGCTGCGCCTGAGAGCGGCGCAGTCTGAAAAAGTAACGGAGAGTGAACAAATGAACGCATATGAATTCGCACGAGCTGAAGCGGCCCGCGTGGTCGAAGCGGCATATCACAAAGCGGCAGAGGCCGGCGTTTTGCCTGCGGGCGATATCCCGCCCGTTGCGGTGGAAACCCCGAAGGACGCGGCGAACGGCGACTGGGCCTGCACGTTTGCCATGCAGTGCGCCAAGCCGCTGCGCATGGCGCCCCGCAAGATTGCGGAGGGGATTGTAGCGCATCTGGAGCTGGCGGGCAGCTGCTTTGATACGGTGAGCATTGCAGGGCCGGGCTTTATGAATTTCACGCTGAACCAGAGCTGGTACGAAAAGGCGGTCAAAAACGTGTTCGAGATGGGCGCGGACTATGGCCGCACACAGGCGAAAAAGCCGGAAAAGGTCATGGTCGAGTTCGTTTCCGCCAACCCCACCGGCCCGATGCACATGGGCAACGCGCGCGGCGGCGTGCTGGGCGACTGCCTGAGCGAAGTGCTCGACTGGTCGGGCAACGATGTCACGCGTGAGTTTTACATCAACGACGCGGGCAATCAGGTGGATAAGTTCGCCCATTCGGTAGAGGGACGCTATATCCAGGAGCTGCGCGGCGAGGATGCGATCGAATTTGACCCCTCGTGGTATCAGGGCGAGGATATCAAGGCGCTGGCGCACGATCTGGTCGAGCAGTACGGCGACAGCCTGCTGGATAAGACCCCCGAGGAGCGCTTTTCCGTGATCGAGGGCTATGGTCTGCCGACCAATATCGCCCGCATGGAGCGCGACCTCAAGCGGTATAAGATCGACTACGACGTCTGGTTCCGCGAGAGCGAGCTGCACAACAGCGGCTACGTCAAGGAAACCATCGATATGCTGACCGCAAAGGGCGCGACCTACGAAACCGAGGACGGCGCGCTCTGGCTGCGTTCGACCGATTTCGGCTGCGATAAGGACGATGTTCTGCGCCGCGGAAACGGATTTTACACCTATTTTGCGGCGGATATCGCGTATCACCGCAACAAGTTTGAAAAGCGCGGGTTTGACCGCGTCATCAATATCTGGGGCGCGGACCACCACGGCCATGTCAAGCGTTTGCAGTGCGCGCTGGACGCGCTGGGGCTTGACGGTTCGCACCGGCTTGAGATTGTGCTGATGCAGCTGGTGCGCATGATGCAGGGCGGCGAAGTGGTCCGCATGTCCAAGCGCACGGGCAAGAGCCTGACCCTGACCGACCTGCTCGATGAGATTCCGGTGGATGCGGCGCGTTTCTTCTTCAATTCGCGCGCGGCGGAAACCCAGATGGAGTTCGACCTTGACCTGGCGGTCAAGCAGGATTCGGACAACCCGCTGTATTATGTGCAGTATGCGCATGCCCGCATCTGCTCGGTAATCAAAAACTGCACGGAGAACGGCATCGCGGTGCCCGATACCGCGGCGGTCGATCTGTCCGTGCTGACCGGCGCGGATGAGCGGCAGCTCATCAAGGCGATCGCGCTGCTGCCCGAGGAGATCGTGCAGGCGGCGCAGAGCCGCGATCCTTCGCGCCTGAACAAATACGCAGTGGCGCTGGCGCAGCAGTTCCATCATTTCTATAATGCCTGCCGCGTGCGGTGTGACGATAAAAAACTGTGCGAAGCCCGCCTGACGCTGTGCCTGGCCGCACGGCAGACGATTGCCAACGCGCTTGGCATCATCGGCGTGGAAGCGCCGGAGAGTATGTAAAACGTATAGGGGGCTTCAAAAGCCCCCTATATACAAAAATCAGGCGCATGTCCTGACTTTTTACGGAAATTGCAGGGCATTTTCCTGATTTAACGGGCGCTTTGCGCCGATTGGCTTGCGGCTGCGTGGGGATGCTGCGGGCGGATGTTCCGTTTCCCCTGAGAAACTGGAGAATAACCATGAAAAAGTTTGTTAAACGGCTGGCGGCGCTGGCGCTGGCAGCGGCGATGATGGTGGTGCCGGCGGGCGCAGTAACGCCGGAGGGCGAAAGTGAGACGTGGTTTGACGGGGTGTGGGCGCTGATTGATGCGTTCGGCCTCAAGGCGGAAGAGAATCCGTATGTTTTGCAGAACTATATCAACAAATATCTGCAAAAGCATCCGGAAGAGATGTATGAGGTCATCAACGATATTCTCTCTCTGCTGGATACGCATTCCATGTATCTGTCGGCGGAGGAATATTCGCAGGGCTTT
>NZ_JBMNUP010000182.1:0-2907 GCF_050946325.1 Agathobaculum sp. | reverse complement strand
AGGAGCGGGCCAAGGCAACATACTGTCGTGCCAACACCTCGTCCTGTGTTGCGATGGCAGTATCGGCAAATTCGCTGACGCTGGAAGCGTTGTCCGGCTGGAAAGCGTACTGTGCCAGGCAAAACGGCTCATATACCCCGCAGGAAAAAGCGTATTCCGTTTCTAGGATAGCACGTATGCGCGCATGTAAAGCAGAGGACGGCTCGAACACCGTGCCTGACAGTAACCGCAGAATGCGCGCCAATGTATAGAGCGCCACTTTTTGATAATTGCGAATGTAACCGCCATGATGGAATATGGTGCCGTCCGGCTTGTAGCCGCTGGCAATACCGGGAGCCGTTCCCAGACAAACATGTTCGAGATAGTAAAGGAAGTGGCGCATATCACGAACCTTTTCCGGAGTGCTTTCGGTCAGCAGAATACAAGCGAGCAGACTGGGGAGCTCTGTAGCGACGGCATCGGAATCTTCAAAAATCTTACCGGGTATGCCATGATGGGAGCTAACAGTATACACTTTGCCGAACTCATATGCCTGCCGCAGAAAGCTTATTGTGTGAGACAACATGCCGCCTGCAGCCAGTGGCTTTCGCATACGCAGCACGCTTGACGCGATGCCGCGTCCATGGTACCAGTTAAATGCGATGTTCTGTTCCTCAAGATGACGCAGAAGCAGGACATACTGTTCAAGGAGCTCAACGGATGGCGCGGCACAATAGGCGCGGGCAAAGGCAGCCATGGCATGTGCGTAAGCGGTGATATCATGGATAGGCTGCCCGGTTACCTGCCCGTGCCGTATGCGCAGAGTCATGGAACGGAAAAAAGCCTGGGCCCGTTCCAATGCATCCGGCGCGGGCTGGGTATACGGAGGTGTGTCCAATGTATCGCAGAATGCTTCGTAACGCCGTGTGATTTCCGCAAAAGCGGAAAGTTCGTTTTCTGTGACATATTCGGGAAGAGGGAAAACCGGAGCATTGCGGCATGGCGCGTTGTCCTCATATATTTCTGCGGGAAAACGGCGCGGATGGCAGGCGAGGTGCCGGACCTGTGCGCAAAGGGAGGGATAAACAAAAAGTGCATCCACTGCCGCCCAAAGGCGAATATCCCGAAAAAGAATGTTGGAGAAGCCGCCACCCGTTTCCGCCTGTATACACAGGCGGCATAATGCATCCGGCGCAGTATGGCCCAACATAAAGCCGCGTTCGTATGGAATGCAAAACTCTTTCCAGCCATGAAAGTTGAGCCGTAAAGTAAGCCGCAGACTCCTTCCATCCGCTGCCGAAAAAGTAAAATGAAGCTGTTCGCCGGACGGGGCCATACAGTAGATTCGGAAGGCAAAGCCGGGCACACGCGGCGGCTGTACTACAAGGCCGGGCATGGCAAAGCGGCGTTCAAGCGTCAGCGTTGCACCGTCGCAAAAGCGCCATCGAATGCCGGAGCCGTCTGTTCCACAGAGATGAGAGCGAGTGACCCGGCTGTCTGTGGCATGAAATACGGTGGCTATTCCATCTGTAGGGACCGTCAGAAATGACATATCAGCAGCCTCCCTGAAGCAACGGATGAATGCGGCGGGAATTTTCACACTGTGCGGACCAGGCCATTGTCGCAGACCCAGACCTTTATTCCGGTCGGATTGTAAACGCGGTCGCCCTGCGCGCTGTATACCAGGCGGCGCGCGGCCTGCAGATAGTGGTAATAATCAATATTTGTGACATACCAGATATCGTCCCGGCCTGCCAGGCGCCGGCAAAGCGACTCCATCTGTTCCCAGGTGTGGTCGCGCTCAAATTCATAGCTGTGTCCCCAGATATAGTACAGCATCGGATAAGTATCGCCGGGCGCCTCAAGAAAAGCATCTGTCAACGCGGCGTCGTCCAAGGCGCGGGCGTGATGGCAGGTAGGGTCCCATTGCAGAAAATCCGCTGGAGGGAAAAATTTCCCTGTACTGCGCACTGTACGCGCATACAATAAGCCTGCTGCGTGCGCGGCAGCCCTCACCTCGGGAGAGTGGTCGCCATACGCATAAGAAAGTCCGGTGATGAAACGGCCGGTACATTGTTCCAGAGCAATGCGGTCATCCAGAAATTCCCGCACCAAAGCCGGATTGGAAAGCTGCGAGGGGAAGGCGTGAAGAACACCGTGGCACGCAACCTCATGGCCATCGTAAAGGGAGGCGGCCTCTTGCCTGGAAATGGTGCCGGGATGTTCAAGCAGGCCGGAATTCAGATGAAAAGTTGCTTTCAATCCATGCGTATTGAATAGTTTAACGAGGCGTCGATCGTGGATTTTGCCGTCGTCATAGCTGAAGGTGAGCGCCTTGGTTTTACCGCCCGGGTAAAGAAGACGAATCATAAACATGTCACTCCTTTGGTTTTTAACACTGGTGCAGCCGCAGCAGCTTTACCGTATGCGGCGGCAAAAAATATTGCAGCCGGGTGCATTCTCCCTCATCCTCTCGGCGCCAGACGTCGCGCACAGAGCAGCGGTCGGGAAGCACATAGGAAGCGCGCCGGGGCTGTTCGGAAAGATTGAAAAATGCCAGGGCAATATCGCCGTTTTCCAGAGGGCGGCGATAGGTATACAGCAAAGCATCTGCGTCTATAAGCGTGGGCGCGTGCATCAGTCCATCCTGATGCAGAGCGATAACTTCTTCGTTGCAGATGAGATCCAATTCAAATTCGGTGAGGCCTCCGATACGGCAGCTCAATTGAATCGGTGACAACAGGAGGATTCGCGCTGTGTACGCTACAATTTTTTCGTCATCTGTCAGTTCGCTGCGGAACAGGGACATCTCTCCGAATTCCAGCATGTCGAGATCAAAGTAATGTCCATTGCCTGTATGCTCCTTCCAAGGGGTGTAAGCCAGAATGCGAGACAGAAGGTTGTCCCAAGTTCCGTTGCTGTCGAGAC
>NZ_JBMNUP010000181.1:0-2922 GCF_050946325.1 Agathobaculum sp. | reverse complement strand
CAGCGGGCAAAGCGCGGCCATGACTTCAATGACTGGTTCTGCCCGGACAGCCTGGAATTTTACGCCGACTTTTTCAAGTCGGACGTCCGATGGGGCCGGGTGCTGTATTTACAAGATTATTCCAGCTTTATCAAGGACGATTTTATCATGGAGCTGTGCGGGCTGGACCGCAGCATGATGGTGTCCATCGACATCCTGCCCGTGCCCACGGATGAAGCGGTGCGGGAATTGCAGAACAAACTGTTGGGTGTGGAAACGAATGTGGCCGGCTGGCAGCGGCGGCAGAACAACGCCAACAACTATACGGCGAATGTGCCCTACGATATGCAGCTTCAGCGCAAGGAAACAACGGAATTTCTGAACGACTTGACCGAGCGCGACCAGCGCATGATGTACGGCCTTGTGACGGTGGTGCATCTGGCGGAAAGCAAGGAGCAGCTGGACGCGGATACGGAAAGCCTGCTGTCGGTGGGCCGCAAGCATCTGTGCCAGCTTTCCACTTTGCGCTGGCAGCAGCGGGACGGCCTCGACACGGTACTGCCCTACGGTGTGCGGCGCATCCATGCCTTGCGCACGCTGACAACGGAAAGCGTCGCCGTGCTGATGCCGTTCAAGGCGCAGGAACTCAACCACACGAACGGCGTCTATTATGGGCAAAACGCGGTGTCGGGCAACATGATCCGCATCGACCGGGCGCAGCTGCTCAACGGCCACTCGTTCCGGTTGGGCGTTTCGGGCAGCGGCAAGAGCATGAGCGCGAAAGAGGAATTGGTAGAGATCGCCCTGCGTACAAAAGACGATATCCTTATCCTGGATCCGGAGAGTGAATTCGGCCGGCTGGTCAAGGCGCTGGGCGGCGAGGTGCTGCCCATTTCTCCGCACAGCAGCATTCACCTCAACGCACTGGATATGGACAGGGCATACGGGGAAGGAAAGAACCCGCTCATTGAAAAGGTGCAGCTGATTTTATCCATCTTTGAGCCGTTGACGGAAAATGGCCTTACAGCAAAGCAGCGGTCTATTCTGGACCGCTGCGCAAGGCTGGTGTACCGGGAATATATACACGGCGGGTATCGCGGCGTGCCGCCCACGCTGGTGGATCTGCGCCGGGTGCTGTTGGAACAGCCCGAGGCAGAAGCGCATGACCTCGCACTGGCGTCGGAACTGTACACCACCGGTAGCTTGAACATCTTTGCCCATCAGACCAATGTGGACACTGGTGCGCGTATTCTGTGCTATGACATCCGCGAGCTGGACGAGCAGCTGCGGCCTGTGGGCATGGTGGTGACGCTGGACGCGATTTTCAACCGCGTGATCCGCAACTGGCGGCAGGGAAAGCGCACATGGATACTGGCCGATGAGTTCTACATTTTGTTCCGCTACTCCTTCAGCGCAGAGTTTTTCTATCGCCTGTTCAAGCGGATGCGCAAATACAATGCGTTCATCACCGCGGTGAGTCAGAACGTGGACGAGATCCTGCGCTCAGACACCGCCCGCCTCATGCTGGCAAACAGCGAACTGCTGGTGATGCTCAACCAGGCGGCGACGGACCGGGAGGAGCTGGCAAAGCTGCTGAACATTTCAGAGAACCAGCTCTCGTACATCACCAACGTGCCCGCGGGCCACGGCCTCATCCGCTGCGGCGGGGCGATCATCCCGTTCGAAAACAGTTTTCCAAAAAATACGAAGCTGTACCGGCTGATGACGACGAAGCCTGATGAAAAGTTTTGAACAACGGAAAAGGTTGCGGCCGCAGAGTTTCAATTGTTTCTGGAAAAATTTTCTTTCCATAACAAGCCGATAACATGAAGGCTCCATCTTGATTTTTCGCCGGAATAGGGGTACGATATATAGCGGTCAGGAGGAAGATGGTATATGGAAAACAACAACATCGGCAATGCGGAGAGAGCGGGGAAGAATGTGAAGTTCGAGCGCATCCGGCGTATTACGGGGTATCTTGTGGGTACGGTGGACCGCTGGAACGATGCCAAAAAAGAGGAGCTTCATGACCGCGTGAAGCACGCGTAAATATATGGACCGCCCGTGGGGAGTAACTTCCCTGCGGGCGTTTTTTTGTTTGGGAGAGGTGCGGTTGAAAGACATTAAAGTGAAAGAAGAATGGGGAAAAGCAGAACGGCCGAAACTGGTCCGGCATGCGCCCAAAGAGTTTGTCCGGCACGGATTGGAGGTGGTAAAAGAAAAAGGCGTCGTGCAGCTGATGCAGGCGGCGCAGAACGGGACGGAAAATTCGGCTGACACGAGAGACGGGCTGCGTCCGGATGCACAAACAGTGGTGGATAGTGGTGTGGGACTGGTTGAAGATACAGTCGCGGGCGGCAAAGAACTGCTGCGCCATCTGCCGTCCCGGGAAAAATTCATCAAACGGGATGAACACAGAGAAGCCGTAAGGGCGCGGAATCCTTATGCAGAATATATGGAGAAACGCCCGCAGGCAGTGGAGCGGCCAAAGCGTATTGCGGCAGAAACGAATTTGGGGTGCGCTGAGACACAAAGAAGGAATATCCGCGGGCCCAAAACGGGGAGACTGCTTTTCAAAGAGCCGGGGCGGCAGGGAAAGGCGGCGCGCCCAGCGCAAGGGGTGGAAAAACAGGCCGTGCACATATCGAAGAAAGCTGTCCGGAAGATCCAGCATACAGCGCAGGCTGCTGTAAAAACTGCAAAGCCGGCAGGCAAGGCATTGGCGAATACGGCCAAAGCCTGTATCGCAGCGTTTAAAAGTGTTGTGGCGGCGATTATTGCAAGCGGCGGCGCGGCACTGGCGGTGATTTTGCTGATATGCCTGATTGCGTTGGTGGCAGGCTCTGCTTTCGGTATTTTCTTTTCGACGGAGCCGACGGGAAAGGGGATGACACTGAAACAGGCGGTGCAGGGTTTGAATACGGAATACTACGAACAGATCAG
>NZ_JBMNUP010000180.1:0-2962 GCF_050946325.1 Agathobaculum sp. | reverse complement strand
GCAATGCCTTTCAGGAGTCCAAACGCACCGCCGAGCAGCGCGTTCACTTGGCGCAGCACCGGAAGGCTGAAAACATGATCTGCAGCTGAGGCAATAAAATGGACCAAAATTTCCAACACAAAAAACAGAATCGCTGCGGCTAAAATCTTTTCCAACACCGGATTAGATGGAAAATCGGGCAGTATTTTTACAATGTACGGCCCTGCCAGCGCAGCAAACCATCCCGACAAACGCACAGAAAACACAAGGGACGCTACAAAGCCGACCAGTTCTATGACCGACCGAACGATACCCCTGCGCAGGCCGGAAATAACAAAAATCACAACGATGCCGAGCAATGCAAAGTCATAAAAGACGCCCATTTTTAGCCCCCTGTCAGAAAAATAAATTCGTGCATAAAAGCAATATAACATAAAACTATCTTTTACACAAGGCACTTACGGTATGGAAATCATACGTATTTCTGAAACTCCAAGTATATATGCGGAGGTTTCGTCCCGCAATGCAATTGCTTTTGCGTCCCCGCCGGCGTTTACAGTACCTACAAGGCCGGTGGGGGATGATGTGTAAAAATAGACGTTGGAATCACAAAGCGCCGCTGCGGCCGAACCAAAAGCTGAAACCGACCGGATTGTTCCTTGAAGCGTGGGGGACAGAATTTTTTCACCCATCCGATTGAGAACAACCAAAACGGAATCATCGGCCCCGGCGTAAGGTGAAAGGCCCAATACCATCATCTCTGCAGAAGAACAGTATGCAGTTAGCTGCATTCCTTCGTAATTGTACTCTATTTTTTTGCGGGTATCCGCATCTATCATAACCGCTGCTTGATCTCCGAATGCGGTCACAACCGTATCCCCGTTCCATGAAACATCAAACAGCATGTTTCCTTCGAACACTGCAAACGGCTGCTGTGGTTTTTCGCTGTTTAAATCCAATAAATAAATCGCCGACTGCATAATGCCATTCGCCGCGTTGACACCCGTAACAGCTGCTGTGCCACCATCGGGGCTAAGTGCAACCGCCGTAGGGTAATAATCTGAAAACCAGTAGTGAGACTGTTCTCGGCCGTCTGGCATATACGCAATCAGTTCTCCGCAGTATCCATCCGCCTCTGTGAGCAGTGCATATCCGCCTTGCCGTGCAAGTGCGCCTGCAACGAGATTTTGCTCCAAAGTAATTTGATGAAGCGGACGGGTTAATGTGTCCAGACGGCATTCACGACCGCCCAGATTATAAAGCAGCATGCGGTTTCCTGCCAGCTTGAGAACCGGATGATTAAAACTGTGCTGGCGAGACACAATCTCCTTTGCAGTGGAATTTAGCACCGTCAGAGATGTATCGCTTGCAAGGAAGATGTTTTTATCGGCTGAAAGGAAATTTTTTGGAGAAACAGATGTGCCGGCAATAGAGTATGGATATCCATCCCCAACACCCATACCAACAACGCGCGACTGAATCCATTCTAAGACATAATTCGGAGCCAGATTATCCCGGTTCATCCAACCCAAAGTACCCAAAACGCATAAAAGCAAAATCAACGCAATTCGATATACCCACCGCGGCACCGCATGTTCCCCAAAAACATGCAGATTTCTTTTCGACCTGCGCGGAGGATGTTTTGCCGCATCAAACTCCACGGTATCGAAACGCTTTCCGTTTTCAGCCACCGAATTTCACATCCTTACAGCTTATAGAAAACCTTGTTCAGGTACAACCCCTGCGGCGGTGCGGTAGGCCCTGCCGCCCTGCGGTCACGCGCTGCTAAAATTCTGCTGATATCTTCCGGCTGCAGTTTACCTTCCGCAACCCGCAGCATGGTACCGACCATAATACGCACCATATGATACAAGAAACCGTCCGCTGCCACCGTAAAACTGACCGTACTCCCCTCTCGTTTCCACTGTGCCGCGGTCACCGTACGCGTCATATTGCCGCGCTCTCTTGCATCAACCGCACAAAAAGAAGTAAAATCGTGAGAACCAATCAGTTGGGACGCCGCCTGATTCAGTCTGTTAATATCCAGCGGATACCAGTAGTGCAGTGCCCTGCCGACTAAAAAAGGATTCCGAATTTTTTCGTTCCAGATGCAATATTCATATTCTTTGCCTAGGCAGGAATAACGCGCATGGAATTCCTCCGGTACTTCCCGACAGGAAAGAACAGCGATGTCTTTTGGCAGAAAATGATTGAGCGCCCCCACTAGGCGCGCACATGGAATGGAATGTTCCGTGTGAAAACTGATGCAAAATTCACGTGCGTGGACAGCTGTATCGGTTCTGCTGCAGGCCTTGAGATTCGGCAAATCGCCAAGAATCCGCTGCAGCGCTTGCTGAAATACCTGCTGAACAGAAACAGCATTCTGCTGAATCTGCCAGCCGTGATAGTTTGCGCCGTCATAGCAAATGGTAAGCAGAAGATTTCGCATAACGCTCCTTCCTTATCTCAGCGCAGGCGGGAAATACAGCGCACAGAACAGCACTGCCGCACAAAACAAAGCTGCACCCACAGCTGCCGCTGCATCCAGCTTGGATAAATGCAATTGTTTCATTTTGGTGCGGCCTTCTCCGCCGTGGTAACAGCGGCATTCCATTGCCATTGCAAGGTCATAAGCTCTGCGAAAGGACGAAACAAAAAGCGGAATCAAAATCGGAATCAGCGACTTAATCCGCTGCATAAAACCGCCGCTTTCCAAATCCGCACCCCTAGCCTTCTGCGCATTCATAATTTTATCGGTTTCTTCGAGCAGTGTCGGAACATAGCGCAGTGCAATAGTCATCATCATGGCAATTTCATGCACCTTGATATGCAGCGCATTGAGCGGTTTCATCAGCCGCTCCAGCGCATCGGTCAGCTGTGTGGGAGAAGTTGTAAATGTCAGCACAGAGCTAAACAGAATCAAGCTAAAAATACGTGTGGCAACAAAAACGGCGTTGCTGATTCCACCGTTTGTAATGCGCAT
>NZ_JBMNUP010000179.1:0-2963 GCF_050946325.1 Agathobaculum sp. | reverse complement strand
GGTGTTCTTTCCCGGTTCCGGCAGAGAAAAGCCATCCATACCGAAAAAGTCGTACGCCTGCCTCAGCTCGTCCACATCATCCGAGCCTATGCACAGGGCACGGTTAAACCGCAGGAAATCTGCCGCCCGCTCCGGCGCGATCCCAATCAGTTGTTCGATGCTGCCGGCGCTGCCGCAGGTATACACTTCCGCTAAAAACTCGTGCAGATTCGCTGCGACCGGATACACAAAAGGCGGCTCCCCCATCGGCGCGACCGCAAAAACCAAGTCCAGCCCCAGGGACGGCACATCGCAAAAATGTACCCCGTCCACACCGATCCGCCCTAATATGCGCGCACCAAGCGGTGTGCAGAAATAGGCGTTGTCCTCCTCTGCGGGAAACAGCTCAACCAGAGATAAATCAACCGGCAGCTGGCGCAGCTTTTGCAGCGTCAGTTCCTGTTTTGCACTCATACAGCAATCCTCCTCACTGCTTCACTGCAAACAGGCAGCGGAGCGAAGTTTTTTCAATTACGGCCTCAATGAAGTCCCCGATTTTGATATTTTCACCACGCACACAAACCAAAAGATTGCCTTCTGTACGCGCGGTAAACGGATAGTCCGGTCCCTTTGCGGTACCGTCCACCAGCAGACGCATCGTTTTGCCCTGATAGGCCGCCTGCCGCTGGGCTACGATCGCATCCTGGGCCTGTAGCAGACGCTCGAACCACGCCTGCTTCTGCTGCGGGGTCGCAGGGTCCTCATAGGCTGCCGCCGGCGTACCGCTGCGCGGCGAATATAAAAACGTAAAGAGCAGATCGAACTGTATATCCTGTACCAATGCTAACGTCTGTTCAAAATCCGCTTCGGTTTCCCCCGGAAAACCAACAATAATGTCGCTGGACAAGGTGATGCCCGGCATTTTCTGCCTTGCATCCGCAATCAGCGCACGGTAGCTTTCCGCAGTATAGCGGCGGTTCATGCGGCGCAAAATTTCGTCACTGCCGGACTGAAACGGCAGATGCAGCTGTTTGGCCACTTTTTCGCAGTCCGCCATGGCATCGAACAGGCGCGGGGAGGCGTCTTTCGGGTGGCTGGTCATGAAGCGCAGCCAAAAATCACCCGGCACGGCGTTTAACCGGCGCAGCAGGCCGGCAAAATCCACATCCAGCCCCAGATCCTTGCCATAGGAATTCACGTTCTGACCCAGCAGCGTGATCTCCTTGTATCCTGCTGCAACCAGCTCGCGCAGTTCCTTTTCGATCTCCTCTGGGCGGCGGGAACGCTCACGTCCGCGCACATACGGCACGATGCAGTAGGTGCAGAAGTTATTGCAGCCGTACATGATCGACAGCCACGCTTTTGGGCCGTGACCGCGCAGCACCGGCAACCCTTCTGCAATATCATCCGCCCCGCCGATATCGAAAATGCGCTTTTTTTCTGTCAGCGCGCGATACAGCAGCGAGGGAAAACGCCACAGCGCGTGCGTGCCGAACAGCAGTTTTACCTGCGGGTAGCTCTTTTTGATTTTCTCAACATTTTTTTCCTGCTGCGCCATGCAGCCGCACAGGGCAATAATCACGTCCGGGCGCTGCTTTTTCAAATGACTGAGCGCACCGATGTTGCCGAACGCGCGATCCTCCGCATGTTCACGCACTGCACAGGTATTATACAGGATAAAATCAGCTTCACTGACTTCTTCTGTCATTTCATATCCCATTTCGTGCAGCATACCGCGGATCCGTTCGGTATCCGCCTCATTTTGCTGGCAGCCGAACGTATGCGTATAGGCACGCAGATGCCGCCCGCGGATCAGCTCTGCAACGGCATCCATATAGGTAAATTGATTTTGCAGTTCTTCCTGCGAAACAATAGCTGATTCAGACATGCGCAGTCTCCTCTTAGCGGAATGGCGTACCGTCAGTGGTGAACACATTCATGCGATGATAGGCGCTGAATGGAATCTCATACTGCGGCAAATATTGTGCAATGGCCCGAGTCAGATATTCCGGGCTCATGTTGTTATTTCCAGCTGCTGTTGTAACGACCGCGGTCACCTCATCTGCTCCCTCGGTAATGGTGAGACCGTGCATCAATTCTTTCATGTTCACGGTCTTTTCGCCGCGTTTGGAGCGTTTGACGATTTCAACCGCCGGCCGGGCAAACAACGCGCGAACCGCATTCGTAAAGCCCGCAGGAACCATGCCTTCAAATCCCCATGTGATGCGATACTGCGACCATGCGATCGCGCCGACTTTCATCCCGCCATCCTCGAGCGGGTATATCTCAATCGCGCGCAGGCCTTCCGGAAACACATCATTGAGGGCTTCCAGCGCATTTTCCGGCACAGCCTCGCTGGTAATATTGAAGTCCAGAAACTCACATTCACCCGAATAACCGGTGGAAAGCGGCAGCGCCACGGAAACATAGGCATGCTGGTTGAAGCCTTCGGTAAACCACAGCGGCATCTGGCAGCGCGCCATCGAGCGCTGCATGGTATGCATAAGATCAAGGTGAGAGATATATTTCGCTCTCCCCTCCTTGGCAAACTTCATTCTTGCCTTAAACACAGCACTTTCCTCCCTTCAGCAGCGCATTTGCACCGCAGCCTGCGCATTTCTGCATGCAGTCCGGTGTAACAGCCGCTTCGCGGGACAGCTCCCACTCATGCTTCAAATGCTCTTTTCTCGTGCCGCAGCCGATGTGATCCCACGGGAACACCTCGTCCAGCGGACGGGGGCGCGATGCATAGAAGTCCGGATCCAGACCGCAATCGGCAAACGCCTGCATCCAGCGTTCAAAGTCGAAGCACTGATCCCAGCCATCCATTTTGCAGCCACGCTGCCAGGCCAGCAGGATCGCCTTGCCCTGCCGCCGGTCGCCTCGGGCGATTACCCCTTCCAGAACCGAGGTTTCCGCATCATGCCAGTTGTAGGTCACGTTTTTGGTTTTCATAATGACCTTCATGTGCGCCTGCTTTTCAC
>NZ_JBMNUP010000178.1:0-2980 GCF_050946325.1 Agathobaculum sp. | reverse complement strand
CCTTCCTGACCTGCGCACAGCAGTCGATCATGAATTTTGGCATTTTGATGGTGCAGGGCTTGGTCAACAGCTTTGGTACGGCGGTGATGGCGGCGTTTGCGGCGGCGGTGAAAATTGATTCGTTTGCATATATGCCGGTACAGGATTTCGGCAATGCGTTTTCCACCTTTGTTGCGCAAAATTATGGAGCGGGGAAGACAGAGCGCATTGGCAGAGGAATCCGTTCCGCAGCAGCGGCGGCGCTGGTGTTTTGTGTGGCAGTCAGCCTGCTGGTGTGCGTGTTTGCAGCGCCGCTGATGGGACTGTTTATTGATGCGGCAGACCTGGAAATTATTTCGGTCGGCGTGCAGTACCTGCGGATCGAAGCTTCGTTTTATTTTGGCATCGGACTATTGTTTTTACTGTACGGTTTTTACCGTGCTGTCGGCCGGCCGGGCATGTCGGTGGTGCTGACGGTGGCGTCGCTGGGCACGCGGGTTGCGCTGGCATATACGCTGAGCGCAGTACCGGCGATCGGCGTGACCGGCATATGGGTCTCTGTTCCCATTGGCTGGCTGCTGGCCGACCTGATCGGCATCGGATACTATTTGCTCTGCCGGAAACGGCTGCTGCCGCCTTTGGAAAAATGAAAAACAGCCCGCCGGATACGTCCGGCGGGCTGTTTTGGTTGCCGCAGCGAATCAGCGGCCAAAATAGCTGAAATGCATGTAATCGCGCTTGCTGCGCCAGGCGTTGCCGCCCCAGGAGAAACCGTATTTGGTGAATGCGTTGTACACATCGCCGCCTTCGGGAATGGAGTAGGGATCGTCATAGGGCAGCCAGTGCGTACCGCAGGTCGGCGTCAGACTGCCATCCGCGTTGATGGTGGCCTCCATGTTCTCTTCCCAGTTGATATCGACAGCCGTGCCCTGCGAATGCTCGCCCGTGCGCCAGGCGTAGCAGCCGACATTTTTGATGGGGAACTGCTCGTCGCCGTTGTAGATTTCCTCAAACACGGCCTGATATACGGATGCAAGGCTCTGATTGACGATCATATAAGCGGTATCGGAGGTTTTGCTGCCGTCCTTCTGGAGCCGCCAGACGGGTACGGCGATTTCCACCATGTTGGCCTCGGCCTCCTCGGCAGTCTGGTATTTCTCGCCGCCCTCGCCGTAAACAAACGCCATTTTTTCCGCTTCGGTTTGCGGCAGAGCGTCCGCATCCATGCCGCTTGCGTCGTCGGGTGCTGGGTGGGGCGGATGCTTTTCGGGTTTGAACGCGGCGCAGAAGCGGTTTGCCATGATCAGCGCCTGTTCGCGGGTTGCTGTGCCGTCAGGTGCAAGCTGCGTATCACCTTCGGAGGAGGAAATGCCGTTGATAATGGCGTAATCAGCCATGGTGGTAACAGCCTGCGAGGCATAGCCCTTGATACTGTCCGCATCGGGATAACCCTCTATGGCGGTCTCGCCTGCGATGGGGGGCGCGGCCAGGTCGGACGCTTCCAGCACATGATACAGCATAACGCACAGGTCCTGCCGCTCGATTGTCGCATCGGGATCAAAGATTGCATCGCCGCGGCCGTTAATCAGCCCCAGTTCATAAGCGGCGGCAACGTTGGGGTCGTCGCAGTCTCGGAATGGCTTTTTGCCGGAAACAAAAACCGCCTTGCCGCTGACGGCGCGGTAAGTGTTCAGCGCGATGCCGCAAAATTCGGCGCGCGTGATATGCTCCTTTGCAGACAGATCGGTAAGTGCGCTGGGCGCAAGTCCTGCGGCCTCGGCGGCTGCCACATCGGACTGCGCCCAAACGGAAATGCCGGAAAGTGCATTGGCGTTCGGGGTAAGCATGGCGGCCAGCAGCGCAATTGTGCCGGCGCCGCGCAGAATGGGATGGGACATGGGAAAATCCTCCTTCGGGAATCGGGATGTCTGATTGCTGGTGAAAACGGAATGAACAGTAGAAAATAGAATGAAAACTGCCTCTTGGGCGGTTTTTTCAGCATAAAGAAAATGCAGCGGTCAGCCGCCGGCTGCGCGGTCAATCGAACGGTATTGCAGTGCCTCGGCCAGATGCTCGACTTCGATTGTCTCGCTGCCGGCAAGGTCGGCAATGGTGCGCGCGGTGCGGAGCACCCTGTCGTGCGCACGGGCGGTCAGACCAAGACGCTCAAACGCAGCGGCAAACATGGCGGAAGCCTGTTCGGAGAGCGGACACATTTCAGCCAGCAGAGAGGCCGGAATCTGTGCGTTGCAGACGGCCTCGCCCTGTCGGGCGTATTGCAGCGCGCGCACAGCGGTGACGCGGGCGCGGATATCGGCCGAGCTTTCCTCGTGCGTTTTGCCGCGGGACGCCAGGGCAGCGTATTCCACCGGCTGCACGGCAACCTGCAGGTCGATGCGGTCAAGCAGAGGTCCGGACAAGCGCCTGAGATATTGCTGCACCGATGTTTGGGAACAGGTGCAGCGGCTGGTGCCGTACCAGCCGCATTTGCAGGGGTTCATGGCAGCGATGAGCTGGAAGGCAGCGGGATAGGTGACCTGGCCTGCTACGCGGGAAATGGTGACGCGGCCGTCTTCCAGCGGCTGGCGCAGCGTTTCCAGTACGTCGCGGTGAAATTCGGGAAGCTCGTCCAGAAATAATACGCCGCAGTGCGCCAGCGTGATTTCGCCCGGCGTGGGCAGACGGCCTGCCGTTCCCGTTCCGCCGGCAATTGCATTGGCGGAAGAGTTGTGGTGCGGCGCACGGAAGGGTCGTTCGGCGCGGGCGGCGGCCTGCTGTCCCTTGCCAATGGTGGACCATACGCGGATGACTTCGAGCCGCTCCTTGTCAGAGAGCGGGGGAAGAATGGTTGGGAACCGTTTGGCCATCATGCTTTTTCCGGAACCGGGCGGGCCGGACAACAGAATGTTGTGCCCTCCGGCCGCTGCGATTTCCAGCGCCCGTTTGACGGCGTGCTGCCCTAAAACGTGCTGAAAATCCAACTGTGCGCAATCGGATACCG
>NZ_JBMNUP010000177.1:0-3045 GCF_050946325.1 Agathobaculum sp. | reverse complement strand
TGATCCGTGTAGATGATAAGCTCATTGGCGGCTGCGTCCACCTCGAACAGCACATCCTCCCATTCGCCGGTGGTTTCATTTTTGTACTTTGCGCCCACGCATTTTGCCGGGTCCTGCCCATCCTCGCAGTATGCCGTATCATAGGGGATGCGCAGGGTGATGAAGTCCGAAAGCTCGGACATTTCGCCCAGCTTGAAGCCGTAGGCTTCGATTTTGTAGCCTTCGTCTTTGTTTTCTTCCACGGGCTGCTTGGCTACGATCAATTCCGCTTCACCGTCCAACACATAGCCGCCCAGCTCTACGCTGACGCCATTTTCCAGTTTGACGCCGGTGACCTCCGGAGAAAGCGTTGCCGCGTCGCTTTTGCCGCCGCCCTCGCCATTGCCGCATCCGGCAAGACTGCCTAAAAGCAGCGCCGCCACAAGTAATATAGATACTGTCTTTTTCATTTCGGGTTCCTCCCTTTCGTTACCAATCATTGATTTCCGCCCGCACTCCTGTTTCGTGCCAAATCTTTTGCGCGATTTCCGTGACGTTTTGTCCGTTGGCCAGACCGTGCAGCAGACGGACGCACAGCATTTCGCCGTCTGCTCCGAAGGACAGGCAGATATTCTCTTTGTCGATTTGTACCTCTCGCAGCCGGACACCGTACACGCCCTCGCAGCCCCACTGATAAACCTTGTTCCCAAGAAGCAAGCCGAAGGTGGACACGATGGTTTCCTCTGCCTGTGTTTGGTTCGGTCGGGTTTCGGAAGTGACAACGGACGAGGGTACGGTCAGAATCCGGCTGTCGTAGATTACCATTGCCGCACCCAGCAATCGGCTTTGTCGGTATAGCAGAATCAGTGCCACGATGGTCGCACTACCGCAGGCAATGACCATTGCAAGCTTTTGTATCACGATGAACAGCACGGTCAAAAGTATGGCAGTCACAGAAATCACTACATAGATGTTTCGCCTGTCTTTTATCGCTTTCACCTTTGGCTCCACCTCCTTGTGCTACCCTAATCATAGAAAAAGCGGGGGTAGAAGTCCCCCGCCAAAAGTATAGTTTCACGCAAAAACCACCTATACTTTAGTATAGGTGGCCTTAAAAATCGCTTATTTACAGGCTTTTTAGCTATGCCTTGATCTGAGCCTTGAGTAAGGTGCTGATCAGCTCTGCCCGACTGCTCACACCGTACTTGGAGAGGATATTTCCCACATGGTACTTGACTGTACTTTCACCGACACACATGGCGGCAGCAATTTCCTTGTTCGTTTTTCCATCAAGGATCAGTGTAAGCACTTCGTTTTCTCGTTCTGTCAAAGGGTCAATCAGTTTTAGCTGACAAACGACCGCCGACTGCTGGTTCTCAGTCATATTTGCATAGGCAGAGAGGTAGACGTGGCTTTTCAGCAGCAGGGTGAGCTGCCGATTCAGTGGCGGCAGAATGACAAGCGTAACGCATACCACAGTCAGAGCAATCACAGCCACCTCCGCTTCGGGAAGTTGGATGGATGTGATAATGACGCCCAGCACATCGCCGCAGAGTACGCCCAGCACATTTGCGGAAAGACCGACACCGAACATTCTGGCAGGGTTTTGAGAGTAGTCCAGCATTTCGCCTATGATGCTCCACCAGAACAAGTCAAAGATACCGCAAGCTCCCAGCATCAGCGTATCGACTACCAGATAATCCACGGCGCCTCGGCCAAACAGCATGAAGGTAATATAGGTGGCGATTATCATGCCCATGCCAACATAGAGAAATAGAGAACGCTGCAATCTGTTCTTGGGTGAGAGGTTTCGCATAAAAGCAAGGGCGACGATGTAAGGCACAGACCAATACCAACTCACAAGGCCAGTCAAATGCTCAAACGCAGGGTTGATGACCTGATACATAAGCCCCGAAGTCACAGTGATGACAGCGACAAACAGGAACAAAACCAGTGTCGGCTTCCTAATATCGCTGGGAGATTTGCGCGCCGTTTCCGGCGTTGATGCCGTAATCGTTTCCTTGTCAGTTCCGGCAGGGAGTATTGCAATAAGCGCCTCGCCGAGAACAAGGCAGAGCATGGAGAGAAGCAGCCCGATGGTTTGCGACAGATTAACGGTGACTACGTTGATAGCGATCATTATGATGTTGGAAAAAACCAATACATCAGCGCAGGATTTTATCCTCTCATCTTTTGGCGTGTACCTTTTGAGAAAAAAGCCCCATGCCGCCACCGCACAGCCACCGGCATAGCCTGCCGCCACCAGCCCCACAAACCAAAGAGCGGTGGGCGCGAATAAGAACGGCGTTGTCGCAATCAGGCAAATTGCCATTCCGACTATCATAGCAGATTTTGCCCTGCTCGGCGTTTTGATAAAGAGGCCGCAGGAAAACAGGCCCGCAAAGTGAGCGACAATGGCTACGAGTATATATGTATTTGACTGTGTGCCAAAGGTGTCTATCGTGCGGTAAAGCACCTGTCCCTCAAATACGAACGAGAGAAGATAGGCAAAGAGGAATGAAAACGCAGCCACGGACAGCACTCTATAATCTTTGATACTTTTCACTTCTGCACCCCCTGTTCATCGGAGGCTCCGCCGCTCCTGACCCATTCATCAATTTCGGCAGTTTTGAAGCGCCACAGCTTACCAACCTTTGATGAAGGCATATTTCGCTGCTCAATCCAGCGCATGACTGTATGCCGTTTTACACCAAGGTAATCGCAAACCTCTTGCAAGGAAATCCATCTATCTTGAATATTGTTTTCTGACATAATAATTCCTCCGCTTTGGCCGATTCGGTAGACGATATGTATGGAATTATTATAGCAGTATTCAGTGGTAAGGGCAATTCGTTTTTGGTGTTTTGTGTAGTATTACGGTTTATTATTTTCAAAACTGGATAGTAACGCGAGGCAAGAAACCGGCGAGGCAAGAAACCGGGAAACCAGGAAACCGGGAAACCGGCAAGCAATGCCTGTGTTAATACACACAGGCTCCAGCGCGGTTATCACCGCCCTGGCTGCTTGTTGAGGGCAGCGCCCCCAAGCCCCCTTGAACAGCTCCGT
>NZ_JBMNUP010000176.1:0-3054 GCF_050946325.1 Agathobaculum sp. | reverse complement strand
AACGCGGCGGATCAGGGCGTGGAAAGCCTTGCATCGTTTGACGGTATGCAGGCAGGCACGCCGGTGGGCGAGGCGTCCATCCTGTTTGAGCGCATCGACATTCCGAAGAAGCTGGCCGAGATCGAAGAGGAGAAGCAGGCCGCGCAGGCGGCAGAGCAGCCGGCCGTCACCTTCCTGCCGGATATCCCGTTTGACGATTTCTGCAAGGTGGATATGACCGTGTGCAAGGTGCTGGCGTGCGAGAATGTCAAGAAGAGCGAAAAGCTCTTAAAGTTCCAGCTCGACGACGGCTCGGGCAAGCCGCGCCAGATTTTGTCCGGCATTGCAAAGTATTATAAGGCGGAGGAGCTGGTCGGCAAAACCGTCGTAGCCGTGACCAACCTGCCGCCGCGTAAGATGATGGGACAGGAGTCCAATGGTATGCTGCTGTCTGCCGAGAAGGACGGCAAGCTCAATCTGCTCATGCTCGATGATGCGATTGCAGCGGGCGCGAAGCTGTGCTAAAATGAAAGAGCGAGAGGGGCTGCGGTTCTGCCGCAGCCCCTTTTATGCTGCATAAGGAGGATGGGGAATGTATCAGTACGAATATGAGCGGCTTGAAATGGAGATAGGTGAATGGGGGCCTGTCGCTGGACATCGGTTTATTATGGAAAAGCACAGGGAGATCATTCAGCAGCGTGCGCAGCAGGGCTGGCGTTTTGTTTCCCTGATTCCAACGCGCCAGCAAAGGGCGAATGGTATTACAGAGGAAGTGGATCTTGTGTTTGAACGGCCTGTGGAGGACGAAGCATGAATCCCAAAGGTATCCCGATGGCGGTGATTTTGTGGATTTGTGCGGCGGTATTTCTTGGTATCGGCTGCTGGGCAGCGCGGCGGCGCGATCCGATGCACTTTTGGGCGGGCAGTACGGTCAGACCGCAGGAAATACGGGATATTCCTGCCTATAACCGCGCCTGCGCCCGCCTGTGGTGGAGCTATGGGGCGGTATATGTGCTGGCGGGTGCCGCCGGCCTGTTTTCCATGCTGTGGGCGGGCGTCATGACGGCTGCGGCCTGCCTGCTCGGTTTGCCCGCGCTGATTTTTGCCTACGGGCGAATTTACAAAAAGTACAAGCAGTAAGAGGAACTTTATGCAGAAGAAGTATTTCTTTTTTGATATCGACGGCACATTGGCAAGCGGACTGACGATGCGAATGCCGGAAAGTGCGGTGCGCTGTGTGGAGCAGCTGCGCGCAAATGGGCATTTTGCCGCATTGGCGACCGGCCGCTTACAGGCATCCGCAGCGGCTTTTGCTGCGCGCTATGGTTTTGACCAGATCGTAGGAGACGGCGGCTATAGCCTGACCATTGACGGCGAGGTGGTTGAAATGCAGAGCCTGCCGGTCCGGCCGTGCATTGCACTGATCGACCGGCTGCGGGCCTGCGGCATTCCGTGGGCGGTAACAGTGGAAAATGAGCAGCTGTGTATCACGCAGGATGCGCGCTATCCGGCATATGCGCCGTCGGACTATTTTCCGGTCAAACTCGATACTGCGTTTGATTACCGGCAGATGACGAAAGTGTATAAGGTATATATTGCCTGTACGCCGGAAGAAGGAAAAGATATTGACTGCGGCGGCCTGCCGACGGTGCGCTACAACGGCGATGTTCTGTTCATCGAGCCCACCAGCAAACAGTATGGCATACGCCGGATGCTGGACAGACTGGGCGCAAGGGACGAGGATGCTGTTGTGTTCGGAGACGGTACGAACGACGTATGTATGTTTGGGCAGGGGTGGCTTTCCATCGCGATGGGCAATGCATGTGCGGCGCTCAAGCGGCGCGCTGATTACATCACGACAGCCGTGGATGACAATGGTCTTTGGAACGCCTGCCGGCATTTCGGCTGGATTTGAAAGGAAGGATATATCAATGCTGTTTGATACCCATGCGCATTATGATGATGCGCGCTTTGATGAGGACCGCGATGCGCTGCTGTCCTCCATGCCGGCGCATAATGTGGGTCTGATTTTGAACCCCGGCTGCGATGTGGAGACCAGCCGCAAGGCAGTAAGCTATGCACAAAAATACCCATTTATATACGCTGCTGTGGGGATTCATCCGGAAAATATTGACGAAAACTGGAATAATGACCTTGCGGTTATTAAAGAAATGGCGCAGCGCGAGACCAAGGTGCGCGCCATCGGAGAGATTGGCCTGGACTATTATTGGGAGAAGGAGGAACGCGCCCGTTCCCGTCAGCAGGTGGTGTTTCGCCGCCAGATGGAGCTGGCGCGGGAGCTTCACCTGCCCGTTATTGTGCATGACCGTGAAGCGCACGGAGACTGTATGGAGATCACACGGCAATTTCCGGAGGTGCGCGGCGTATACCACTGCTATGCAGGCAGCGTAGAGATGGCGCGGGAATTGCTGCGGCTGGGGTACTATCTTTCCTTTACAGGGGTGATCACATTTAAGAATGCCCGCAAGGCGATTGAGGTCATTCGCGAAGCGCCGCTTGACCGGCTGATGATTGAGACGGACGCCCCCTACATGGCGCCCGAACCGTATCGCGGCCGCCGCAACTCCTCATTGTATGTACACCGCATGGCGGAAACGATTGCTGCGGTCAAGGGGGTGGATGCGGCCGAGGTGGAACGTGTGACAATGGAAAACGGCAAACGGCTGTTTGCAATTTCCTGATGAAAAATGAACGTTTTTGCTTGACAGAATCCTGATGATACGGTATAATAATTTCTGTCGCTGGGGATAATGCCCGCGCGGCAGTTTGGGGGCGTAGCTCAGCTGGGAGCCTAACCAATTAAAAGTATGCCCCCATCGAGCAACCACAAATCGACAATTAAATATTACACACCCCGAAAACTTCCATAATCGGAAATATCTGGGGGTATAGCTCAGCTGGGAGCCAAGTAAATTAAAAGTATGCCCCCATTGAGCTACCACAATTCGACAATCAAATATTGCGTACCCTATAAAATTCCTTTTTGGAAATATATGGGGGTATAGCTCAGCTGGGAGCCTAACCAATTAAAAGTATGCCCCCAGTGAGCTACCA
>NZ_JBMNUP010000175.1:0-3062 GCF_050946325.1 Agathobaculum sp. | reverse complement strand
GCATATATCCGAAGTGGCGGCGAGCTTTGTAAATGATATTAAAGATTTCCTTCAGGAGGGCCAGCAGGTCAAGGTGAAGGTAATCAATATTGACCAGGCGGGCCGCATCAACCTGTCCATTAAAAAGGCGCAGCCGCAGGAGGCGCGTCAGGAACGCCAGGGGGCTTATGCACCCCGTCAGCCGCGCTTCCAGCAGCGCACACCGGCGCCGCGTACCCGCGCGCCTCAGCCGCCAAAGGATCCGGCATCAATGAGCTTTGAGGATAAGCTGAAAGCGTTCATGACGGACAGCGAAAGCCGGCAGGCGGATGTGCGCCATGCGACTGACCGTAAGAACGGTTCCCGCCGCCGTAAATAAGCAGAAAAACCGAGGGAATCCCTCGGTTTTGTTTTTATCTCCCAGCCGCGATGATAAAAAAACGCGCCCTTTCTGTTTGGAAAGGGCGCAAAAGTAGGATTGTGGGGATAAAGATATGAACGGTGCATGGCGGTCTTTCAACCGCCATATAGAATATACCATAATTTACAAATAATGTCAACTACTTTTTAAATGAGGAATTGTATGAAACAGACATTGCTGACCAATGTGAATATTTGGACGATGGACAGGGAGAATACCCGCCTGCATGGCTGGGTGCTGCTGGAGGATGGGCGGATTGCCGCGATGGGTGAAGGAACCCCGCCTGCCTGCGCGCATATTCTGGACGGAGAAGGCGGGGTGCTGACGCCCGGGCTGATTGACATTCACTCGCACCTTGGCCTGTATGAAGACGGCCTTGGCTTCGAGGGGGCGGATGGCAATGAGGACACAGACCCCGTTGCACCGCAGCTCCGCGCGATTGATGGGGTCAATCCGCTGGACCCGGGGTTCCGGGAAGCGCTGGAAGCCGGTGTGACGGCGGCGGCGGTCAGCCCGGGAAGCGCCAATCCGATTGGCGGACAGATTGCGCTTATCAAAACGGCCGGCCGCCGGATTGACGATATGATTCTCAAGGCGCCGCTGGCGGTCAAATTTGCGTTTGGAGAAAATCCCAAATCGGTTTATCATGATAAGGACGAGGCGCCCGTTACGCGCATGGCTACGGCGGCGCTGATACGCGAGCAGCTCTATAAGGCGAAGGAATATCTGGCGCGCTGCGAGCGGGCGGCAGTTGACCCGGACGAGGATGCGCCCGATTATGATATCAAGCTGGAGGCGCTGGTTCCGCTGCTGCGGCAGGAAACGGCGGCGCATTTTCATGCGCACCGCGCGGATGATATTTTTACAGCGCTTCGGATTGCGCGGGAATTTGGCATCAAACCGGTCATTATTCACGGCACAGAAGCGCATCTGGTGGCGGATTTGCTGGCGGAAGAGGATGTGCCTGTGGTCAGCGGTCCGTATATGACCGACCGCTCCAAACCCGAGCTGCGGCACCTGACAGACCAGGCGCCCGGGCTTTTGTGCAAGGCCGGCATTGAAACGGCGATTACGGTAGACCATCCGGAGATCCCGCTCCGGCTGCTTCCGGTGGCGCTGATGCTTGCGGTGCGCGCGGGCATGGACGAACTGTCCGCGCTGCGGGCGGTTACATCGGTGCCGGCGCATATTGCGGGACTGGAAGATCGGATCGGCAGCATCGGGCCCGGCATGGATGCCGATCTGGTGCTGTGGAGCGGTGATCCGCTGGAGATAAAGAGTCAGGTACAGGCTGTGCTGGTAAGCGGCAGGCTGGAATACAGGAGGGAAAAATGAGAACGGTTGATGTATCGGAAGTTACCGCGCTGGTGCGGCGGCTGTGTATGGAAGCGAACTATTATCTGCCGGCGGATTTACGGCAGGCGTTTGTTGCAGGACAGCAGCAGGAAAAGTCGCCCCTTGGCAGGGAGATTTTTGACGAGATGCTGGCCAACTGCGATCTGGCCCGCAAAAACGATGTGCCGATCTGTCAGGATACAGGATTTGCGGTTGTTTTTGCAGAAGTTGGGCAGGAGGTGCATCTGACGGGCGGCAGCTTTGAGGACGCAGTCAACGAAGGCGTGCGGCAGGGCTATGTGGACGGCTATTTGCGCAAATCCATCGTAAGCGATCCGCTGCGCAGAGTGAACACAGATGACAACACGCCTGCGGTGCTGCATACGCGCCTGGTGCCGGGCGAAAAAGTGAAAATCATTGTTGCGCCCAAGGGCGGCGGCAGTGAAAACATGAGCGCCAGCAAATGCTTTACGCCGGCGGCCACCCGCGAGACAATCGCTGACTGGATTGCGGATACCGTGGTGAACGCCGGTTCCAACCCATGTCCGCCGGTAGTGATCGGCGTTGGGCTCGGCGGAACGGCCGATAAGGCCGCAGAGCTGGCCAAGGTTGCGCTGCTGCGGCCGGTTGACCAGCGCAGCGCAGATCCGTTTTATGCGGAGATGGAACAGGATATTCTGGCAAAGGTGAATGCTTCCGGCGTCGGTCCGCAGGGTCTTGGCGGCACGGTGACGGCGCTCTCCTGCGCGATTGAGCCCTATCCGACCCATATTGCCAGTCTGCCGTGTGCGATCTCCATCGGCTGCCATGTGACGCGGCATGCGGAGGGAGAAATTTAAAGGCATTGGATCATTGGAACAAATGCTGAATAAATTGTGAATTTTTTGAAAATAGATTGGACAGTTTGACTAAGGCGTGGTATACTAAAGATAGCAAAATCCCAGAAGTATCTTGGGCCATGAACCCGATAGGAGATGATGTTATGAAGTTCACCATCGTCGAGAGAAAAATGAAAATTGATGACGATCTGCGCGAATATGCGCTGCGCAAGGTTGAAAAGCTGGATCGGTACTTCCAGCAGGATTCCGATACCACGCTGACGTTCAGCGAGCTGCGCGGCAAGCAGACGGTCGAAATCACCGTACGGCAGACAGGGCTGGTTGTGCGCGCGGAGGAGACCACCTCTGACATGTTCGCGTCGGTAGACGGTGCCATCAGCAGCATTGAGCGTCAGATCCGTAAGCATAAAACCCGTCTGGAGAAACGCCTGCGTGAAGGCGCGTTTGACAAGATGGCAGAGCAGCAGGCCGCGCTCGCAGAGGAGGAG
>NZ_JBMNUP010000174.1:0-3079 GCF_050946325.1 Agathobaculum sp. | reverse complement strand
AAAATTCCAGGCTGTCCGGGCAGAACCAGTCCTTGAAGTCATGGCCGCGCTTTGCCCGCTGCTCCATGTTGAACGGCACAACAGCGGGCTGGCCTGCCTTGAAAAAATCGCGCAGAATCTGCAAGCGGGCGGAGGCGTCCAGTTCCTCAGCCTGCGAGGATAACTGCCCGAGACGTGCTGTGACTTCGCCGCCCATGCGCTGGAAGTACGCCCGGGCCTCATCGACGCCGCGTTTGTGGACGCTGAGGGTGAGATACCTCTCCTGTACCACACTGTTGTTGCTGGCCGCGTGGGAACGCAGCATATCATTGTACTCCTGCCGGTATTCGTTCAGCGTATCTGCCTGCGGCCGGATCAGCAATTCCTGCTCAAACTGCCTGCGGTCCACGCGGCGGTTGTTGATGGTGATCTTTGCACTTGCCCCGGAATCCAGCGCATTGAGCAGCTCTGAATAGTCCAGCAGCATCGCCGTCTTATCGGCTTTGCCGGCGATGGCGTAATTGATATCCGTGAGGCGGTAAGAACGGCTGTAGGCATTGCCTGTCTGGAAGACGCCGTCCGGCCAGATACGCCTGATGGGGATGGCGTCCTGCACAGAATGGGGAATACGGAATTTTTCTTTTTCCAGCCGGATGCTTCGTGTAAGGGTCTTGATCAACGGTTCACCTCCACTTCCCGTTCCGGTCTGCGTACTCCTGTGTCGATCTTGGCGTGCATCACCGTATAGTAGAGATTCTCCGCCCGGAACACCAGCCTGTGCGGGGTGAGCAGCTCCGATTTGATCACGGCCCACAGCAGCTGCTCCGCCGTCATGCCATGGTAGCGCACAAAGCCGCAGGCCGCGAACGGGGCCGCGCCCAGCATACAGGCCCAGCCGGCCATTTCCGTACCCGCCGTATCCCGCAGCAAAAAATACAGGCCCACGGCAGCGCCGAGGGCCAGAAGTGAACATACAAACTGCCGCGTGTTGAGCCCGAAAAAGATGGACTCCTGGTACTCGCGGATCTCTTTTGGAATTTTAATCTCGATAGATTTCCCTCCTTGTTACACTTTTTAATTCAGGATGTGGATGTACACAGTTCCTACAATCCCATCATCTCCCGGACAACACGGTCGCTTGCCTTGACCGCGCCCACCAGTATGAGGAGGTTAAAGAGCAATTCCGCCACATAGCTCCAAACCGCCGTAACCGCGGAAACACTGTTGTCCACGGCAGGCGGTGCGGAAGCCATTGCGGAAAAGATGATGCACGCCAGCGCGATCACCGCCCCCTCCAAGCATACGCCCGCATAACTTTTCACAAAGCTGCGGCCCACATTGCTTGTTGGTTCTCCCGCAAATGCGGCCAGAGGGATGGGCGCCAGCGCGGCATAGAAATACAAACGGAACACACGCCCGTACACTGTCATGATCATCACAAAGGACAGCACCGTGATGAACAGCCCGCCCAGCAGCGTTACCGCCCACAGCGGGATGCTGCTCCAGAACCCTACTGCGTTGATCTTGTCCACGATCTCCTGCGGCAATGTAGTCGGCGCCAATCCTCCTGTACCCGCAGCACTCATGGCGCGTGATACAATGCCCTGCACGATATCAAAAACAGCCAGCATGAGTTCCAGACCATACTGCACAACGGCCTTCGCCAGCACAAATCGGATAAACAGCTTCAGCGCGTGCTCCGGCCTTCGGGCTTCCGCGAAGCTGCCGCAGGTCTTTACTACACCCACGGCAAAGAACAGCACCAGCAGGCCCAGACCGATGGCTGTCATCGCGCTGTGCACGTTCAGAATGACAGTCCAAACGCCCCCGCCCTTGAAATCTGCAAGCCCGTGCGTGAGAAGCTGCCATATCTCAGCCAACTTTTCGTTCCATGTATTGAGCGCGGCGTTCAGATTGTCTATGATCCACGAATTTTCTCCCATCCGGCCTCACCTCCCTCTGCGGCGAACATTTCTTTTCCCATTCACGATACACCGATCAGCGCGAGGATCTCCCGTGCAAAAGTGATCACAAGCCCGCCGGCCAGCGTCAGAAAGCCCTGGCTGCGCTGGCTGGGGTCATGGCTCTGGAACGACAGGCCGACCTGTACCACGCCCCAGCCCAGCAGGATAACACCCACCGCACGGATAAGCGAAAACACAAAGTCAGATAAGTTGTTTACAATGGCCAACGGATCGTCTGCGGCGAATGCCGGAGCAGCGAAGCACGATATGCACAATGCCAGCGCCGCATACAGCGCAAAGGCACTTCGCCCTGCCCGGCCAAGCTTTGCCGGATAGCTTTTCACCCCTTTATGAGCGAATTTCAAAATATTCCAAATGTTCAATCGGATATACCTCCCTGTTTGCTTTGTCATCCGGGGCACTAATGTACTGCCCCGGATGGATTTGATGCTTCTTCGTAAGTTGCTATGCTAAAAAATCGCGCATATCCAGCAGTTCATAGTTCTCCGGGCTGCCGGAAAGATCGTTTTCGGCCCGGTGTGCGGCTGTATAATCGTAGGACGGCGCGCCTCCGTCTTCCGTGTGCCGCACATTCGGATGCCGCAGCAGGTCAAACTTGCCGTCCAGAATGGGCCGTTCCCCGCGCACAAACAAAATCGCTTTTCCATTGTCCAACAGGCGGACCTCGTCCGGCGTGAGCAACTCCCGGCCCGAGAGCTGCGTGCTGGTGCTGCAGCTTCCATTGCGGCCACGGCTGCGGTTCTGGATATCTGATGAGATCGTCTGCTTGCCGATGAGTTCCGAAACATATTTGTGCGTTTCCTTTTCACTCCCGCCCAAATAGAGAAATGAATCGCACAGGCCCACAAGCGATTCCCACTGCCTGTTGAACAGCGCCTTGATCTGCGCCATATTCTGACAGATGTAGGACGTGAAGATGCCGCGGCTGCGCATCGTCGCCAGTGAGGTAAGAAAGCTGTCGGTGGGCAGTGAGATATTCGGCGCTTCGTCGATCAGCAGATGCACCGGCACCGGCAGCCTCCCTTTGTGTTTTCGGTCCGCCTCATAGTACAATGTCTGGATGAGTTGGCCGTACATGAGGCCGACAAGATAGTTCAGCGATTTCTCGCTGTCAG
>NZ_JBMNUP010000173.1:0-3191 GCF_050946325.1 Agathobaculum sp. | reverse complement strand
CGGAAAAGCTGTTGTTCGGTAGTAATTTGGGCACGTTTTCGCCGGGAAGCGCGGTTTGCCTTGTGAGTTATGCATGTATTTCTGAGAACGAGAAAGAGGCAATTGCCGCACGCAATCTGGAAGCCCTGCTGGAGAGAAAGCTGGTGGATTGAAATGGAACACGGACAAACGCTGGCGCAGGCCGCGCGCAGCGGCGCGACGCTGACCGGAGAATTTGTGGTGGACTGCCACATGCACAACGCCCGCGTGGCCAAATTCTTCAGCCGGTTTGAGCATTATCGCGATCTCATTACCCAGATGAACAGGATCGGCGTCACCTGTGGGGTGGTGTCGAACCTCTGGACGACGGGCGAGCACTGGCAGGCCTATCCGGAAATGCTGGCCATGTGCGAGACCTATCCCGGCCGATTTTGGGGTTATCTGGCCCCAGACCCGCATCGGGACGATCACCGCACAGAGATGGAAAAGTTTGCCGCTTGCCCTTGTTTTCGCGGTGTAAAGCTGCACCCAGTTGAGCATAAAATGGATTTTGAGTGCCCCGAGTACCAATATGTTTATGCATGGGCGGGCGAGCGCGGGTTTCCCGTGCTGTTGCACACATGGGGGCAAGAGGTGCTGCGCTTTCATAAGCTGGCGCAAAGCTTCCCGCGCACAATATTCATTTTGGGGCATTCCGGCGGGGAGGAAGACGCGGTGCGCAGCGCCATTGAGGTGGCGGCCCGCCACGAGAACGTTTATCTGGACACGGCCTGCAGCTATGTGTGGTACGGCGCGGTGGAGGCTATGGCGCGGGGCGCGGGCGCCTGCAAGGTGCTGTATGGCTCGGACGCCTATTGGAACTCTATGGAGGCCGCAGTGGGCCGCATTTTGTTGGCTGAGCTGACGGATGAAGAAAAAAGGCAGATTCTGGGCCTGAACGCAAAGAGGCTGTTTCACCTGGAT
The DNA here is from genome assembly GCF_050946325.1 of Agathobaculum sp. Lineage (GTDB taxonomy): Bacteria > Bacillota > Clostridia > Oscillospirales > Butyricicoccaceae > Agathobaculum. The sequence goes on along the minus strand of NZ_JBMNUP010000173.1, from coordinate 2,249 downwards.
CAGCTGCAGAGAGGGTGAGAATATGAGCCTGAAAATCGAGCATGCGCATTTGGTTTTGCCCTATCAGGTGCTGCAGGACGCTTGGCTAATCAGCCGGGAGGGAAAAATCACAGCATATGGGTGCGGCGTTTCGCCGCAGCAAACGTTTTCCACTGTGATCGACGCAAAAGGACAGTATCTCACGCCGGGCTTTGTAGACCTGCACGTCCACGGGGGCGCGGGGGCCGATTTCCGGGATGGGGAAGAGGCTGCCTTTGTTCGGGCCATGCAGGCCCACCTGGCCGGAGGCACCACCACAATGCTGGCCACGGTGTCCAGCACAACGCTGGAGGGCACGCTGGAGAGCCTTCGTATATACGAGGCCATGCGGCAAAGGGAGGCGCAGCTTCCGCCGTTGCCGAGGCTGGCCGGCGTCCATCTGGAAGGGCCCTATTTTTCGCAAAAGGAGCGGGGCGCGCAGGATGAGACGATCATCCGCCTGCCGGATGCGGCGGAATACGAGCGTATTCTGGAGCAGGCCCCCTGCTTGCGCCGCTGGTCCATCGCCTGTGAACTTCCCGGTGCGCTAGAGCTGGGCGAGCGTCTGCATAAGCGGGGCATTATGGCCAGCGTCGGCCATTCCGACGCCACCACCGCACAGGTGTACGAGGCTTTTGGACGCGGGTTTCACAGCGTAACGCATTTGTATTCCGGCTGTTCGGTGCTGCACCGCAACGGGCCTCACCGGGAGGGCGGTGTGGTGGAGGCCGCGTTTCTCATCGATGAAATGGATGTGGAGGTCATTGCAGACGGCGTGCATCTGCCGCCGGATTTTCTGCGGCTGATCTATAAGATCAAAGGCCCAGAGCACATTGCACTGATTACCGATTCCATCCGCGCCGGCGCGGCGGACGTGCCGGAGGGCACCGTTGTGTACGATGATAAGGAGGGACGCCGGCCCATTTGCATAAAGGGCGGCGTGGCCGTGATGCCGGACGGCAAAAACTTTGCAGGTAGCATCGCCACAACCTCGCGGCTGGTGCGCACGATGGTGCAGCGTGCCGGCGTTGAACTGACGGCTGCGGTGCGCATGGCGGCGCTTACGCCCGCGCGTATGCTGGGTATGGACGCCGAGATTGGCAGCATCGCCGTCGGCAAGCGGGCGGATCTGCTGCTGCTGGATAGCGGCCTGCAGGTGCAAGGCGTGATACGGGATGGAAAGCAGGTTATCGATAACCGCTTAAACTAAACTGCAGAAAGGACGAAGAAACATGAAACTGAAAAATGTTTCCCACTATGCAATTTACGACCAAAAATTCGACAACTGGAAATCCGAGGTGCTGGATCGGTGGACGTATGACGATTTTGTCCGCGATCCGCAATACAAGAAAAAATGGATTTCCATTACGTCGCTGGCGTATCACCAGCCGTCGGACGCCGTATATCTGGGCATCGGTAGTTTTTCAGCTGAGCTGCTGTGGAAATTTGACCGTAAGGCCAAAACCATCACCTCCTGCGGCTACGAGAAGGTGGGCGAGCCGTTTGACGCCAAGTTTCACCGCTCGCTGGAATTGGATGGCAATACGCTGTATGGCGGTGTTGCGCTGTTCCATGATATCGACAAGCAGTTCACTGCAAAGGGCGGTCGCCTTGTAAAATATGATATCAACACCGGGGAGTTTACGTTCCTCGCACGGCCGTGCCCGCCGGCGTATATCCAGTCCATCGCGCTGGATCGCAAGCGCAGGATCATCTATGGGTTTGGCGCAGTACCGGAGGTATTCTTTCGCTACGACATCGACACGGGCAAGAGCCGTGTGATCGCCCATATCGGCAACGCCGCGGAATTCTGCGAAGCGCATAACCCCGTCATTGATAAGGACGGCAACGTGTGGGGCACTTACGGCATCCTGCGGGCGTTCTCGTACCGCACCGGCCCGGATTCGCTTCGGCTGTTCCGCTATTCGCCGGATACGGACGAGATGACATTCTTTGACCACGGCCTTCCCCGCACTGATGACCCGGCCGATAAGAGCAAGCCGGATACGTCCATTCTGGGCCCGGACGGCATGATCTACATCGGCACCGACGCGGGCTCGCTGATCCGACTTAATCCCGCTACTGCACAAGCCGAATTGCTGTGTTGCCCGTCGCCTGAAAGCCGCAGGCTGCCCGCGCTGGCTTTTCATCCTGAAAATCGGCTGCTTTATGGTATCTGCGGTGAACACTATAAGACTAAGCTTTTCGCTTATAATACCGAAAAAAGAGAG
>NZ_JBMNUP010000172.1:0-3245 GCF_050946325.1 Agathobaculum sp. | reverse complement strand
AAAAACTACACTTTTCCGCTGTACAGCAGCTGCGTGACCATCAAAACCGAATTATCAAGGTTCTGGGCGTTTGACGCTACGCCGAGCAGAACAGCGCCGGAATAGTATCCCGCTTCATGCAGCAAAGAATTTCCGCTTAGCCAAATGCCGCTTAGCACTCTGTTTCCCTCTGCATCCTCACTGTAGTATAAGTGGTCTTTATACCGCTTCAATACATCGCCCGGGATAAAAAGCCCCAGGTCTACAAACGCTCCCTGCTTTGCATAAGAGGCAAACACATCCTCGTCCGCTACAAACACATCCAAATCCCCGATTCCGAACAGCGCAGCCAGTACCTGAAGCGTTTGTGCGTCCGAGAGTGCGGCATCGTCGTAATGCAGGGTATAGTTTGCCTCGATGTCGACACTTTTTCCCGTCATGTCCACACCGCCCTGCTCCAGCAGCGGAGTAAACGGGTCTGCCTGTACTTCATTATTCGCGTTGACCATCACGGCATAAAACGCCGTATGCGCGCTGCGCGCTGCCGCTGCTGCGCCGGCCCCAGCCAGCACCGCAACCAGAAGCAAAGACAAGATCGGAAGCTTATAATAATCCCAGATAAACAGCATCTTCTGTCTGGGAGCCAGCCCCGCAAGCGTCTGCTTATCCTTTCGCAATTGTTCTTTCCACTTCATCCGTATCCCCACTGCCCTTTCTGTTTCTCCAATCAGCGGGACTCACGCCGCACTGCTTGCGAAAAACGGTAGAAAAATAGCTTATGTTATCAAAGCCTATATCACTTGCGATTTTGCTGATTGAAAAATCGGTAGACAGCAGCAGCCTTTTTGCTTCTCTGATACGCAGCTGATTGATATATTCCCGCATGTTCATTCCAACCTCGGAACGGAACCGTTTGGAGAGATAATTTGGCGTGACAAAAGCAATGGATGCCACGATGTCCCTGTCGATATTTTCACGGTAATGCACCGTGATGTAACGCTTCACCTTGCTGATCACATTTTCTGAATCAGCAAGCTCCAGCAAATGTGTCACAGTGTAGTCGTATAAATGCACGGCAAAATTCATCATGTCAAAGACAGAACGCTCTGCTGTTCCATCAAGCTCACGTATCATCTCATCCTGAAACAATGCATGGGCTGGTATCGCATTGTCATTCAGATATGTATTGAACGCGCGGATCAGATCATGATGCAGTAGCGCAATGGCGCAATCACTGCCTGTCTTATCCACGGAAATTTTGTTTGCAATCGAAGATATCTCAGCTACATATTCTGTTTTGTCCCGTCGCTTGATGCAGTCCAGTATCTTCGTCTCATCCACCGCGGGCGGCACATTGCCCGCTGGTACGGAAGCCTCTCGGAACAAGCGCACCTGGCCGCTTTGCAGGCGGATTTTATGGAGCCTCCGCTGCAGCTCAGGCCCCTGTGTGGGCAGCTGCCATAGCTGTATCACCTCGCCCACCAAGCATACTGGCTGCAGGATCAGATAGCTTCTGCAGGCCGAAACCAGGTGATCGCACCGACGCACCACTTCCTGCTCAACAGCTTTTTCCGCCCGAAGCAGCATGGTCACGGTAATGAAGCGTTCACCCATATCGACGATAGAATATGCAAAGTCCTGCCGCTCTGCCACGATTTCCTGAGACAGATAATTGAAGCTGTATACAAGCAGGTCTCTGTTCCATCCGTTTTTCAGTGCATTGGTCGAATCTGCACTCACCAGTACACAACGTATACAGGAATCTGGCTGCAGCTCCAAACTGCGTCGGCCCATGGCCGCCGCAATTCTTATTTTTTCCTCTCCGTACAGTCCGTCACGTAGACGCTGCAGGAAATTGTTCAGCAACAGGTCCGCATGATGGGCGCTGCCTTCCGTGGATTCCTGTGCCAGCTGTTTTGCACGCAGCGTGGCAATCATTTGCAGCAGCGCTTCCCGCAGTTCATTCAGATTGATTGGTTTCGTCAGATAATTTGTGGCGCCGTAACGCACTGCTTCCCGGGCATATTCAAAGCTTTCATAGCATGTCAGAAAAGCGAACTCCGGATGATACTCCGCTTTACTGACGTATTTCAATACCTCTATCCCATTGCACTGCGGCATGCCGATATCACAGAGGATCAGCTCCGGCCGTTCCTCGGCGATGATTTCCTTGGCGGTAAGCCCATTGTATGCACGCAGTATTTTTGTGATGCCGAATTCATTGCAATCCAGACTGTTCTGGATAAAATCGATCGTTGAAATGTCATCGTCACAAATCAGCAGCTTCATCATTTTCCTCCGGTATCCAAATCTCTACGTGTGCGCCTCCTGTTTTCGCGTTGGATAAGCGCAGCAAATCGTTTCTATGGTAAATTAACTGCAGTGTCCGGCTGATATTCGTCAGGCCCAGATGGTCTTTCGCTGAACGAGGCGTCTCTTCTTCCGGCAAAGAAAACATGGAAATCACCTCTTGCGGAAAGCCTTTTCCATTGTCCTCCACGATCATCCGGCATCCACAGAAGTCTCCGTCCTGATAATGTTCACACTGTACAACGAGCCATAGCGGCTCATAAAGACTCATCGCGTGCTTGAAAGAATTTTCAACAGCAGTAAACAACAACAAATAAGGGACTCGCGTATCAGCAACAGAATCGGCACAGCCGATATATGCGTCCACACTTCCCGGAAATTTGATTTTCTGCATTTCCAGATAGCTTTTGACCTGCTCAATCTCCTCTGCTATACGCACCCATTTATTTTGAATATTCAGCATATAACGCATATATTTCGCCAGTGCCGCCAAATATTTTCGAATATCCTCGTTCCGGTTCTGATACGTCATGTTGCTGACAGTTGTGATTGCATTCAAATAAAAGTGCGGCCGCAGCTGAGCTCGAAGCATCTTCAGCTCATCCCGCTGTTCCCGAAGCTGTCTGTCATATGCTTCAATGCGCATTTTTTTCAAGCTGTCAGCCATTTCGTTAAAGCTGTTGAACAAGTCCGCAAATTCCTGACTGTTTGCTTTTTCCGCAATACGGTAATCTTCATTCCCGCCGCTCAACTCCCGGTTGGCTTTCAGAATCACGTTCGTGGGGTGAACAATCATCCTCTGCATCACCCACAGCAAAAGCAGAAAAAGCAGAACACAAAGGATGCTTGCACCGCCCAGCATTGCAGCGCCGCCGTTTCCGTTTTGAAATATATCCTCCCGCACTGTCAATATGATTTTTGCATCGCATGTTTCCAGTTCCGCCTGCGCCGTAATG
>NZ_JBMNUP010000171.1:0-3279 GCF_050946325.1 Agathobaculum sp. | reverse complement strand
AGCGCTGAAAAAAGCGACCGGACTGCCGGCTGCGGCGTCCTTCAAGCATGTATCGCCTGCGGGCGCAGCGCTGGGGCGGCCCTTGACCGATACCGAAAAGGCGATGTATTTTGTCGATGCTGACCATGATTTGTCCCCGATTGCGTGCGCCTATATCCGTGCGCGCGGCGCGGACCGTCTGTGCTCTTACGGCGATTGGGCGGCGCTGAGCGACACCTGCGACGCGGATACCGCGCGGTATCTGGCAGGCGAAGTTTCCGACGGCATTATTGCGCCGGACTATACCGACGAAGCGCTGGAAATTCTCAAGACCAAGCGCAAGGGCGGCTATAATGTTGTTAAAATTGATCCGGACTATGTGCCGAAGCCCATTGAGCAGCGCGATATTTTCGGCATCCGCTTTGAGCAGGGATACAACGATTATGAAATTGACGAGAGCCTGCTGAACAATATTGTGACCGAAAACAAGCAGCTGCCGGAAAGCGCCAAGCATGATATGATTCTGGCGCTCATCACGCTGAAATATACCCAGTCCAACTCGGTTTGCTATGTTAAGGACAGCCAGACCATCGGCGTAGGAGCCGGCCAGCAGAGCCGTATCCACTGCACTCGCCTGGCCGGACAGAAGGCGGATAACTGGTTCCTCAGACAGCATCCCAAGGTGCTGGGCCTGCAGTTTGTTGACGGCATCCGCCGTCCGGACCGCGATAATGCGATTGATGTATATACCTCGGATGAATATGAGGATGTGCTGGCGGAAGGCGTGTGGCAGCGCACCTTCAAGGTCAAGCCCGAAGTACTGACCGCGGAGGAAAAGAAGGCTTGGATTGCCAAAAACACGGGTGTTACCGTCGGTTCGGACGCCTTCTTCCCGTTTGGCGATAATGTTGAGCGCGCGCGCAAGTCGGGCGTTCAGTACATTGTGCAGCCGGGCGGCTCCATTCGTGACGATAATGTGATTGAAACGGCCAATAAGTATGGCATCGTCATGTCGTTCACCGGCATGCGCCTGTTCCATCACTAAGCGGCGATGAAATTGCTCAAAGGGTATTATGCCTATCTGGCGATTGCGGGCGGCGTGCTGCTGCGGCTGGTGCTGCCGGCAAACTGGATGATGCAGGTGGTGGCCTTTGCGCTGATTTCCGCAGGCGCGCTGGGTTTGCAGACGGTTTCCCTGTGGTTTTTCCGCGCAAGCATTGCAGCCGATGTGGGCATCGTCTTTGCGGTGGTCTGCGGGCCGGCGGTCATTCCGCCCGGCCTGCTGCGCATCGTGCTGGAGTATGCGGCGCTCGTGCCGCTGCTCGCGCTGGGCTGCATGCTGCTGCTCGGCTATGCCGCGCAGCGCAGGCGCGCAGGACAGGGCGCGCTGGCAGAATGGATTGTGCTGGCTGTGTGGAGCGCAGGTATCATTCTGGCGCTGCTGCTGGGGATCGGGCTGCTCAACGAAATGGCGTTTCATCTGGCGCTGACAGCAGCCAATATGCTGACTGCGCTCGGCCACATTGCGCTGATTGTGGAAACGTTTCGCGCGCAGCGGGAATATCTTCGGACGGAGGAAGAAACATGAAAGTTTTGGTAATTGGCGGCGGCGGGCGTGAGCACGCCATCGTCCATACTTTGAAAAAGAGCCCCAAGGTGGATAAAATCTGGTGTGCGCCGGGCAACGGCGGCATCGCGCAGGAGGCTGAGTGCGTTGCCATCCAGGCGACCGACATTGACGGCGTGGTAGCTTTTGCCAAAGAGAACCAGCCCGATCTTGTCATGGTTGCGCCGGACGATCCGCTGGCGCTTGGCATGGTGGACGCGCTGGAGGCCGCCGGCATCCGTGCATTTGGCCCGCGCAAGAATGCGGCTGTGATTGAAGGTTCCAAGTCCTTCGCCAAGGAGCTGATGCAGAAATACGGCATCCCCACCGCGGGCTATGCTGTGTTTGAAGACTCGGCCAGTGCGATCGCCTATATCAAGGCCAACGGCGCGCCAATCGTTGTGAAAGCGGACGGCCTTGCGCTTGGCAAGGGCGTTACGGTTGCCATGACGGAAGAGGAAGCGATTGAGGCGGTCAAGGACGCGATTGACGGCGGCGCGTTCGGCGGCGCAGGCGCAAGGGTGGTTATCGAGGAGTTCCTGACCGGTCCGGAAGTTTCCGTTCTTGCTTTTGTAGACGGCAAACACCTGAAGACCATGCCTTCGGCGCAGGACCATAAGCGCGCTTACGACCACGACGAGGGACCGAATACAGGCGGTATGGGCGCGTTTTCCCCATCCCGCTTCTATACGGAGGACATTGCGCAGCAGTGCATGGAGACCATCTTCCAGCCGACTGTTGCGGCGATGGCAAAGGAAGGCCGGCCGTTCAAGGGCGTGCTGTATTTTGGCCTGATGCTGACGCCCAAGGGCCCGAAAGTGATCGAGTACAATGCCCGTTTCGGCGATCCGGAAACGCAGGCCGTGCTTTCGCGGCTGGAAACGGATTTGTTTGATATTTTCAATGCCGTGATTGACGAAAAGCTGGACGAAATCGACATCCGCTGGGCGGATAACGCCGCCTGCTGCGTGTGCATGGCTTCGGGCGGCTATCCGAAGGCCTATGAGAAGGGCAAGGAGATCACCGGCCTGGATGCTGTGGCGGAATCTTTTGTATTCCATGCGGGCACAAAAGCGCAGGATGGAAAAATGCTGACAAACGGCGGCCGTGTGCTCGGCGTAACGGCGACCGCGCCGACACTGGATGCGGCCATCCGCAAGGCCTATGCCGACGTGAAAAAAATTCATTTTGATAAGGTGCATTACCGCACGGATATCGGTGTGAAGTAATGGTAAGAGGTAGTTATGAAAACTGAAATACAAAACCAGATTTTAAGCTGCATGTCGGAAGTTCTGAACCAGAACGGCTTCCGCGCGGAAGTGATGCAGAAGGAAGGCGCGCCGACGCTGCTGCGCTGTGAGGCGATGCGTCAGGGCAAGGTTGCCAAGGACGTTGTGTTTGAAATCTGCTTTATTCCGATGCAGCTGCCGAATGAGGACACCGGACTGCTCCAGTTCTTTGTTACGCTGTTCCAGGGCGCGCCGGATATGCATAAGAATCAGCTTCGCCGTGCCTGCGCTTACTGCAACGAGTTCTGCGCGCTTGGTGCGTTTGGCTATTTTGAGCAGGCGGGACAGATCTATCTGAAGCACAACGCCCTGGTCGATGGTTCGCTGGCGCTGGAAAAGAACATCGCGCTGGTGGCGGACAGTATTTCGCTGCTGCTCGCGTCGGTTGGCCGGTTTATTGACGGA
>NZ_JBMNUP010000170.1:0-3308 GCF_050946325.1 Agathobaculum sp. | reverse complement strand
ATCCCATGTGCAGCTTGGCGACGCCACGCTCATCGCATCCCTGTGCGCCTTTTTGGAACCGTTGGGCCGCGTGATGGGGTTGGACGGCGCGATCCTTGCCGCGTTTTTGCTGGGCTTCCCCGCCAACGAAATCGTTCTGCCGCTGCTTTTGATGATCTACAGCGGCGGCGGCGCGCTCGCCGGCTACGATTCGCTGGAAGCCCTGCGCCAGGTGCTTGTACAAAACGGGTTTACCGCCATGACCGCCGTGAACATGTGCCTGTTTGGGCTGATGCATTTTCCCTGCGGGACGACCTGCCTGACCATCCGCAAAGAAACCGGCAGCGTCTTTTGGACGGTTCTGGCCTGGATTTTGCCGACGCTGTGCGGTATTTTCGCCTGCACGCTCGTAACCGCGCTGTGCCGCCTGTTTGCAGCCTGAAAAGAACCGCCGTTCAAAAAATGCACAGGGCCTTCCCTGCGTCCCTGTGCATAAATCGCAATCCATCGCCGCCGCGGTCTATCCCGGGCTTGACCGGCGGCGGCGAAATTGATATAATACTATCGTTATGGAGAGGTATCGAAGTGGTCATAACGAGGCGGTCTTGAAAACCGTTTGCCCAAAAGGCGCATGGGTTCGAATCCCATCCTCTCCGCCAATAAATCGCCGAATTTCGCGGGCCATGTTGCATTTTGTGTTGTATCATCAACAAATAATGCCGTGGCCCGTTCGGCTATTCCCTGACTGTAATACATCTTTCTCTGAACGTGTGCAAACAAACCGGATCCAGCATCCTGCTGGAACTATGTCCCAGCTTCCTTCTTCGTCGGCGCGGGAAAGCGCTTGTACCTGCGTTTCCCATCCTCGCCCACCCCGACATACGCCAGCGCACGCCAGCTGCCGCATGGCCGTTTCTTTGCCGTCGCCATACTCTGCAATCACCCAAAAAAGCTTTTTGCAACTGATAATAGTTGCATCCTCCTTTCAAATGATGTATAATAGAAACATGCAGGAGGAATAAACACGGGGCAAAAAGAAAAACTAATTGCAAAACTAAAATCCCGACCAAAGGATTTCACGTTCACAGAAGCGGAAACGCTGCTCAATTATTTGGGCTATACCCGAAGCGATAAAGGCCGCACCAGCGGTTCGCGCGTCCTGTTTTTCTCCGATCAGCACCGGGCGGTCTTGCTGCACAAACCACATCCCCGAAAAGAATTACTTGCCTATCAGGTCAGGCAACTTCTGGATTCCCTGGAACAGGAGGGACTAATATGAACAACACAATCACCTACAAGGGCTATATCGGCACCATCGAATTCTCCGAAGAAGATTGTATTTTCTTTGGAAAAGTTCTGGGTCTGCACAGCCTGATTTCCTATGAAGGCGCCACCGCCAAAGAACTGCTTGACGATTTTCACGGCGCAATCGACGATTACCTGCAAGCCTGCGCCGATAACGGTATCGAGCCGGAAAAAGCCTTTAAAGGCTCCTTTAATGTCCGCGTCTCCCCGGATCTGCACAAGCAGCTTGCCCAATATGCCGCAGAAAACCAGGTCACCCTAAACCGTATCGTCGAATCTGCACTCCAATCTTATGTGACCGCCCATGCCAATTAACGCGATCCCCTGCCGCCATCGCCGCCCGCCCGGGCGGCTTTTTATTTTTCCAACCATCCCTCTACCCCATACCCAAACCGCTGCCATCCCAGCCGCTGCCCGCATCTGCCGCAATAGTTTTGATATTCGCGTTCCAGCAAAGTCGCGCACTTTGGGCAAACCGGGAAAAAGGTCATCTCATACCGCTGAGGGTCGTTAAAGCCCCGGCTACCGTAAAAGGTTGAAGCAGCGGCGATTCCTGGAGAAATATTTTAATGCCCAGCAGGAACATCATTGATTTTGATCTTTGATGGTCTATTTGCCGAAGAACTCTGCCCGCCCTCTGTATTCGCTTCGGACGATCTCGTCCATTTCCTCAGGCGTTTCCTGACAGCCTCCTGCCAGCCACATCTTAATGATCGCGGTAAGCCCGCTTTTATGAAATTCCAAATGATAGGGAATAAACCGGCCGCCAAAATGCGCCTCGGCGAGTTTCCTGTCATAGGCTGCGATTTTGTACTGATTGTCATAGCCCAGCTTAAAGTAGGTTTTGTAGAACATAGGGTTTTCGGCGATATGCCGGAACAGCTTCAGATAGTCGCCATGAAAGAGGTCTACGGCCTCGCCTTTGTACAGTTCTCCCATATTCTGTTCCAGATTTTCACGCACGGCATCTGCAAGCGCGTAAATATCCACATAATTTGCATAAAAGGTAGAACGATTCAATTCTGCCAGCTTGCAGATGTCGGAAACCGTGATTTGTCCCAGCTCTTTTGTCTGCAGCAGTTCCACAAAGACGGACTCCATTTTCGCCCTGGATTCCCTTTTCCTTTTATTATTTTTCGTATTCATATCAAAACCTCTTTATTCCAACACTTGTGCCATTATTGATGATTGTTTTTCTGTCCGGCTCCCATTATAGTATAATCACAATAAGCAAACAAGTGTTGCTTTAATAAAAACGGAGGTTTCTCATGAAAAGAAGCAATTTTGCAGCATTGGTTTTGGGAACGGTCAGCGGCGTCCTGTTTGCGCTTGGCATGTGCATGGCGCTTTTGCCGGAATGGAACGCTTTTAAGCCGGGAATCATCTTCGGCTGCGCCGGCCTGCTTCTCGGGCTTATCACCGTCATCATCTGGCGCAGGATGGAGGGCAGGCAACCGGTGAAATTCTCCGGTAAGGCCATTCTGACCGCAGGGGTCGGCATGATCGGCGCACTTGCGCTTGGCGTCGGCATGTGCTTTTGCATGGTATGGGGCAAGATGGCGCTGGGTATTATCATCGGTTTGGTTGGTATTGTCGTTCTGCTGTGTCTGATTCCGTTGACCAGGGGCATAAAATAACCGGCTATGTTTCGGAAAGTGAAAGAAAATGTGCTTGTAAAACGAATACTGGAAAGTCAGCATGACCGGGTCCTTATTGCTGCTGCTTCGGGCTTCGGGCTGAATCTTTCCTATGCACTGTATCACGGGGCCGTCGGTATCATGTCCGGGTCTGTGTGGCTATTATTGCTCTGTGCATATTATATCGTCCTTAGCGTCATGCGCTTTTCCGTCGTGCTGTACGACCATCTAAGCGCAAAAAACAGCGCTGCGATTTCAGAGCAGTTTTTGTTTCGCTTTCTCGGCGGAATGCTGGCGCTGCTTTCCGTCCTATTGGCACAATCCGTGTATCTGTGTTTACGATATGATGTCGCCATCGTACATCCGGAAATTATGATGATCACGATT
>NZ_JBMNUP010000169.1:0-3346 GCF_050946325.1 Agathobaculum sp. | reverse complement strand
ATATGATAAAAAAAGGGACTTTTTTTTTTCAAGTTCGTCCCTCTGATACATTGGAAAATTGTGCGTTTTGCCACAAAATAAGATAAACAAAAAAGAGAATTTGTTAAAAATAAAAGACAACGCCGTTTTCGGAAAGGGGTCATAACAAATGAAACGCTGCTATAACCTTCAGACCTGCTCGAATACTTCTACGCTGGAACAGGACGCAGCGCTTTGCGCGCAGGCCGGATTTTCGCTGATTGAAATCAATTTTCAAAAAGCGCGCGACTATCTGGAAAAACATACGCTGGAAGATTTGCATCAGCTTTTGCAGCGGCATGGTCTGCGATGCGTGACAATCAATGCAATCTTTTCCATCAATTTCTGTACGGAGGAGCAGTGGAAGGCCGTTTGCGGCCAGTTTGCCTTTGCATGTGAGCTGGGCAGGGCAACCGGCGCGGATACGGTGATTGTGCTGTCTGACGAGCGTGCAGACCTGCCGGAGGGTGTAACCGCAGAAGAGATTTTTGCGGATACGCTGGCGGCCCTCAACCGTCTGGCGGATATGGGGAAAGCGGCGGGGATGAAGATTGCATTTGAGCCGGTTGGAACGATGGCCATCGGCGATGCGGAAACCGCATGGAAACTGGTGCAGAAAGTGAACAGACCGGAGGTTGGCCTGGTGGTGGACGATTTCAATCTGTATCTCTGGGATGTTGGCGCGGATTTTGACGATATTCGCCGGATTGCGCCGGAGAAAATTTTTATCGCGCATATTAACGACGCTGAGGATATCCCTTTCGCCATGCTTGACCAGGCGCATCGCTGCATGCCGGGCGACGGACGGATTGATGTGCAGCACTATATGGACTGTTTGCGGTGCTGCGGATACGATGGACCGGTATCGATTGAGGTGCTGAATCCGGAGATCTGGTCCAAGGGGCCTGAAAAGGTGATTCCAGAAGCATATGAAAAAATCAGCAGATTTGTTTTTTAAATGCACTGCCGTTACTGCAGGACGGCGGAGGCGTTGTGTAAAGTTCTGGCACCGGAGGTGAAAAAGAAGATTGATGCCACATAGAGAAAACACACACTTTTATTTGGAATAGGAGAACGGTATGAATAACTTACAAGATGAAAGCAGACGTTACTATGTAAAAATAGGAATCGGTGAAAAGTGGGCATATGGTTTCTGGGGATTTGGCAGCGATTTGGTATTCCAGACCATTACGATTTATCTGACTTTTTTCTATACGGATATTTTTGGCATTACTCCTGCACAGGTAACAGCGCTGTTTCTGGCCGCCCGTGTTTGGGACGCCATCAACGATCCGCTGATGGGTGCGATTGTTGAGAAGTGTCACTTCAAACATGGAAAATATGTGCCATGGTTTGTCGGCCTGTGTATTCCGTATGGTATTTCCACCGTGCTGGTGTTTACCACGCCGGAAAGCATCAGCAAGGTTGCTTATGCATGGTTTACTTATATTCTCTTCGGCATGCTGTTTACCGGCATTATCATTCCGGTTACGTCGCTTTCGTCCTCTATGACGCAGGACCCGATTGAGCGCGCCAAACTCAACTCTTTCCGCATGTTCTGCTCCGGTGTCGGCGGCGTAGCCTGCTCCATTCTGGTGCCGCGCCTGTCCGAAAAACTGGGCACTACCCCGCAGAACGGCTACCAGCGCGCAATGCTGATCCTGTCCATTGTGATGGTCATTTCGTTCCTGGTAACCGGCAAATGCTGCAAGGAGCGCGTTCCGGAATCTGCGATGGACGCGGAGGAGCCCTTCCGCTGGCGCGATATCGGCACACAGTTTGCCAAGAACAAGCCGCTGCTGATTTTGTTTGTGATGTATTTGGCGGCATATACCTATAACATTCTGGTTTCGTCTGTCGGCACCTATTTCCTACAGTACAACGTGGTGCAGTATAACATCCAGACCTCGATTGACATGGGCATCTGGAATCTGCTGCAAACGCTGCCGTCTATTATTCCGATGCTGTTTGTTCCGGCCATTGCCCGCCGCATCGGCAAGAAGATGGTTGTCATCACCGGCTGCATTATTTCCACCATTGGCATGCTGCTCTTCTTTTTTATGCCCAATACGGCGATGCTGGGCTTCTGCATCGGCAAATCTCTGGGCTCGTTTGGCTATGGTATGACGCTGGCAACGATCTGGTCCACCCTGCCGGACTGCGTAGAATACGGCGAATACGCAACCGGACGCCGTTGCGGCGGTTTGATTTTCTCGCTGGCTTCGTTCTCCATCAAGATTTCGATGACGATTGCCGGCATTCTGCCGACCATTCTGTTCGATATCACCGGCTATGTTGCCAATGAGGTGCAGAATGCGGCAACGCTGACTGCGATTAAGGCGCTCAATTCGCTGGTGCCGGCGGTGATCCTGATCATCGGCATTTTGGTTTACACCCGCTACTCGCTGACGGAAAAGAAGTTTGACGAGATTGTACGGGAACTGACCCGCCGCCGTCTGGCCGCGCAGGAAAAGCCGCAGGCGTGAGGAAGGTTTCACCCAAATGTAACAGGCAAAGGAGCAAAAATATCATGAAAGTTGTATGTGCAACACGAGTTGGCAACATGAAGGACCCGAATCCGGAAACCCGCGGCACGGTCGGCATAGTGGATATGCCGGTGAAAGCGCTGGGCGACGACGAGGTGCTGATTAAGGTGGCCTACTGCGGTATCTGCGGCAGCGATCCGCATGTGGTCGGCGGCTGTTTCAACAAGCCGGAGGACGCGCCCTATGGCATCGGCCATGAGATGTCCGGCGTGATTGCGGCGCTGGGCAAAAACGCCACGGCCAAGGGCCTGAAAGTGGGCGATAAAGTAGGCGGAAACTTCCTGGGCTATTGCGGCAAGTGCTATTACTGCTCGATCGGCCAGCCGGAATACTGCACGGATGTCAGCAACCAGCCCTGTATGGCGGAATACGTCGTTTGGAATGAGTCGCAGGTCTGCAAGCTGCCGGAAGGCGTGGGCCTGCGGGAAGGCAGTCTGATGGAGCCGCTCTCCATTGCGGTGCGGGCGATGGACAAAATCGGCATGTTGGTGGGCAAAAAGGTGCTGATCTCCGGCGGCGGACCAATCGGCCTGCTGTGCGCGCAGCTGGCGGCCAAGTACGGTGCGGCCGAACTGACGCTGTCCGAGCCGGTGGCGAACCGCTGCGAAATTGCAAAGAAGCTGGGCGTTGAGCACATTGTCAATCCCGTTGCGGAAGACCTGTATGAAAGGGCAATGGAAATTACGGACGGCCGCGGCTACGATGTCATTCTGGAATGCTCGGCCGTGCCGAGCGCGGCAACCGCCGTGCTCAGATGTGCCGCCAAGTTTGCAACGGTTCTG
>NZ_JBMNUP010000168.1:0-3437 GCF_050946325.1 Agathobaculum sp. | reverse complement strand
AATCTCTATCAGAGCTATTATGATGCGCTGTAATCCTCGAAATTAAGATGTGTCCGGACAGGGTGCCTGCGCGGTCTGCTTGCGCGGGCGCCCTGTTCTGGGATACAATTGCAGAAGAAGCGGTTTAATGCAGCGTGAGGCGAAAGGTGTGGTATCATGGGTGTTTTACAGAAGCTGTTTTCTTTTTTTCGGGGGAAAAAGGGAAAGGTCTTTTACCGATATCTCATTTCATACTTTATGCTGCTGTTCGGCGTTGTGCTGATGGGGATGCTGTTGTATTTCCACTGCTATGAATTGTACCGTCAACAGGTGGAAGCCAATGTAGAAAGCAGACTGGAGCAATTGGGCATCATACTGGACGCAGAAATGGTCAAGATTTCCGAAACTGCGCAGCAGATATTTTCCAATCCGGATTTTACACCTTTCAATCTGGCACAACAACCTGTGGAGGGGATGTACCTTCAAAGAGAACTGAAAAAATATGCGCTTTACAATTTGCTGATCGATGACGTTTACTTTTATCCAGGCTCGGGAGAGTATCTGATCTCAGCGGCAACCTCTACCAGCAAGGAACTGTTTTATACGCAATACACCTTCGACGGAGGCAAGGATGCGCTGGAAACGACACAGAGTCCGGCGGTGTTATCCGGACAGCACCGGTACGGCGCCATTGTGGATGATCTTCTGTTGGTGGTATATTCGGATACCCGCTATGAGCAGAAGACAATGCGCACCCTGATTTTTACATTAAATAAAGACAGTATTTGGAAACTTGTTAACACGAACCGGCATGAAGACGCGATATCCGTGTGCATCTATGATGAGGACGGCTTGCCGCTTATGTCCGTTTTTTCGGACGAACAGTCCCGGGAAGTGCTGCGAGCCGTGCAAACAGAGCCAAGTGGAACTGTACAGATAGAGAATCAGGAATATTTCTGTCAGCAGCGGCGCTCGGACGCGGTAGGCTGGACATATCTTATGATGGTGGACAGCGACAGCGCCTTACAACCGGTATATCAAATCCGCAGCCTGATGCTGGCTGGCCTTGGCGTTGTAATAATACTGGGAATTGTGGTAAGCTTTTTCTGGACATTGCGCAATTTCAGGCCGTTGGCAGAGCTTCAGGACATGGCGCAGGAGATTTCGACCGGGAATACGCAGGAAACGCAGGATTTATACGATAACATCAAATATGCGTTTGATATGCTCCAGTTTAAAAATGTGGCGCTGCGCAATGAGGTGCAAAGCTCCACGGCTGCCGTACGTGAGCATCTTCTATACTCCCTTCTGCGTGGTCAGATTACTTCCAGGGAGATGCTGAAAGAAAAAGGGGCTAACATTGGTGTGGAATTGCCTTGGGAAAATTATGCGGTAGCCATTTTTCGCACGACGGCTGGATTTGAGGAAGCCCAGGGAAATCTTGCGCTGCTGCGACAAGAAATACAACAGGCTCTTCCACAAGGAATCATAGGATATGTACGCGAGCACAATACACCCGGCAACCTGGTAATGCTGATGTGTCTGCAGGAGGGGAAGGCAGATGTGAGCGACGCTCTTGCGGCCTGCCGCGCGCTGCTGGCAGAAAAAACAGGCGTCAGTGTTTCTGTCGGCATTGGAGAGACATACAATAATCTTGCGGATTACCCCCGATCGTATATCGAGGCATTGGACGCTCTGGATTATCGGTTTTTAAAAGGAGAGAATAGCGTTTTGGTTTCTTCGCAGCTCAAGCGGCTGCAAAAGCACATTCCTCCCGAAGTTCGTTCCGCATCCGAGAAATTGGAGCAGCTTTTGAGGGAGGAGGATTTGTTCGCCATCAAAGCTTATTTTGTAGAGATGGCAAATATGTTGCGTAACAGTGGCGTCACTGTTTCCGTGGCCAAAATGGTTTGTTACGATATTGCAAATACGGTATATAGGTATTTGGAAAGGCGGTATCACAGCGCGCAAAGCACAATGGTGGAAAGTCCAAACGTATTTATTATTTCTTCTTTTGACACCATAGATGATTTGCTGCGGATTCTGCTGCGAGTAAGCAATGGGCTGATTGACCAATTCGAACGGGAAAATGGCGGTGAGGAACTGCCTTTGCATGAAAAGATGGTGGAATATATCAAAGAACACTGCAGTAACTGCGATTTTTCGGTAGGGCAGATGGCGGATGCTTTTTCCATGAGTCCGTCAAACTTGAGTCAGTACTTTAAGTCCAGACAGGGCGAGACGGTTATGGAATTTGTCACGCAGATGAAGTTCAACAAGGCGAAAGAATTGCTGTTGAATACGCAGATGCCTCTGCAGGATATCGCCATCGAAGTGGGTTATTACAATGTGACAAGTTTTATCCGCCGCTTTAAGCAGCAAAGCGGGCAAACTCCGAACGATTATCGGAAAAATCATTCCTGAACTGAATGGAGAATGACGAAATCATGAGATATCAGAATATAAACTGCGAACCGATCAGCGCACCACAGCGATTTGATGTGGAAGCGGACGGTCTGGCTGAGGCGCTTAAAAACGCCTTGCAGAAAACAGAGAAAAATCTTCCCAAATTTGTACATTTGTATCCTTCCGCATGCAGCGAAAAAAGCTGGTATCGGGCCGTACCCAATGCAACGACAGAACTCGGCTCAGATTGGACGGCTGCATTCTGGACGGGTATGCTTTGGCTGAGCTACGAAATGAGTAGGAATGAATTGTTTCGCGCTGTTGCCGAAGCACAATTTGACGATTACGCACAGCGGTATGACGCATTTCAGCTGATGAACCATCATGACATGGGTTTTTTGTTTATACCTTCCATTGTGGCACAGTATAAGCTGACGGGGAGCCGAAAAGCGAGAAAGCTTGCGTTGAAAGCCGCGGATGTGCTGGCGGGGCGTTTCAGCGAGCGCGCCGGCATTATTCAAGTACGGGATCGTGATATTCAAGGGGCATTCATCATTGATTGCAGCATGAATGTACCGCTGCTTTTCTGGGCGGCGCAGCAGACGGGCAGGCATGACTATTACGTAAAAGGGCTGCGGCACATGGTGCGTGTAGCAGAATGTATGCTGCGGGCCGATGGTTCGAGTTATCAATGCTTTCAAATCGACGAGGTGACCGGACAGCCTGTCCGCGGCTGGCAGGGACAGGGATATGACGACGCCTCCTGCTGGGCCAGGGGCCAGGCGTGGCTCATCTATGGGCTTGCCCTATGCTACCGTTACACCAAGGATCTGGACTTCCTCTATGCGGCAAAATGTGCGTCAAATTATTTTTTGAACCGCCTTCCCAGCGATTTGGTATGCAACTGGGACCTGATTTTTACGCAGGACGAGGAACAGCGCGACACATCGGCGGCTGCCATTGCCGCATGTGGACTATTGGAGCTGCACCGGCAGCTGCCGGCGCAGGATGCGGAGCGGAATTTGTATTTGAACGCCGGCCGTGCGATAATG
>NZ_JBMNUP010000167.1:0-3480 GCF_050946325.1 Agathobaculum sp. | reverse complement strand
ATATCCATGAAAACAGATTACACCTTTCTCAGCAAAATGCAGGCGTTATGGCCGCCAAAACCGAGCGAATTGGAAATGGCGACATTGACCGGCGTCTCCACCGCTGTATTCGGCGTAATATCCAGATCACAATCCGGATCAGGCTCCTTGTAGCCAACCGTCGGCGGGATAACGCCCTCCTGTATCGCCATCACGCAGGCAATCGCCTCCACGGCCGCCGCGCCGCCCAGCAGGTGGCCGGTCATCGACTTGGTGGACGAAACCTTAACCTGATACGCCGCATCGCCAAACGCCTTCTTGATTGCAAGCGTCTCATATTTTTCGTTGAGCGGCGTGGATGTGCCGTGCGCGTTGATATAGTCCACGTCCGCAGGCGTCAGCCCCGCATCGCTGATTGCGCCTGCAATTGCGCGGGCGGCAGCCTCGCCGGAGGGGTCTGGGCTGGTGATATGGTATGCGTCGCCCGAAGCGCTGTAGCCTGCTACTTCGGCATAAATGGTCGCGCCGCGCTGCTGGGCATGCGTCAGGCTCTCCAGCACCAGGCAGCCCGCGCCCTCGCCCATTACAAAGCCCGAACGGCGCGCGTCAAACGGAATAGAGGCGCAGGTCGGGTCGTCGCCCGTGTGCAGCGCCTTCATATTCTGGAAACCGGCCGCCGAAATCGGAATGACGCCGCTCTCCGTACCGCCGCACAGAACGATATCCTGATAGCCGTGGCGGATGGTGCGCATCGCCTCGCCAATCGCGTGGTTTGCAGTCGCGCAGGCCGAAACCGGACTGAAGTTTTCCCCTTTAAATCCAAAACGCATGGAAATGTACGCCGCCGCCATGTTGGCAATCATCTCCGGAATGCACACAGGCGATACGCGGTTCGGCCCCTTTTCCATCAGTTTGGGAATTTCCACCTCGGCCACATGCAGTCCGCCGACGCCCGAGCCAAAAATCACGCCCGTGCGGAAGGGATCAAAATTCCCCTCCTTGAGCCCTGCCTGGTCCACCGCCTGCTGCGCCGCTGCCAAAGCAAAGTGGCAGTTTGCATCCATGCGGCGCGCCTCGCGCTTTTCCACATAGTCTTCCACGTTAAAGTCCTTGACCTCGGCGGCCAGCTTCACTTTATACTCTGTTGTATCAAATTTGGTAATTGGGCCCACGCCGCATTTTCCCGCTTTGAGGGATTCCCAAAAGGTCTTGACATCATTGCCCACAGGGGTAACTGCGCCCATACCGGTAATGACTACTCGTTCCATTCCAAACACTCCCTTGTCAAATCATGCCGCCGTCCGCAACGACGACCTGTCCGGTGACATAGCTTGCCGCATCGGACGCAAGAAATGCGACCAGATTGGCAATTTCCTCCGGCTGGCCGTAGCGCTTCATGGCAATTTGCGCCAGCATTCCCTTTTTCACGTCCTCCGGCAGCACGTCGGTCATATCGCTCTCAATAAAACCGGGCGCCACTGCATTCACGCGCACGCCGCGCGCGCCAAGCTCCTTGGCCGCCGATTTGGTCAGGCCGATAACGCCCGCCTTCGATGCGGCGTAGTTTGCCTGCCCTGCGTTGCCCGTCAGCCCGACGACCGACGACAGATTGACGATCGCGCCTTTTTTGGCGCGCATCATCATCGCGCCGACGATCTGCGTCATATTGAATACGCCGCCCAGATTGGTCGCGATCACCGCGTCAAACTGTTCCGGCTTCATGCGGACGAGCAGCCCGTCTCTTGTTACGCCCGCGTTGTTGACTAGGATGGCCGGCACGCCCAGTTCTTCCTTGATCTGTTTGCAGGCCGCCTCACAGGCTGCATAGTCCGCCACGTCCCACTGCTTAACAAACGCTTTTACGCCGTGTGCGCGGCACTTTTCAGCCACAGCCTCTGCCTTTTCCACGGACGAGGCACAGTTGATTACAATATCATGGCCGTCTGCGGCCAGTTTTTCCGCAATGGCCGCGCCAATGCCGCGCGAGCCGCCGGTTACAATTGCAATACCCATTCTTTTCTCCTCACTCAAAGCGCCGGTAAGCGTTCTTCAGCAGCGTTTCGGCCTGCTCTGTCATCCCGCGGATGATATCCTCGCACGGGCGAAGCTCGGTCAGCATGCCGGCAATCTGGCCGGACATAAACGTGCCTTCCTCATAGTTGCCATCCTGCACAGCCTTGCGCAGCGAACCTGCCGTTGCCGCTTCCAGCTCCTCCAGCGACTGATCGGTGCCGACTTTTTCCAGCTTCAGACATTTACGCGCCATCGGGGTTTTGAGCGAGCGCACCGGATGGCCGGACGGACGGCCGGTCACAACGGTCGAAATATCGCTTGCGCCGAGCACCAGCTCCTTATACTTGTCCGAAATATGGCATTCGTTCGACGCAAGGAAGACCGTGCCGCACTGCACGCCCTCTGCACCGAGCATAAGCGCCGCGGCCATGCCGCGGCCATCCGCAATGCCGCCGGCTGCAACCACGGGAATCTCCACCGCGTCCACCACCTGCGGCACCAGCGGCATCGTGGTCAGCTCGCCGATATGGCCACCGCCTTCCATGCCCTCCGCAATCACGACGTCTGCACCTGCGCGCTCCATGCGCTTGGCCAGCGCCACCGAAGCGACAACCGGCATCACCTTGATGCCCGCCGCCTTCCAGCTTTCCATATATTTTCCAGGGTTGCCTGCGCCTGTGGTCAGCACCTCAATTTTCTCATCAATGGCAAGCTGCGCCAAATCGTCCGCATTGGGAGAGAGCAGCATAATATTCATGCCGAGCGGCTTATCCGTAATTGCCCGCGCCTGACGGATTTCCTCACGAATCACGTCCACCGGTGCCGCGCCGCCTGCAATAATGCCAAGACCGCCCGCTTTGGAAACCGCCGCTGCCAGGTGGTGCTCCGCAACCCATGCCATCGCGCCCTGTATCACCGGATATTCAATGCCGAGCAGCTTGGTAATTTTTGTATTCATCGTATCATTCTCTCCTTTACAAGCGAATCAGGGCCGAGCCGTATGTTAAGCCGCCGCCAAAACCGGCCAGCAAAATCAGCTGTCCCTCATGCAGCAGGTTTTTCTGCTTCATTTCCGCCAGGCACAGCGGCACAGAGGCGCTCGACGTATTGCCGAACCGCTCCAGATTAATATAGAGCTTGCTCTCTTCCAAACCGTACCGCTTGGCTACCATCTTCAGAATGCGGTAGTTGGCCTGATGCAGCACAAACCAGTCCACCTCGTCCGCCGTTTTTCCCGCGCGCGTCAGCGCCTGCTCGATTGCCGCAGGCACCGCCTGCGCAGTAAAACGGAATACATCGTTTCCGGACATTGCCAGATAGCGTTTTTCACCCACCTGCGGGCGCTCGCTGCCGAAGGGGTCTTTTTCTACGGGCAGCGCATCAATGTGCAGCGCTTCGCCCAGCGTTCCGTCGGCCGCGGTAAAGGTGGAAATCACGCCGCCCTCGTCTCCCTCAGCCGCCTGAAATACCGCTGCGCCCGCGCCGTCG
>NZ_JBMNUP010000166.1:0-3626 GCF_050946325.1 Agathobaculum sp. | reverse complement strand
AAACCCAAGGCGATAAAACAGAAAGCCCGCCAGCGTTGCCAGCACCAGAATCAGCGCGCTTTTCGACAAATCCAGTATTGAAAGCGGCGAAACATGCATCATTTCCCGATTCCGCTCCGCAATGCGGCCGTTTATGCCCGCGTCGGGAATGATATGAATATCCAGTTCGGGTGTCAGCTCTATCAGGCGTTCGGTCAGCGAAGGCTTGTGCAGCAGCGTTCTATGCGAAATCCCGCTGCGCCCCATCACGATCTTGGTCACACCGGACAGGCGAGAAAATTCCGCGATCTGGTCGGCCACGTCATCGCCATAAACCGTTTCAATGGACGCGCCGAGCTGCTGCGCCAGACGCATATTTGCCTGAAGCCGCGCTTTATCCGCCGCGTTCATCCATTGAAACGATTTTGTTTCCACAAAAAGTGCCGTCAATGCGCAGCGAAACGCGCCAGCCATCCGCGCGGCCGTGCGGATGATCTTAACGTTGGATGGCGCGGAGGACAGGCATATCAGCACATGCTCGTGTGCGCGGTAGCCGGTTTTGCCCGGCAGTCCGCGCGTATGCAGCGCCGCCCTGTCTGCGCACCGGCGCAGGCCGATTTCCCGCAGTGCGCTGAGCTGAGAAAGCGAATATTGGGGCGCCTGCCGTTCCGCGCCCCCGCACAGGCGGCGCTGCACAGTCTCCGGCTCGGCGTCCACAAACTCCACCTGCGCCGCCTCATCGAACACGCTGTCTGGGATGCGCTCGTTGGCTGTCGTTTGCAAAATGGAAAAGACAGCGTCCTGAATACTCTCAATGTGCTGCACATCGAGCGTAGTATAGACGTCCACGCCGGCTTTCAGCAGTTCTTCGATATCCCGACAACGCTTTCTGTTGCGGGAGGCGCCCGCATTCTGGTGAGACAAATCGTCAATCAGAATCAACTGCGGCCGCCTTTGCAGGCAGCCGTCCAGGTCCAGCTCCGGCGCCTGCTTCTCCTGCCGGACGGCTGTCTCGCAGGACAGCGTCTCAAACGGCGCGGCCAGCTTGTCTGTCTGCGGCCATCTTCCGCGCTCCAGCAGCCCAATGACCACATCTTTTCCTGTCTGCTTCGCTTCTTCCGCTGCGCGCAGCATGGCAAAGCTCTTTCCTGCGCCGGAAGCATAGCTGGCAAAAATCGTCAGTCTGCCACGCTTTTTTTCACTGGAATGTGAAGAATCCGCTGCCGCCACTTGCATCCCGCCCCCTTCCTTACCCGTATCGTATTATAGCACAAGTTTACGGTGTCTGCCTGCAAAGCCGTTTGACAAACTGTGCGGCGGACGGCATGCTGCATATCCAGAAAACGGTCTGACGCTGTGCATTTGCATGGAACGCGCACGCTGCCACGCAGCCCTGCTCCATATGTTGTAAGACAGCGGCGTCCGGCGTTTCCGTATCGGACACGATTGCCACTTCCGCCAGTCCGGCGCTCAGCAATTGTAAAATTTCCTCCTCGTCCCCCAGTATGATCGAGCAGCACGCCTGCGGATAGTGGTTATGTATATCGCGCAAAGCCGCTGCTGCAAACGGCAGAACCCACGCATTTGCCACCGCAATATGCAGGTTTTCCGCAGGCGCCGCTTTCTGCGGCGCCTGCCCCTTAAAGGCAGGCAACCGGCATATCATGCATCCCCCCAGCGCCGCTGCCAAAACAAAGCCGCCCAGTAATGCGAACGCTTCCATTGTCCTCTCTCCCTTTTCCGACGCGCATATCCCCCGTTTATATATGAAAGCATTTGGCAATATCCCGCTGTGTGCCCAGAACCAGAATGGTACTGTTTTCCGGCAGACAGGTTTCCGGTTTGATAACCGTCATGGAAAATTTCCCATTCTGCTTGATGGCTAAAATGTTAATCTGATACCGTTTCCGCACATCCAGCCGGCCGATGGTCTTTCCTACCCAGGCTTCCGGCACCTCAACTTCAAAGATGGCATGGTCATCCCCCAGCGCAATATAGTCTGCGATATGGTCGGAGCTGTATCGAATCGCCGTCCAGACTGCCATTTCCTTTTCCGGATACACCACCTCATCCGCGCCGTTGCGCAGCAGAAACTTTGCCTGCACATCGCGCGCAGCCCGCGCCACCACTTTCTCCGCGCCCAGCTCTTTGAGAAGCGACGCGGTTTCCAGCGAGCTTTGAAAATTATCGCCGATGGCAACCATACAGACATCAAAATTCCGTACGCCCAGCGAAGAAAGAAATTCCTCGCTTGTACTGTCCCCAATCTGTGCATTGGTGACAAAGGGCAGCACTGCGTTTACCCTGCTCTCATCCCTGTCCACGGCCAGAACCTGATGGTTCATCTCATTCAGCTTCATCGCCAAATAACGTCCGAAGCGTCCCAGCCCTATCAGCAGAATGGTTTTCATCCTCTGCAATCTCCTTTCTCCGTCCGGTCTATCCCACGGTAATTTTTTCCTGCGGCAGACGGGATACGTTTCCTCTTCTGTTGGCAAGCGCGGCAAAAATCAGCGTCATCCCGCCCACACGTCCAAAAAACATCAGTCCAATCAATATCAGGCGGGAAAAATCATGCAGCTGCGGCGTAGCACCCAGCGACAGCCCCACCGTTCCAATCGCAGACGCGGTTTCAAACAGACAGGTGAGAACCGGCAGCCCCTCCGTTTTGCTGATAACCAGCCCGCCAGCCACAAACAGCACCAGATACATCATCAAAACGGTTGCCGCCTGCGCTACTGCCTCACCCGCAACGCGGCGGCTGAAAAAATGCGGGCTCTCTCTGCGCCGGAATACGGCCGCCGCATTTGCCAGCAGCACTGCCAGCGTCGTTGTTTTCATGCCGCCCGCAGTCGAGCCGGGCGAGCCGCCGACCAGCATTAGAATAATGATAAGCGCCTGTCCCGTTTCGCTCACAGCGGTCAGGTCCGCCGTGTTAAAGCCTGCGGTTCTGGGCGTAACGGACTGAAAAAAAGACAGCAGCGCCCGTTCTTTCAGCGGACTGCCGGCAAATTCAAAAAAGAAAAAATATAAGGCCGGCAGCACAATCAGCATGCCGGTTACCGCCAGAATCACTTTGCTCTGCATACGATATTTGCGGAAAGACAGGCGGTTTGTACGGATATCATCCCAGGTCAGAAACCCGATACCGCCAACAACAATCAGCAGTGCAATCACAATGCTGACCACAGGATTACCTGCATAATCCGTCAAAGAAGAAAACGGCGCTTTGACGCCCATCAAATCAAACCCTGCGTTGCAGAACGCGGATATGGCGTGAAACAGCGCGTACCATACGCCTTTTATCCACCCAAACTCCCTGGCAAAAGCGGGAAAAAGCAGCGCTGCGCCCATCAGTTCTATCACCAGCACCGTTTTCAAAATAAAACCGGTCAGCCGCACAATGCCGCCCACCTGCGGCGCTGCAATCGCCTCCTGCATGGTGCTGCGCTGCATCAAACCGATCCTGCGCCCTGACAAAATGGCAAACGCACCCGCTACCGTCACAACGCCAAGGCCGCCAATTTGAATCAGCGCAAGAATAACCGCCTGCCCCCAAAAAGACCAGTAAGACGCGGTATCATGCAGCACCAGCCCTGTTACGCAAACCGCTGATGTCGAAGTGAAAAGGGCGTCCAGAAATGGCG
>NZ_JBMNUP010000165.1:0-3776 GCF_050946325.1 Agathobaculum sp. | reverse complement strand
TATCAGCTCTCAGTCCGTTTGTCAACAACTTTTTTCGTTTTTGCCAAATCTTTTTTCGAGCCCGCCACCCCTCGCGAGACAGCTTTATTAGTATACCCCCTCCCCCTTCCTTTGTCAAGAACTTTTTTCTGCTTTTTTCGCATTTTTCCCTCATATCCAAATACTGTATTTGAATCCCGATTTATTCCATGATATAATGCCTTTAAAATGATACTATTATACCCTTTCAGGAGGATATTTTTTGTGAAACGCCTGCTTTTGTCCCTTTTCTGTGCCGTCGCGATGGCCGGAACAGCGTCTGCCGTCACCGCATTGCCCGCTGCCGCCGGCGGCCAGCGCTTCTATGTCAGCACTTCCCTTTCCGATTCCGCGGGGCGCGCTGTCAATCCTACTATATATAATATAGAAGGCCGCACCTTTTTTAAACTGCGCGATCTTGGCCGTCTGCTCGACTTTGGCGTTACTTTTGACAAGAGCAAAAACGCGGTTTATATCGACCCTGCCGCATCCTATATCCCCGCCGCCAACGAGGGAGATGTGGTAAAGAACACAGCCGCCGCAGCCGTGCCGGCCGTGCCGACCGCGCAGAATCTATATGTATCCGGCCAAAAAGTCAGCCCTGCCGTTTATAATATCAAGGGGAACAACTACATCGGGCTGCGCGCGCTGGGTGAGCTGGTGGATTTTTCCGTATCCTATGATTATGATACGCGCCGCATCACAGCCTACGCCGCCTATCCCTATGCAGCCGAAACCACCTGGTCCGCCGCCATGAATGATATGGCAAACAATCTGCGCGCCAGCAATCCCGCTTCCTATCATCTGATCGCCGCACGATATGCACCCATCGTCACCGGCCGCAGCGGCGCAGACTGGCGTGATCTGATCAGTACGCTGCGGGCGGCCAAGGCTTCGCCCATTGTCGCTGAAAGCGACGACGCCTTATATCGCGCCAGTCTTTACTGGGCCAACGCGCTGTCCGCAGCCGCCGCCGGAACAACAGCCGCACTCCCTCCCAAGCTCGGCGCCGCCTTGCCCGATCTTGCTGATGCCGCTTTGTTTGACAATCCGGACAGGACCGCGCTGCGGCGGGATTTTTCCGCACTTTCCTGCGCCAGTCTCAGCCCGGCGAAGCCGCCCTTCTCCGGTATTTCCGTCTCCAACGGCTATGCGCGGGACGCGCTGGCGCGTTTTTCTCTCGCGAATACCTATACGCTGACTGACGGCGTCACCGAAGCCGACGTCAAAGCTGCCAAGGCCAGCCTTGCGGACGACATGGCCGCCCTTTCAGCGCTGCCGGATGACAGCGCCCGTCTGGCGTATATCGAGCGCCTGCTCCGCCGGGAATTCCGCACCGGCGGCAGCAAAAGCTGGGCGGCTGTGCTGGGACAAAACGGACGTGTCAGCCCCTTCTCTCTTGCCGCTGCGGCAAACTGGATGCTGGACGAAGCCGGTATTCCCGCCGTTCTTGCCCGCAGCTACAGCTCCGCGTGGAACGTGATTTATACCGGCGGCAGTTGGGCCGTATTCGACCCCGCCAAAGGCAGCGGCCTTCGTTCGCTTGACGAGTACCGCCTTATTGATACCCATCCCGGCGCCACGCTGTTTGCAACGCAGGCGCTCCGGCCGGGCAGCAGTTACGATCAGGCAGAAAACATGACCGCCCGCCGGTATTTCACCTACACCGCGCTGGCCGGCGAACCGCAGGCCACCGTATCGCAAATGGTGGCATACATTCGCCGCGTCAATCCCAACGTGCCGCAAAGCGTTCTCGATATGCTGCCCCTTTACCTTGCCGAAGGCCGCGCCGAGGGGATTCGCGGCGATATCGCCTTTGCCCAGTCCTGCCTGGAAACCGGAAACTTCACCTTTGCCGACAGCGCCGCCTCGCTTGAAGGCAACAACTTCTGCGGACTGGGCATATTGGAAAACGGCATGCAGGGCGCAGCTTTTGATACGCCGCAGCAGGGCATCCGCGCGCAGATACAGCACCTGAAAGCCTATGCGAACCGGCAGCCGCTCAAAAACGAATGCATCGACCCCCGTTTCCATCTTGTCGCACGCGGCGCAGCGCCTACCGTGCAATACCTCGGCATGCAGGAAAATCCGCAGGGGTACGGCTGGGCCGCCGGAGCGGACTACGGTGTAAAAATTCTGAATATTCTGGAGAATATTCTCGCCTGCTGACGGGTATACTTACCGCGAGGTGAAACAATATGGAGCGTTTTCACAATCTGACCGAGCTGCCGGCCATCCATCCGGCCTCACGCGAATATTTTAACAGCCTGCCGGACGATGTCAGGGAGCAAATCGTCTCCCGCGGCAGCAGCGTACACACAGCCCGCGAACTGCACGGCTACGCCGCAAAACTGCTGCGCAGAGACGATTGAGACTGCTGCACCATGCCAGTCATTATTCCCGCATATCATGCCTCCGGCTGTCCGCACAGACTGGAGGCATTTTCTTTATGACGTCCTGCGGCAGTAAAATTTTGCAAAAAGATGTAACATTCTTGTGCCTTTACTTTTTTCCACCTGCATGCTATCATTATAAGTATCGCAGGAAAGGAGGGCATGTCATGCCGGATAAAAAGGGCACAAAGCAGGTCACGGCCAACAAGAAAGCATGGCATGACTACTTTGTTGAAGAAAAATTTGAAGCCGGCATCGAATTGTTCGGCACCGAGGTCAAATCCATTCGGCAGGGGCAGATCAATCTGAAAGATTCCTACTGCACCTTTAAAGATGGCGAGCTTTTTGTACGCGGGATGCATATCTCCCCTTACGAAAAAGGCAACATCTTCAACAAGGATCCGCTGCGTATCCGCCGGCTGCTCATGCACAAAAAAGAAATCGCCGCCCTGTTCGGAAAAACGCGGCAGGACGGATACTCGCTCATTCCGCTTGCCGTGTACTTCAAGGGGTCGCGCGTCAAGCTTGAGCTGGGTCTGTGCAAGGGCAAAAAGCTGCATGATAAGCGCGACAGCATCGCTGCGCGCGACGCCAAGCGCGAAATGGACCGCGCGCTCAAAGAGCGCAATCGCTAACGCGCCGGCAAATGAAGGACTTTATTCTCCATCCTTCTCTTCTCCATTTTTCAAAATGGGGCCGTAACGGGTTCGACGGGGGTGTTGAAACCGGGATAGCGGGCCGCGGTGGGGAACCGCGTTAAAAGCTCCAACTTGTTTATAAATTAAACAACAACGATTATACTCTTCAGGCTGCCTAATTAAGGCTTAGCCCGTCAGCCCCGGAAGGACCACGGTCCGGGTGTTCTGGCGTCGATTAGTGGTGAACGTGTACGGGGTAAGAGTTGCCCCCGTCATGTAATATGACTCTACTGAAGTGGTAAGCCTGTTTGCCGGCGTACCGCAGAGGGAATGAAAAAAGACAGACTGCGCCCGGAGAAATCACGGTGGATGTGCTTTCGGACAGGGGTTCAACTCCCCTCGGCTCCACCACTACAAAAAGCCCGTATTTACGGGCTTTTCTTATTTTTCTTCTTATTCCTCTTCTTTTCAACTGTTTTTATACGTCATAAAATTAACGTCAACAACACCAAAATAACGATGTTTTTCAGGCAAATGCAACACGAAATGCAACACGAAAAAAGGGAGGGCAACACGCCCTCCCTCCTCTCTTAATACCCATGATAATATCCGCCCACATAAGATACCGTACCGCTCTTATCTGCTACAGCCGGCGTTCCCATCGGCGTGGGATTCTCGCCCGGCTGAATCGTGCCGTATTCGTTCGCCATCTGCGTATAAGGGTCAA
>NZ_JBMNUP010000164.1:0-3813 GCF_050946325.1 Agathobaculum sp. | reverse complement strand
TCCCCTTTCTCCTCTGCCGCCAGCATCATCTGCCGCACCGCAGTGTCCATCCGCTCCGCAAAAGGCGGCAGCGGCGGACATACCCCCGTTTGCATCAGGGCGTTCGTCCGTTCAAATATCCACGGGTCGCCCAGCGCGCCGCGGCCGATCATGACAAAATCCGCACCCGTATGCGCAAGCAGCCGCACGGCGTCCTCGGGCGCAAACACATCGCCGTTTGCCGCAACCGGAATGGAAACCGCCTGTTTGACCGCCCGAACCGCGTCCCAGTCCGCCGTTCCGCTGTATTGCTGCGCGCGCGTTCGTCCGTGCACCGCAATCGCGGCCGCGCCGGCCTGTTCGCACATTTTGGCAAATTCCACGCAGTTGATGTGCTTTTCATCCCAGCCCTTGCGGAACTTGACCGTCACCGGCACATCCACCGCGGCGCATACCGCTTCAATGACGCGCGCCGCCTGCGCCGGATCGCGCATCAGCGCCGAACCGTCCCCGTTATTCGCAATCTTGGGCGCGGGGCACCCCATGTTAATATCAATGATATCGCATCCGGAAACCGCGCGCGCAATCCGCGCGCCTTCGGCCATGGACGCGGGCTCATGCCCAAAAATCTGTGCGGCAGCAGGATGCTCCTCCCGCCCGAGCGACAGCAGCGCGGGCGTTTTTTTTTCCCGATAGCACAATGCCTTGGAAGAGACCATTTCCGTTACCGTAAGCGCCGCCCCATGTTCGCGGCACACCTGCCGGAAGGCACGGTCGGTCACGCCGGCCATCGGCGCAAGAATGAGCCGTCCGGTCAGCGCTGCATTGCCAATTTGCATATTTCTCCCCCACTGCATGTAAATTAACGCAATATATTTTAGCACAAATGCCCACCTATTGCAAATTGCAAAGTGGTGACAAAAGCCGCTGCAAAACGCTTTTCTACAGCTTTTTTCCTTTTGAAAATCCAAAAACCGCCCCTTTCGCCGCAAAAAAGGCCGTCCCCCTGCGGGACGGCCTCAGCTTGTCGAAAAAGTATTTTGTTGATATGGATGTTCACAATACGCGCGGCAGCGCGCATAAAATAGCATTTGCAGCGCAAATGCATAAAAAGTCAGGACATGTGCCTGACGTTTTATACTTTGAGAGAGAAAAAGTTTCTGCATAGGAACTTTTTACTCGTCCATGTTTGGCGTTGTCCAAACATAGATTGTCGGAAAAACGAAGTTTTTCGACAGTCTCAGGCCGTCCCCCCGCGGGACGGCCACTGTTCACCCTAACATAGACAGTATTTTCTCACTGAAAAAGTATCCAAACGAAATCAGCGCGGTATTCCATACGGTAATTCCAACGGCAGACCAGCCTGCAAACCACTTGAGCGGCATGCGAATCAGTCCCGCCGGAATGGAAACAATGGTGCGCAGCACCGGAATCAGGCGGCAAAATGCCAGTCCTCTGCCCTTATGCTTGTCAATATAGGAATGGCTCCGCCGGATAAACGACTGTAACTTTTCACTTTTTCCAAACAGGCGCCGCATCAGGGGTTCGCCGCCCCAATAGCACAGCGCATAAATTACCATGCTGCCCAGCAGGCCGGATATCACGCTCAATACCACCGTCAGGCCAAGCGACAGCTCGCTTCGCCCAATCAATACGCCGACGCACGGCATGATCACGCCCGCCGGAAAGCCGGGCAAATTCATATATTCACAAAAAATCACCGCGCAGATTAAAATCAGCCCATATTGATGAAAAAGCGCAAAAAACTGGTCGGCTGTCATGCCATCTCTCTCCTATGCAAAACCTTATATCCTTGATACATAAGTATAGCAAGCGTTTTGCAGCGAAACAAGGCCCGCAGGCCGCAATTTTCAATCTGTTTACAAAGTCAGCGCCCAAACAGCCCATGCCGCGCCGGTCAGCAGCGCGCCGAGCAAACCCGCCGCCGCAAGATGCCATGCAGAAAAACGGCGGCGCCTGCTCTGGGCTGCGCCCAGGTATCCGTTCGCAATCCGGCAGGCCTCCCGTACAATATCGCGGCGCGGCGGCGCGCTGTCCCGCATCAGAAAAATGGCCTGCTCAAACAAGCCGTCCTCTTCCGGCCGGACGACAACCACACGGCGGCTGATTCCCTTTACCATAAGACGCTCCCTCCCTTTTACGGAAAGTATGTCCAGTTTTCCGCGCGGTAATCCTCACTGTTTTTCCATCCGCATTACCAATGCCGTCCGGTCATCGTCATGCCCTCTGCCTCTGGCCTCCACCACCAGCCGCGCTGCCAGTTCTCTGGGGCTGTCCCCCGCGTGCCGCTCGAGCAGTTCGAGCACCCATTCATCGTCCGTGCCGTCCGATACGCCGTCCGACAGCATCACATATAAATCGCCGTGTCCAAACCGCAGCGGCACCGGTTCGCCCAGCCCGTCCTCTTCTGCCAGACCGACGGGCAGCGCCTCCGAGCAGAGCCGCGTCCACTTGCCGCCCGCGCGCAGGTAAGACGGCGCCGCGCCGCATTTCAGGCTTTCCGCCCTGCCCGTGAACAAATCGACATTCAGCGCGTCCAGCGTGACAAACCGCGTACCGTCCGAGCGCAGCCGCAGTGCAGGCGACACCGCGCCCAGCGCGTCGCGCACCGATACGCCCGCACGCAGAAAACGCTCCATCGCGCCGGTCAGCATGCGGCTGTCCTGCGCCGCAGCTGCGCCCGAGCCCATGCCGTCCGCCAGCAGCAGGCAGGCCTCGCCCGCATCCGTTACAAAATAGCAGCCGCTGTCGCCCGAAACCGAGGAGCCCTCCTTCTGCTGCCGCCCGATACCCGCCACCACGCGGAAGGGCGCGCGCTCACGCAGCACAAGGCGCGCATCCTCCTCTTTTCCCACCAGTTTCGGCTCGGTCAGGCCCACGCCCAGCAGCGCGCCCAGTCCGGCCGCAAAGCCGCTGCCCTGCCGGAGAATGTCCTCCGTTCCCGCGCCGTACAGCTCGACCACCAGCCGCCCCTGTCCGTCGCGCACAACGCATACCTGGTCAATCCAGCCGAACGCGGCTGCATACCGGCGCACCTGACGTTCCATGGCCGGCTGCGCCGCCTCGCCGTGCGCGGCTTCCGCACCAAGCTGGCGCAGAATATCCGTAACGCCCGCATACTGCCGCGCCAGCAGGCTCTGATTTTCCTCCTGCTGGCGGCGCAGGCTCTGCCGCTCGCGCAGGGCAAACAGCGCGCCGTTGATCGCACGCAGCAGTTCAGGCAGATGTACGCAGCGCGAAGCGAAGTGCTGCGGAAAATCCGAAAGCTCCGCGCGTCCCCGCCGCAGCATGGGCTGGGTCACATCGTTGAGCGCAGAAAGCGTTGTGATATAATCCCGCTGCCAGCACTGGGAGCACAGTACGCAGTTCTTGCATACACGGTCGCTCGCGCGGTCAAAAACCGCCCGCACATGCGCGTCCCCCGCCTCCTTGCCTTCGTTTAAGCCGTTCAGCATGGCAAGATACATCTCGTAAAACGCCTGCGCCGCCTCGCTCGCGCATTTGCCCGCGCGCTGCCGGACGCTGCGGCGCACGCCGCTTCCGGTCAGCGATTCCGGCAGCAATGTCTGCCGCAGCGCGTTCCACACAAATTCCGGCAGCGCCGCAAATACGGCAACCGCACAGATCAGCTCCAGAATAAGCGGCACAAACAGCACATGGTCCACACCCAGCATGGAGGCGCACAGACCGGACGCAAGCGCGCACAGCGCAAACCACGTCCGTCCCTGTCCGCGGAACGCGCCTGCAACCAGCGCGCACAACCCATAGCAGCAGGTAAACAGCGCGCCCTGACCCGCGGCAAGGTCCATCGCC
>NZ_JBMNUP010000163.1:0-3863 GCF_050946325.1 Agathobaculum sp. | reverse complement strand
TTTTTTATCATATTTGTGCAAATGCACAAACACATCTTCTTTCCGTAAGCAACATTCACAAACTTTCATTTTTACCGCTGCCCTCATTTCTGCTGGACGCATTTTCTCGATTTCCTATCCGTGTCTGTCCGCGCGCTGGCCCCTCCGGTTGACACAGGATTCTCTTCTGTGCTACAATCAGACCGATCGGGTCTGCACCTGATCCGGAGCGCGAAACCAGCGCACTTTGCGCTTGTTTCCGCCTGTAAAACAGATCATTCAGGGAGAATTTTCCGGCATGTTACATCAATTTTCCAGAACAGAGCTTCTCTTGGGCTCCGAAAGCCTGTCGCGGCTCCGCCGTGCGCGCGTGGCTGTCTTCGGTATTGGAGGCGTAGGCGGCTATACGGTGGAAGCGCTGGCGCGCAGCGGCATCGGTACGCTCGACCTGATCGACGACGACAGAATCTGCCTGACAAACCTCAACCGGCAAATCATCGCCCTGCACAGCACCATCGGGCAATACAAGGTCGATGCCGCGCGGCAGCGTGTACTGGATATCAATCCGGACGCCGTTGTGCACACCTATCAGACCTTTTATATGCCGGACACTGCCGGCCAGTTTGATTTTTCCCAATACGACTATATTGTGGACGCCATTGACACGGTTACGGCTAAGCTGGAGCTGGCGGTTCGCGCCCAACAGGCCGGAACGCCCATCATCAGCAGCATGGGAACGGGCAACAAGCTGGACCCGACCGCATTTGCCGTGACGGATATTTACAAGACATCCATGTGCCCGCTTGCGCGCGTCATGCGCCGCGAACTGAAAAAACGCGGCGTAAAGCGGCTGAAAGTGGTTTATTCAACAGAAGAGGCCCTGTCTCCGGCAGATGCCTGTTCCGAAGATGCGGCCGGCTCACCGGACGCCGTGCGCACAGGCGCGCCGCGCAGACAAATACCCGGCAGCACAGCGTTTGTTCCCGCCGTTGCCGGCCTGATTATCGCGGGGGAAGTCATCAGGGACCTTGTGCAGTAAACGCACGCTTTTCCCCAAAAGAAAGAAGGAAAAATTTATGAAAACAGCGCTAACCATCGCCGGAAGCGATTCAAGCGGCGGCGCAGGCATTCAGGCAGATATCAAAACCATGGCGGCAAACGGCGTTTACGCCATGAGTGCCGTCACCGCGCTGACCGCGCAAAACACAACCGGTGTTTACGGTATTTTCGAGGTGACGCCCGCTTTCCTCGCCAGCCAGCTGGACTGCATTTTTACCGATATCCGACCGGACGCCGTCAAAACCGGCATGGTCGCATCTGCGGCGCTCATCCAGGTCATTGCGGATAAACTGCGGCAATACCATGCGGAAAACATCGTCATTGATCCGGTTATGATCGCCACAAGCGGCTCCCGTCTGATTGCCGAGGATGCCGTGGACGCGCTCAAAGAACTGCTTTTTCCGCTTGCTGCGGTGCTCACCCCCAACATTCCGGAAGCATCTGCCCTTTCCGGCCTTCCGGTGCGCAGCACCGCCGAAATGGAAGCGGCCGCACGCGCAATCAGCCAGCGGTACGGCTGCGCCGTGCTGTGCAAAGGGGGCCATCAGGTGAATACCGCAAACGACCTGCTGTATCATAACGGTATGGTGCGCTGGTTCTGCGGCCGGCGGATTGACAATCCCAATTCGCACGGCACAGGCTGCACGCTTTCCAGCGCCATTGCCTCCAACCTGGCCAAAGGACTGCCGCTGGAGCAGGCCATTGAACGCGCAAAAGCATATATCTCCGGCGCGCTCGGCGCCATGCTGGATCTCGGCGCCGGCAGCGGCCCGATGGATCATTTATTCGACCTGCGCAGCCAGTTCATTCCATAAATTTTCTCATTTCCGAACATATAAAAATCCCGCAGTCGTATAGACTGCGGGATTTTTTGAGCAGTGCTTGCGCTCTGCCTGCAGCAGAAAATCACACGTTCTCCTGATACAGAATATGATCGATAAAATTTTCCAAAAACTGATGCGCAAGGCTTCCCTGCCGGATATTCCGCCGTGCCTCTTCCACAGAAAACCACCGCGCCGCGTCCACCTCAGACGTGATCCCTGCCAAACTGTCATTGGCTACCGTGCAGGTAAAGTTCAGCATCAGCGTGTTGCTCTTTGCAAAATATTCGCTTTTATTGAACCGCAGCGAGGTGACATCCAGCCCAATTTCCTCCTTCACCTCCCGGCAGACCGCGTGCTCCGCGCTTTCCCCCTTGTTCACATAACCGGCAACCAGTATGTAATCCGTTCGGCCATACTGCTGAATCAGCAAGATACGCTGTCTGTCCTCGGTCATCACAATCATGATGACCGCCGTGCTGAACACCGGAAAGCGGAACGCCTCACACTTCGGACAGTAGGGAATCATGCCCTCGTTTTCCAGAAAACGCTGTTCCAGCTCGGTACCGCACTCCATACAATATTTCATCTGTGTCTTCCCTTTCCCAATCACTGTTATCTGTCATTATCAGTATACCGCACCACTGCGCCGCGCACAAGAGAAGGTTCCTCAAAACTGCCTTTTCCTATCCGATATTTCTGCGTTCATCCGTTAATTTCTGCACTTTACTCCTTGTATATCAAAAAATGACCGTCTGTTCGTTTTTTCTCCCAAGATGTAACACAAGCAAAAAAAATGCCGTTTCTGCTTATCGGCAGAAACGGCATTTTCAGCAATATCAGTTATCAAAAAATTCGTTGATGGAATCGACAACCTCAGCCACATGCGGCTTCGGTGCGGTTGCCAGGCATACCACAATGTAAATCACAATCGAGGCCACCATCGACCACAGACCGGCCGAGAAGCCAAGCGGCGAAACCTTCAGCACGAAAGTCATGACCACCATCATCACTTCGCCAATCACCGTAGCGGCGATTGCGCCCTGCTTGGTGGCCCGCTTCCAGTACATGCCGCCGATAATCGTGGGCACCAGTACGCCTACGCCGCTGTTGGCAAGGTTGAGCAGGTCAGCCAGCGCGCCCGGTTTGGTCAGCGCAAAGATAACCGAAATCAGACCGACAACCAGTACGCCGCCGCGCGCCACGTTATACATGCTCCGCTCGTCCGCATCTTTATTGATATACTTCTTGTAAATGTCCGTCGACACCATCGCCGAGGCTGCGTGAAGCTGCGAATCGCCCGTTGACATGGCTGCCGCCAGTGCGCCCGAAATAACAAGCGCTGCAAATGCAGTGGGCGTGTACTTGAGCAGCATTTCCGGGAAGATGGTATCTGCCGCCGCAAGATCCGGCATGAGCAGACGGCCAATAAAGCCCATACAGGGGGTCAGCACATAGATAAAGGTCAGGTAGATCGAGGAGAACACCGCAGACCACTTGACAACGCGCAGATTTTTGCCTGCAAAGAAACGCAGCGACACCTGCGGGAACATCATCATACCAAAGGTGATGACCAGCCAACGGCTCAGCCAGTCCTGCGGCGTGACAACGCCATTTGGACCAGGCATGGTAAACAGTTCCGGACAGTTGGCAAACGCCGCTTCAAACGCTGCCGAAACCGACGGGAAGTTTGCACGAATGACCCAGAACGAGCCGCCCAGCAGGCCGATAAACATAAATACGCCCTGCGCTGCGTCCGTAATGGCAACGCCCTTCATGCCGCCCATCCAAACCAGGATGATCATAATCACGAAGAACAGCACTGCGCCCACCGTATAGCTCAGCTTGCCGCCGGAGATGGTGGTGAAAATATAGCTACATCCGATAGCCTGCATGGCGACATACGGAACCGTAAACACCATTGTGATGCCTGTTACCAGCAGACCCACCGTGTTGGATTCATATACATCCGCTGCATAATCTGCAACCGACATGTAGCCATAC
>NZ_JBMNUP010000162.1:0-3936 GCF_050946325.1 Agathobaculum sp. | reverse complement strand
CTGCTGGGTGTAGCCGCGGATATCCGCCGCCGCCATATCCAGATTGCCGCCGTAAGCGTTCATCTGGTTTGCCGCAAAGTTTTCCAGATGCGCGGGCGTCAGCTCAGGAACGTTGTTCAAAAAGCTGTCCAGCCGCACAATGGGCTGCGGAAGGCGGCACAAACCGGCAAAATCCAGCGCGTATCCATCCAGCCCGGGCGGCATTTCGCCGCGCTCGAGCAATGCGGTCACATCATCCGCAATCCGGCCGTGAAAATCGCGCGCTGCATCCCGCAGGCGGGGCGTGTCCTCAATCAGCACCAGCGCATCCGCCGGCAGATAGTCAAGCGCGGTCGCCGCCTGCGGGTAAACCAGCGGCAGGTATTTATCCGCTGCGGGCAGCGCACCGGTTTCTTCCAAGCGTTCTGCGTCGCGTTCGATGTGCGCGGCGAGGTCGGCATGTTTTTTTTTGCGGGTACTCAGCAGGCCGCGCACGGCTTTCGCCAGCCCTTTTGCGCCGCCCGGCGCCAGATGGGGCAGGGTTTCCATGCACGGCAGGCAGCGCAGCGTTTCGGCAGTTTCCAGCCGCCGCTGGCTGCCAACGTCGAACGACGCGATTGAGTCGATCTCGTCATCCCAGAACTCAATACGGTACGGGTGCGCCGCCTGCGGCGGGAATACGTCCAGAATGCCGCCGCGTACGGAAAACTGCCCCGTGCCCTCTACCTGAATGCAGCGCTCGTATCCGGCGCGCACCAGCTTGTGCGTCAGCTCCTCCAGCGGCGCTGTGTCTCCGGCAGAAAGGGTGACCACCGACGCAGCCAATGCCTCGGGCGGCAGTGTGCGCTGCGCCGCCGCCTGCACGGACGCCACCGCGAACCGCATACGCGGCAGGGCGTCCAGCGCTGCCAGCCGCCGCTGCTCATAGCCGCGCGACACTCCGGTCACATCGGCCATGACCAGCTCGCGCGCCGGCAGTGTCAGCACCTCTTTTTCCGCAAAGGCGTGCAGATCGGCCGAAAAACGCGCCGCGGCGGCATCGTCATCGGTCAGCACCAGCACAGGGCGGCCGGTATCCAGCCCAAGCGCCGCCGCCAGATGCGCCTTGTGGATGGCCGACAGACCCACAGCCAGCACAGGCGTTTTGCCCTGCTCGAGCGCTTGTTTCAACTGTTTGTATTCTTTTAGGTAAGTTATACTTTTGGTTATTTCGGTCATACGGGTTCCTCCGGGCGGGGATAGGGCTTCCGCGCCGCAGCGCGCATTGGATCGGCGCTTGCCTTGCAAGCGCCATAAAAACCGGGAGCAGGCATCTCGGTTTTTATACAAGAACGGAGAAAAGTTTCGCTTGTCGGAACTTTTCGCAGTTTGGGATGTATCCGAGCTTTGTTCGGTACATCCCAACTCGTTGGAAATCTTGATTTCCAACGAAAATACGCCAATAGGGCAGATTTTCATCTGCCCTATTATGATATGCATGTGGTACGGCGCTTAATGCGCGTGCTCGTCGTGCTCGTGATGGCAGGCGGCGCAGTCCATGTCGCAGCCGAGGATTGCGGTGGGGTCCTTGCCCAGACGCTTGTAGTAATCTGCAATCGCCGAGCGGAGCGCTTCCTCCGCCAGCACCGAGCAGTGCATCTTGACCGGCGGCAGGCCGTCCAGCGCTTCCGCAACCGCCTTGTTGGTCAGCTTGAGCGCTTCTTCAAGCGTTTTGCCCTTGACCATCTCGGTCGCCATCGAGCTGGTGGCGATGGCCGCGCCGCAGCCGAAGGTCTTGAACTTGACATCCTCGATCACCTCGTCATCCGATACCTTGAGGTAAATCTTCATGATATCGCCGCACTTGGCGTTGCCGACCTCGCCCACGCCGTTGGCATCGGCAATTTCGCCCACATTGCGCGGATTGGTAAAGTGGTCAAGCACTTTTTCGCTGTATTGCATAATAAAAGCTCCTTACGTTGTATGAATAAAGAATGGAAAATAACAGTTTATGCGTGAAGATTGGCGGCTGCCGTCAGGTTGGGCTTGCCGTTTTCCCACACAGGGCTCATGGCGCGCAGGCCGGAGACAACCTTGTCCACCGTTTCGATGATATAGTCCACATCCTCTTCGGTGTTCTGTTCGCCCAGCGTCAGGCGCAGCGAACCGTGCGCAATTTCGTGCGGCAGGCCGATCGCCATCAGCACATGGGAGGGGTCGAGCGAGCCGGTCGAGCAGGCCGAGCCGGTTGAGCCGCACACGCCCTCATTATCCAGACGAAGGATGAGGCCTTCGCCCTCAATCGCTTCAAATACGAAAGAGGCGGTGCCCGGCAGGCGGTTTACCGGATCGCCGGTATAATGGGTATAGGGAATCCGGTCCATAATGCCGGAAACGAGCCGGTCGGTCAGCTTTTTGACATAGCCCATCTTTTCTTCCATGCCCTCGACCGCTTCCTGCATTGCTGCCGCAAGGCCGATAAAGCCAGCCGTATTTTCCGTACCCGAGCACAGGCCGCGCTCCTGCCCGCCGCCGTATACCAGCGGCTCAAGCGCAACGCCCTTTTTGATATAAAGCACGCCAACCCCGCGCGGTCCGCGGAACTTGTGGCCGGAAAGCGAGAGCAGGTCGATGCCCATTTCCTGCACGTCAATCGGCATATGGCCGACTGCCTGCACCGCGTCCGTATGGAATACGGCGCCGGCCGCATGCGCCAGCGCGGCAATTTCCGCAATGGGCTGGATGGTGCCGATTTCGTTGTTCGCCGCCATGATGGAGACGAGCGCGGTGTCTTCGCTCAGTTCGCGCCGGAGCTGTTCCAGATCGACGCGGCCGTACTTGTCCACATCCAGATAAGTGACGCGGAAGCCTTCTTTTTCCAGCGCTTCGCAGGTATAAAGCACCGCGTGATGCTCAATTTTAGAGGTGATGATGTGCCGGCGGCCCTTTGCGCCCGGGCCGTGCATAAAGCCGCGGATAGCGAGATTGTCCGCCTGGGAACCGCCGCCGGTGAAAATGATTTCGCCCGGCTTGTAATCATTGGCAACGTTGACCGGCTCGGCAGCGTTCAGGCATTTGCCGACGATCATGCGCGCTTCGTTAATTGCCTCCTTGGCGCTGCGGCCGATGCGGTACAGAGAGGAAGGGTTGCCGTACTGCTCGGTCAGCCAGGGTTTCATGGCCGCAAAGGCGGTTTCGGACATGGGCGTGGTTGCCGCATTATCCGCATAAACAAATCGTTTCATTTTATATCAGCCTTTCCTGTCAAAAGGGTTTTGATGTTTGGACGCTGAAAGCCTACTAATTCGGTAGGAACAGAGGATTCAGCATGTAATACTAATATACACCTGAAGCGGGCAGTTTAGCAAGTGAAAAACTCACCAAAGCAGAGACACGCAATTGGATATTTTGCATCATTTTGTGAATTTTGTGCAGGTTCAGTTTGGTTTATGCGCGTCAATTCGGCGTTTCAGCCGCTGCAGCACATCATCATACCGCGCGGAGCGGGCGGAGGGGTTGCCGCGCAGCATGCTTTTGCGTGTCCGTTTGAGGGCCTGCGCGCGCTCGTCAAAGCGGCGCTGCACTTCATCCAGGCGGGCAAGCAGCTGCTCTTTGGCATCCGCTACCTGTTCGCGGGTATCGTCCATATATCCTGCAAATTGTTCGCGGGCCTCGTCCATGCGCTCGGACCATTCGCCGCGCGCCTCGTCCACGCGATAGGACAGACGGGTCAGTTCGACCATTGCGGTTTCGGAAAGCTGGCGGCGCAGTTCGGCGCTCTGCTCGCGCAGACGGTCGAGCTCTTCCAGCACTTTGGCAAGATCGAGCGCAGCGCGGACGGATATGGTCACATCGCACACAAAGGCAGCCGAAAGCAGGAGACCGGCCGAAAGCAGAACAAGCGGCGGCAGGCCGAAGATCAGCGCTTCAACAGGCGGATGAATCAGCCGCGCGAGCAGCAGGCCCATCACGCCCCAG
>NZ_JBMNUP010000161.1:0-3979 GCF_050946325.1 Agathobaculum sp. | reverse complement strand
CCAATCCTCTTTATCCTTGGCGCCAAGATACGCCGTGCCGACCTGTGCCCCCGCGCTGTTCACAAAGAAGGTGGTCGGCAGAGAGGAGATCT
Source organism: Agathobaculum sp. (assembly GCF_050946325.1). GTDB lineage: Bacteria > Bacillota > Clostridia > Oscillospirales > Butyricicoccaceae > Agathobaculum. The sequence goes on along the minus strand of NZ_JBMNUP010000161.1, from coordinate 3,887 downwards.
GTGCAAGCAGGCCTTGCAGGTCGGGCGAAGGCAGCAGATGCACATAATCCGCGCCGGTCGATGCAACAACATCCCGTGCGGTTTCAAGCTGGGTTTCGCTGAACTGGCCGTCCGAATCGAGCACGTCGGCCACCAGCCCGATGATACGCACGTTCTTATCCTCATATTCTTCGGCAAGTTCGGCAAGATCAGGCATTTCGGAAATGCAGGGGCCGCAGGATGTGCCCCAGACATTGACCATCGTCAGCGTATCTTCGGCAAAAAGCGTCTGGTCAACCTGCTCGCCGTCCAGCGTATCCGCTGTGAAAGCGCTGAGAATACCTGCATTTTCAGCAGGGGCGTCTGTGGAACCGGATGCCGTGTCATCCGGCGCAGCGGGTGTTTTTGGTGCTTCCGGTGCGCCGCAGGCGCAAAGCGCAAGCAGCAGGCAGGCCATAACGGCGGAAAGGGCAAAACGTTTCATGTTGTCCTCCTTAACAATCCCATAAAATAAATGAAAATAAAAAGACCCAGCGCCAAAAAACGCCGGGTATCTGGCGTCCCCGGCGCGATTCGAACGCGCGGCCTTCCGCTTAGGAGGCGGACGCTCTATCCGGCTGAGCTACGGAGACGTGCAAAAACGGGTGCGCCGCCCAAACGGCGCATAAGCATTATTACTATACTGCATTTATCTCAAATTGTCAATTCAAGCGCGCGCAAAAAAAGCAAGGGAAAAAGAAAAAACAACATCTTAACGATAAAGTCGTTGCATGGAGGGGTGTAAAATGCTATGATATAATTAAGTAAAAATGGGGGTAGGGAGGTTTTTGCCCTTTACCCCGTTTTGCGGCCAGAAGGAGGGGCATATTTCGTGAAACAAATGCACATCACAGAAACTGTGCTGCGTGACGCGCAACAGTCTTTGATTGCAACCCGTATGCCGTTCGAGGACTTTGAAGCTGTGCTGGACGAAATGGATAAAGCCGGCTATCACTCCATCGAATGCTGGGGCGGCGCAACCTTTGACAGTTGTCTGCGTTACCTGCACGAGGACCCGTGGGAAAGATTGCGCAAGATCAAATCCCACATGAAGAACACCAAGCTGCAAATGCTGCTGCGTGGGCAGAATTTGCTGGGGTATCACCATTATTCGGACGACACAGTGCGCCGGTTTGTGCGTAAGAGCGTGGAGAACGGCATGGATATCATCCGTATTTTTGACGCGCTCAACGATTTACGCAATATTGAAACTGCCGTGGACGAGTGCCTCAAAGCGGGCGGCCATGCGCAGGGCTGCATCTGCTATACGCTCAGCCCGATTCACAACCTGGAGATGTTTGTTTCGCTGGGCAAGCAGATTGAAGCAATGGGCTGCCAGAGCCTGTGCATCAAGGATATGGCGGGCATCATGTCTCCGCAGGAGTGCTTTGATTTGGTCAGCGCGCTGCGGCAGAATATCAGCCTGCCGATTTATGTGCATACGCATGCCACGACCGGTCTGGGCTATATGACCTACCTCAAAGCCGCAGAAGCAGGCGCTGCCGGTATTGACTGCGCAACCTCTTGCCTGTCGGGCGGCACCAGCCAGCCGGCGACCGAGTCGCTGGTGTACGCGCTGAGCCAGATGGGATTTGACTGCGGCGTAGACGCCAAGCAGCTGAAGCGGATTAACGATTATTTCATTCCGGTCAAGGAGCATTTTTCGGCAGACGGCACGTTTGACCCGTATGTGCTCTCCACCAAGACCGATGCGCTGACCTATCAGATTCCGGGCGGCATGCTGTCCAACCTGGTGGCGCAGCTGAAGGCCCAGAACGCGATTGACAAGCTGGACGCAGTGCTGGAGGAAACGCCGCGCGTGCGCGCTGATCTCGGCTATCCGCCGCTGGTTACGCCGCTGAGTCAGATGGTCGGCGTACAGGCGACGGTCAATGTGCTGCTGGGTGAGCGGTATAAGAACATCGGCAAGGAAATCAAGAGCTATATCCGTGGCGAATATGGCAAAGCGCCGGGCAAAATTGATCCTGCGCTGGCAAAGAAGGTGCTGGGCGATGACGAGCCGATGACCGGCCGCTATGCAGATACGCTTGCGCCCGAGTATGACGAGGCAAAGGCTTATCTGGGTGACCGTGCGCACAGCGAGGAGGACGTATTGTCCTATATCGCCTTCCCGCAGCAGGCGGAGCAGTACTTTGACCGCAGAGCAAAGACCTTCACTGCGCAGTATACGTTTAAGGAGGTCGACTGACGATGGTGAAAGATCCGCTTTCTGTACTGGACGCGCTGATGGTGGCGCTGTCCGGCTTTGTCATTGTATTTTTGATGCTGGCCGCTTTGTGGGCCATTATCATCGTTGTTTCGCGCGTGGTAGGCGGCTTGTCGTCTAAAAAAGCGCCTGCTGCTGCGCCCGCGCCCGTGCCGGCTGCGGCGCCTGCGCCTGCTCCGGCCGTGCCGGCTGTGCCGCAGGTAGAACTGGTTGGCATCGAAGAAACACAGGCGGCCTGCGTTATGGCAATTGTCAGCCATGAGACAGGTATTCCGCTGGACCAGCTTGTGTTTAAGTCCATTAAGGCAAAGTAAGGGGGAAGAAAACGATGAAATATATGGTTACACTGAATGGTAAGCAGTATGAAGTAGAAGTAGAAAAGGGTTCGGCCAGCGCGGTCTGCGTGGGCAGCGCGCCTGCGGCGGCTCCTGTGGCAGCGCCTGCACCGGCAGCGGCGCCGGCACCCGCACCGGCAGCGGCACCTGCACCGGCAGCGGCGCCGGCTGGCGGAGAGGCGGTTGCAGCGCCGATGCCCGGCACCATTCTGGATGTGCGCTGCGCGGCCGGTCAGGCGGTCAAGGGCGGCGATGTGCTGTTCATTCTGGAAGCGATGAAGATGGAGAACGAGATCTGCGCGCCGCATGACGGCACAGTATCCTCGGTAAGCGTACAGAAGGGCGCGGCGGTTGAAACTGGCGCCGTGCTGTGTACGCTGTAACAGGGGAGGCGTAGTCATGCAGTTTTCTTTTACCGGCGCGCTGGGTGAGATTCTTGCAAGCTCGGGTTTTGCTGCAATTGCACAGGATCCCCGTAGCCTGATTATGATTATCATCGCCTTTGTGCTGTTGTATCTGGGCATCGGCAAAAAGTTTGAGCCGCTGCTGCTGGTGCCGATTGCATTCGGCATTCTGCTTTCCAACCTGCCGCTGACCGGCTTGCTCAATGCACCGGTGGACGGCGCAAGCCCTGGATTTTTGTGGGTGATCTATCAAGGCGTACAGCATGCGATTTATCCGTCCATTATCTTCCTTGGCATTGGTGCGATGACGGACTTTGGTCCGCTGATTGCCCGCCCCTCTTCGCTGCTGCTTGGTGCGGCAGCACAGCTGGGCATCTTCACTGCTTTCCTGCTGGCGCTGGCGCTGGGCTTCCCCGGTGCGGTAGCGGCTGCAATCGGCATCATTGGCGGTGCGGATGGCCCGACGGCTATTTTGGTTGCCTCCCGCCTGGCGGAGGATTACCTGCCTGCTATCGCGATTGCAGCGTATTCTTATATGGCGCTGATTCCCTTGATTCAGCCGCCGCTGATGCGTCTGCTGACGACGGAAAAGGAGCGCAAGATCAAGATGGAGCAGCTCCGTCCGGTCTCCAAGACGGAAAAGATTGTGTTCCCGATTGCGGTTGCAACCTTTGTCATTCTGCTCATTCCGGATACGGCTCCGCTGATTGGCATGCTGATGCTGGGCAACCTGTTCCGCGAGTGCTGCGTAACCGACCGTCTGTCTGATACCGCGCAGAATGCGCTGTGCAATATTGTAACGATTTTCCTGGGCCTGTCGGTTGGCTGCAAGGCTGTTGCGGACAAGTTCCTGACGCTGGAGACGATCAAGATCATTGTGCTGGGCCTGCTGGCGTTCATGCT
>NZ_JBMNUP010000160.1:0-4071 GCF_050946325.1 Agathobaculum sp. | reverse complement strand
CATTGGTGAAGTTGTCACGACTGGAAACAGGCGTTTTCACCTTGCATCCGGTTTCCCATGCCATTACCCCTATGCTGGAGGAAGCAGCCGAACAGCTGGCGCCCAAAGCCGCGCAAAAAGAGATTCGCTTGACCACGAATCCTACGGAAACCGATGCGGTATTTGACTATAAATGGACGACAGAAGCGCTATGCAATCTGATGGATAACGCCATTAAATACACGCCTCTGGCGGCAGCATACAAATTTCAGTCCAGGAATACGATTTGTTTTGCCGCATTGATGTAGCGGATACTGGGATTGGCATTTCAGAAGCAGAGCAGGCAAAAGTGTTTTCCCGTTTTTACCGTTCCCCATCTGTCAGTGAACAGGACGGCGTGGGGATCGGTTTATATCTGACCCGCCATATTTTAGCCGGGCAGGGCGGATATATTAAAGTGGCATCATCGTTAGGTGGCGGCTCGGTTTTTTCTATGTTTTTGCCCCGAAAGACTTGAATTCTTACAAAACTGTTAGAATTGCTTATCCGCCGGAAAGATTCTGGAAAGAAACTCATGATAAAGTCTGTATTGTAGCAATACAGACTTTATCTTTGGAGGTATCTATCATGGCCATTTTGCAGACCCATGATTTGAAAAAGGTTTACGGCAGCGGCGAAAACACTGTTCATGCTCTCGCCGGCATCAATCTGCAGGTGGAAAAAGGAGAATTTGTGGCTATTGTCGGTACATCCGGCAGCGGCAAGAGCACGCTCCTGCACATGCTGGGTGGACTGGACCGCCCTACAAGCGGCACGGTTTGGGTGGATGGGAAGGACATCTTTTCGCTGAAGGATGAAGAGCTGATTATCTTCCGCCGCCGCAAGATCGGCTTTGTGTTCCAGAATTATAATTTGGTCCCTGTGCTCAACGTCTATGAAAACGTCGTGCTGCCCATCCAATTGGACGGCAATACGCCGGATTCCGCCTATGTGGACAGCATCATTGAAACACTGGGGCTTAAGTCCAAACTGCAAAACCTGCCCAATAACCTCTCGGGCGGACAGCAACAGCGGGTTGCCATCGCACGTGCTTTAGCGGCAAAGCCCGCCATCATTTTAGCGGATGAACCCACCGGCAATCTGGATTCCAGGACCAGCCAGGATGTGTTGGGGCTGCTAAAGGTCACAAGCCGGAAATTCGTCCAAACCATTGTGATGATTACCCATAACGAGGAAATTGCCCAGTTGGCCGACCGCATCGTCCGCATCGAGGACGGCTTGATCGTCGCTCGATAAGGAGGTGCACAGCATGAACGTAGCCAACCGAAAATGTATCCGCCGGCTGAGCATGAAAAGCATGAAAGCGGCAAGAACAAGAAATCTTATTGCCATTCTTGCCATTACCTTGACCGCCGTACTGTTTACTTCCCTGTTCACGGTGGCGCTGTCGATTAATCATTCCTTTCAACAGGCCAACTTCCGGCAAGCCGGAGGCTGGAGTCATGGAACGTTCAAGTATATGACCCATGAGCAGTTTGATGAAATTAAAACCGATCCCCTCATCAAGCAATATGGGCTGCGCCGCTTTGTGGGTATGCCGGCCGGCGCGCCGTTTCGCAAATCTCATGTGGAAATTGGATACAGCGATGCGAACCAGGCGCACTGGATGTACTGCGACCCTGTAGAAGGCCGGTTACCTGCCGAAGGTACCAAGGAGGCCGCCACCGATACCCGGGTATTGGAACTGCTGGGCGTTGAACCGGTATTGGGAAACCAGTTTACCATGACTTTTGATGTGGACGGCACAGAAGTGACGGAAACCTTTACCCTGAGCGGCTGGTGGGAATATGACAAGGCGATTGTCGCCAATCATGTTCTCATTCCCCACAGCCGCGTGCAGGCTATCTATGATAAGGTTGGCATCGGCGGCGGTATCGGCAATGACGGGATGACTGGTTCATGGAATATGGATGTCATGCTGGGCAGCTCGCTGCACATCAAACAGGACCTGAACAAAATTCTGGCAAATCACGGTTACCAGACGGAAAACCGTTCAGCGGGAAACAATTATATTTCAACGGGTGTAAACTGGGGCTACAGCGGTTCGCAGCTGGCCGATAATATAGACCCGATAACCGTTATCGCCATTGTGTGTCTTTTGCTGATCATTATCTTTACAGGCTATCTGATTATCTATAACGTATTTCAGATTTCCGTTTCAAACGATGTTCGTTTCTACGGCCTGCTTAAAACCATCGGTACTACGGGGCGGCAACTGCGGAGCATAATCCGTCAGCAGGCGCTGCTGCTGTCCTTAATTGGCATTCCCCTTGGATTGCTGATGGGCTATGGCGTCGGTATTAAGCTGACCCCTGTGATACTGTCTCGGCTCAACGGTGTTGTACAGGATGCGGTGTCGACAAGTCCGCTTATTTTCATTGGTTCTGCGCTTTTTGCTCTGGTCACGGTGGTGATCTCCTGCCGCAGGCCGGGGCGGATGGCGGCAAGAGTATCTCCTGTGGAGGCTGTTCGCTACACCGAGGGGACGGCGAATAAGAAAACCATACGCAAGGCGCAGTCAGGCGCATCGCTGCCCAAAATGGCATGGGCAAACCTGGGGCGCAACCGCAGCAAGACAGCAATAACAGTTACTTCCCTGTCACTGGCCGTGCTGCTGCTCAATATGACAGTCACCTTTACAAATGGTTTTGACCTGGATAAATATCTGGCAGATGTGGTTTCGGATTTTATCGTGGCGGATGCAGGCTACTTTCAGACAGATAATTTATGGTCTGCGGAGTCCTTGCCAGAAGGAATTATCTCCGCGTTGAAGACCAACCCTGGTATTGAAGCCGGGGGGCGTGTATATGGCAAAAGCAGCCCGGTGGAGGAGTTTGTCACCGAGAAATATTACCGTGCGGTGAACAGTAGGTGGAGCGATCAGGAAACATTGGACAACGCTGTCGCCTTTATGGAAAAAAATGAAGAAGGCCTGCTGGCCGACCAGGTACAGCTTTACGGTATGGAGAGCTACGCCCTCGACAAGCTCCGGGTGCTGGAAGGCGATTTGTCCAAGCTCCGTGAACCTGGCGGACGCTATGTCGCGGCCGTATACAGCGATGACGACTACGGCAACCCGATTTCAGATTCCCATTGGGCAAAGCTTGGAGACACCGTCACCCTGCGCTATGTGACAGAGTATGAGTATTATGATGAAACGGGCAAGATCCTTGACCCTGGTAATCTTCCCGACGACCAACCTTACCGGTATCGGGCCAAAGCTTATCAGGACATTGATTACCAAGTGGCGGCTCTGATCACTGTGCCGCGTTCCTTCAGCTATCGCTATTATGGCGCCGATGAGTTCGTCATGAACGACCGGACATTTATTCAGGACAGCGGCACCAGTAACGTCATGTATTACGCCTGCGATGTCAATGACGAGAATACTGCCGATATAGAAGCTTTTCTGTCTGATTTGACCAATAAGCAGATGCCGCAGTTCGGCTATGAAAGCAAAGCAACTTATGCTGCGGAGTTCGACTCTTTCCGCAATATGTTCCTAATGCTGGGAGGCGTGCTAAGCTTTATCGTCGGGCTTGTAGGCGTGCTCAATTTTCTCAACGCGATTCTGACGAGCATTCTGACACGCCGCCGTGAGCTTGCCATGCTCCAGTCCATCGGCATGACCGGCAAGCAGCTCAAAACCATGCTGATTTGGGAGGGACTGTATTACGCTTTGGGTGCTGTGGCAGTGTCGCTTTTGCTCAGCATTGCCGCCGGTCCGCTGCTGTCTAATGTACTGGCCGGTATATTCTGGTTCTTTACCTATCGTTTTACGGTTTTACCCATCCTTTTGGTTGCTCCGATTTTCATACTGCTCGGCATTGCTGTGCCGCTGACGGTGTACCGCTTTGTTTCCAGACACTCTGTTGTTGAGCGTTTGAGGGAAACGGAATAGCCGAGAGAAGGCACTCTTATCGGTAGGGTTAATCATATGCCTATATAAAACAGGAGGAATGGCTATGATATTTATTAATCCTCAGGATTTTTATAGTAGACACATTATAATAGATTGGCTATAATTCTTGG
>NZ_JBMNUP010000159.1:0-4120 GCF_050946325.1 Agathobaculum sp. | reverse complement strand
ATTTGCAAGTCTTTTTTCCGTGCATAAACGCATATATGTTGGGCGGACACCGTCCAAAAAACGGCATCCGCCCCTGCGCACGGAATTTACTGGTTCCGGTCCATGCGGCCGAGCAGCGCTGTCAAAAGCGCAATCACCGCCAGCACGGTAAAGATACCCGCCATGCCCTGTCCCAGCAGGGCCACCGCCTGCTGCAATGCCTGATTCATCTGTTCCCTGCTCCTTTCTCACATAAAAAATCCGAGGATGACGCCGCCCGCCACGACCGAGGCGATCTGGCCCGCCACGTTCGCGCCGACCGCGTGCATCAGCAGATGGTTGGTCTTATCCGCTTCCACGCCCAGCTTTTCAATCACGCGCGCGCTCATCGGGAAGGCCGAAATGCCCGCCGCGCCGATCATCGGGTTGACCTTGTTCTTGCAGAACAAATTGAGCACCTTGGCAAACAGCACGCCGCCGACCGAATCCAGCACAAAGGCGATGAGCCCCAGACACAGGATGAGCAGCGTTTCCTTGGTGACAAACTGCTCCGCCCGCATGGAAAACGAAATCGTAATGCCGAGCAAAAGCGTTATCAGGTTGGCCAGCTCGTGCTGCGCGGTTTTGGAAAGGCTGTCCAGCACGCCGCATTCGCGGATGAGGTTGCCGAACATCAAAAATCCGACAAGCGACACCGAAGCCGGTGCAACAAATCCGGCCACCATGGTGGTTAAAATGGGGAACAGGATGCGCGTGCGGCGGCTGACCTGCCCTGCCGCGTAGGGCATTTTCATCGCGCGTTCCTTCTGCGTTGTCACCAGCTTGACCGCCGCAGGCTGGATGATGGGCACCAGCGCCATATAGCTGTATGCCGCCACCGCGATCGCGCCGATATATTTCGAGCCGAGCACCTGCGAAACCAGCAGCGCGGTCGGGCCGTCCGCCGCGCCGATGATGCCGATGGAGGCCGCATCCCGCAAATCAAAACCCATGGCCGCCGCAGCGATCACCGTCAGGAAAATGCCGACCTGCGCCGCCGCGCCGAACAGAAACAGCTTGGGATTGGCAAGCAGCGGGCCGAAGTCGATCATCGCGCCGATGCCGATGAACAGCAAAAGCGGAAAGGCCTCGCTTGCCTCAATGCCGGTTTCAAACAGCCACTGGATGATGCCGTGCGTCTCTCCGATGCCCTCCGTCATCTGGTTGAGCACCCCGGAAAACGGCAGATTGACCAGAATCGCGCCAAAGCCCATCGGCAGCAGCAGCGCCGGTTCATACTGGCGGGTGATCGCCAGCCAGATCAGCACCCCGCCAACCGCGTACATCACCGCCTGCTGCCATGTGACCGACAGCAAACCCTCATACAAAAATTCCATACCGTTCCCTCCCAATATAACGCGCAGCGTTCATACGATCCGCCACGGGGGATAGATACCCCCGGAGAAGCAAACAGACCTGCGTCTTCCCACAGGAAAACGCAGGTCTGGTCATTTCAGGCGTCAGCCAGAACGGGAAAGCTTCGTCCCGCCATGCTTGTTGGCGATGCCGCGCGGCATTTTGCCGCGCTGACTACTCCCCTTTGTCTGACTGCATCGTATCACACGGACAGGCCGCGTGTCAAGCCGTAAAACCGCTAAGATTTCGCCAAGGAAATGGTTGCTTTGACGGGAACGCCTGCCGCCTATGCGCCGAAAATATCCGGATTTACAGCCTTGTGGCTTGCCCACAGCGCACGGACGTTCTCTCCGCCGCGCTGCACAATGCTGTCCACCGTCTGCGGGTCGTTCTTCCAGCGTTTTTCCAGCTCGGCCAGAACGCCCTCGGTGTATGCGCCGTCCGTCCAGCCCATATCCAGATACCAGACAAGGTCGGCGGTATCGCGGTAGGCATAATACTGGTGCGCCCTGGCGTAAACGCGGCTGTCATAGGGCGGGAACTGATATCCCAGCCCGCCGATGGTCTGCCCGTCTGCGCCCTGCGCGGAAAAATCCTCGGGCAGCCACACAGCCGGCCGGCTGCCGTCCACCGCCACCGGCCGCATCCGGATGCGCAGCGTTTCGCCTGTCGGGGTGTTGGTATCCGGCTGCACAAATGCAAACGTCACCATGCACGGGTCGGACGGGCTGTAAACCGCCTCTCCCGCAAACGAGCCGTGCGCATCGGCCAGACCAAGCGCATACTTTGCGCCTTTTTCCGGCGTATCCAGCAGCGCATATGCTTCGGCAGAGGAATCTTCATACAGCCGCTGCAGCGCTTCCACCTGCTCCGCGTCATAAATCGGCATGCCCAGATCGTTCTGATAGCAGGCAAGGAAGCCGGCCATCGTCATGCCCTTCATGCCGGAATCTGCAAGTTCCTCGCGGCGGGTGGGGGCAAGGCTTCCGGCCGCGTCAAACCACATGCGTTCGGCCTTGCGCCGCAGCTGCGCCGGATAGCCGTCCCGCAGGATCGGTATTTCATAAGCCACATCGGCATAATTCCCGTCCGCATTCGCCGTCACCGCCATGCGGATGACCGGCGCCAGCGTCTGCTCGCTCTTCTGCCGGAAAAGGCCGCCGTGGTACTGCGCCAGTCCGGTCAGCAGCTGTTCGCGCGCGTTTGTGCGCTGCTGCGCATTCTGCCCCTCAAACGAGAGCGCGCTGCCGTCCAGCGCGCGCGCCGCCTGGTCCATTTCCCTGTAGGCCGCCGCGATGTCCGCGTCCGTCGGGTCATACTGCACGTCGGATGCAAATATCAGATACCAGGTCAGGCCGTCCCGCTCGGCAAGCTGTTTGCACGGCATCGGATATTCCGCCAGCCAGTCCTCGCCGAACTGCGCCTTGAGCACCGCAGTCGCTTCGGCCGTGAGCGTCATCACCGTTCCGGCGTCCGTCGGGTCGTCCGAATAGCCGGGCATCGCGTTTTGCAGGCCAAACCGCACACCGTTCTCGGTTGGCACCGCATAGCCCTGCTCCACAAAGCAGTCGGGTAGCGTCAGCGTGTAGCCGTAGGTCGGATCGTGATAATCCGCCGCATGAATGGCGGCATCCTGCCGCGCGCCGTTTGCCAGCCGGAACACGAACGCGGCGGTGCGCTCCGTTCCATCCGCCAGCGGATAGGATACGGTAACGCCGCGGTAAACGGCGCCGGTCAGCGCAGAGGACAGATATTGCGCCATGATCGGCTCTGCCACATAATCATAGGACAGGCTGGCCGTGCCCGCGTGGGTGAAATCAAACGTGCTGCGCTTGGTTTCGCGCTCGGAATATTGCAGCGCGCCGTCCGCACGGATGACCGCGTCCTCTATCGTCACGCTGCCGTTCGGCGCGGGGTCAAACAGCAGCTCGATCTTGTCGCCCGCCTGCAATAGCGGCACGTTGCCGCCCGCCGCCGCGATTGCCTGCCGCACCGTCTGTCCCACGGGCAGGGGCGTATCGCCCGCCGTTGCCCGGAAAACGCCCTCCGTCTGGAGCGCCAGACCGTCCGGCAGCCAATAACCGTCCGTTTTGCACATCTGCACATCAACCGACGGGCTGTTATCGGCAAAGTGCAGGCGCACGACCGCCGTATTTTCGTCCGACGACTCCAGCTCGGCCGTAAAGGCCGTCTCGCCCAGCCAGCCGAATACGGCCTGCGCCGCAGTCAGCGGTTCGTACAGCCGGTCAAGCGGCGCGCCGTTAAAGTGGTCCGCGCCCTCGGGCAGCGTGGGCTGCGGCAGCGCAGAGTTGTAATATAACTTAAATAAATCACTTTTCGTATAATCCTGCTGCGCGCAGTCCGCAACCTCGGTGATAACCGAACGGCCGTCCTCCTGCCCGACTGTTACGGCCCAGGCCGCGCGGAGGTCGGTCATGCCGCCGCCTGTTTTCCGGAAAACGGCGATATACTCGTCCTGCGTTCTGCCCGGCAGTACGGCGGCGTCATCGTAAGACGGGGACGAGCCGCCGTACTTCCAGCTGAAGCCGCCGTCGGGCAGCGCCTGCTGGGTTTGGAAAGCCTGCTGCTTCTCGGCAGTCAGGATGGGATAGAGGAACTGGCCGCTCTTGTGCATCACGCCGCGCGCATACTGCCCCGCGAGGTCCATGCCCGTACGGGCGTTTTTGCCGCCGTTATAGGTATAATCCTGCGGCAGCCAGCCTCTGCCGAAGGGGTCTGTCAGCAG
>NZ_JBMNUP010000158.1:0-4124 GCF_050946325.1 Agathobaculum sp. | reverse complement strand
ACCATATATTCATCTATTTTCAAGGTGTTTTTGTTGAAAACGCCCATTTTTCTCTTTTCCAACGAAAATGCCGAAAAATTTACAAAAAAAGGTTCAGGCAAAAGCCTGAACCTTTTCTGCAAATCCGCCGACATCCTACGGCGTTTTTATCAATAAATCGGATAACGGGAGCAGATTTCGCACACATTCTGACGAATTTCTTCTGCCTTGTTGTCAAAATCCGTTGCCGCCTGCCAGATGAATTCAGCGATGCGGAGCATCTCCGGCTCCTTGAAGCCGCGGGAGGTAACCGCCGGCGTACCGATGCGCTGTCCGGAAGTAACAAACGGGCTCTGCGGGTCGTTCGGGATGGTGTTCTTGTTGGCGGTAATGTATACCTCATCCAGACGATGCTGCAGTTCCTTGCCGGTAACGCCCGTCCCCCGCAGATCCAGCAACATCAGGTGATTGTCCGTACCGCCGGAAACCAGATCAAAGCCCTGATCCAGGAACGCCTTGGCCAGCACCTTGGCATTGGCCACAACCTGCTGCTGATATGCCTTAAATTCCGGCTTGAGCGCCTCACCGAAGCAGACCGCCTTAGCCGCAATCACATGCATAAGCGGGCCGCCCTGTGTGCCGGGGAAAATCGCCTTGTTGAACTTCTTGCCCAGTTCTTCATTGTTGGTCAGAATCACGCCGCCGCGCGGACCGCGGAGCGTCTTATGGGTCGTGGTGGTAACAACGTCCGCATACGGCAGCGGGTTCATATGCAGGCCGGCCGCAACCAGACCCGCGATGTGCGCCATATCGACAAACAGATATGCGCCGACTTCATGCGCAATCTCTGCAAACTTGGCAAAGTCAATCGCACGCGGATAAGCGGACGCGCCTGCAATAATCATCTTGGGCTGCTCTTTCTTCGCCAGGTCACGCAGCGCGTCATAATCAATATAGCCGTTTTCATCTACGCCGTAGGGTACGATATGGTACAGCAGGCCGGACTGGTTCACCGGAGAACCGTGCGTCAGATGGCCGCCGTTGTCCAGACTCATGCCCAGTACCGTATCGCCCGGCTGGCAGAGCGCCTGATAAACCGCCATGTTCGCCTGTGCGCCCGAGTGGGGCTGTACATTGGCATACTTGGCGCCAAAAATTTCACAAACACGTTTGATGGCCAGACTTTCCACTTCGTCCACACACTCACAGCCGCCGTAATAGCGCTTGCCCGGATACCCTTCCGCATACTTGTTGGTAAGCACCGAGCCCATCGCGGCCATAACCGCCTCACTGACGATATTTTCCGAAGCGATCAGCTCAATGTTGCGCTGCTGACGGTCATATTCCGCCTGCATCATCCGGCCCAGCTCGGGATCATATGCCTTTACAAAATCCATTGCCTCGCGTACCATTTTCTAACCTCCATCAACGTGCGTATTTGTTGTTATTCTATAATTAAACCATATTTCCCGCCGTCTTGCTAGTGGCAAACAGATAGATTTTGTTTCTTTTCCCTTGTTTTTTATGTTAAAAATGATTAACCTAAATTTTTTTGTCAAGTCCTTGCATTTTACTGTGTTTTGACTTATAATCAAAATATACCAAATAAGGAGGTGTTTTCGTGACAAAAAAAGAACGCGCGCACGCCGTAACCGAGCTTCTCAAAGAAGTGTATCCGGACGCCGTCTGTGCGCTGCACTATACGCACGACTACGAACTTCTGTTTGCCACGCGGTTATCCGCCCAGTGTACAGACGCGCGGGTAAATATTGTTACCGAAACACTGTTTCGCCAGTTTCCAACGCTGGAAAGTTTTGCACAGGCGCCTGAGGAAGATATTGCCGAGGCAATTAAAACCTGCGGCCTGTTCCGCACCAAAGCGCGTGATCTCAAGGCCTGCGCTATCATGCTGCTCAGCGAGTTTGACGGCAAGGTGCCGGATAATATGGAGGACCTGCTGAAGCTTCCCGGCGTCGGCCGCAAAACGGCCAACCTGATTTTGGGGGATATTTTCGGCCAGCCTGCGATTGTGACGGATACGCACTGCATTCGCCTGTCCAACCGGCTCGGCTTTGTCAAAAACGAAAAAGACCCTGTCAAGGTCGAAAAGGCGCTGCGCGGATTGATCGACCCCGAGGAATCTTCGGATTTCTGCCATCGGCTGGTGCTGTTCGGCAGGGAACATTGTACCGCGCGCAATCCAAAATGCGAAGGGTGCCCGCTCGGCGCAGTATGCCCTTCGTTCCCATTGGCCAGGTAACAGCCGCCTATTTTATCCCAAAACGCTTAAAACATCATACAAAAGGAGGGTTTCCTAGTGAATCAGCAAAAACGCCGCGGATTTTTCACCGGTTTCGCCGCCGCGCTGCTCATCGCGGGGCTGACCGTTTCTGCCGCCAGCGCATATGGCCGCACCATCTCAGTGGAGGATGACATCCGTCTTTCCATCAACGGAGCGACGTTCATTCCGCTGGATATCAACGGCACGGCCGTTGAAGTATTCACCTATAACGGCACAACTTACGCCCCCATCCGTGCCATCTGCGAAGCAGTCGGTCTGGATGTGCAGTACGACGGCCAAAACCGCGTCGCCCGCATCGTGGATACCAGCTCCGGCCAAATGGAGGATTATATCAGCGAAGACGCCGCACGCAAAGCCGCTTTTTCACATGCGGATGTGACCGGCGCTGCGGTAACCAGATCAACCCTCAAGTGGGATGACGGCCGCGCCGTATATGAAATTGATTTCACCGCCGGCAGCGCAGAATACGACTATGAGATTGACGCGCTCACCGGTAAGATACTGGAATACGATATCGACCGCGCCGACAGCCGCCCCAATCAGGGAGCCTCTCCGGCCGACGGGCTGATTTCCGCGGACAAGGCAAAGACCATTGCGCTGACCAAGGCGCCCGGCGCATCCGTCGTTCACTGCCAGCTGGATTATGACGACGGCCGTGCCGTATATGAAATCGAGCTGCGCAGCGGGCGCACCGAATATGACTGCGATATTGATGCCAGAACCGGCGCCGTGCTCGACTGGGATGTTGATTACGACGACTGAACCACGCAAAAGCATCACAAATACAAAATGCCGTGCTGCCCTGTGCAGCACGGCATTTTTATACATCAGTTATCTTCGGGCACTTCAATCAGCGATATTTCACCATCCAGCCGGCAGCCGTCAAAGCTTGCGCGATTGTCCTCGTAAATCAGCCGCAGCCCTTCCAGCGTCAGATTGGGGTCCACCTCGTTGATCAGCGGGCAGTACTCTGCCATCATGCGGCCCATGCCGCCCGTCGCCACCACGCACGCCTTGCCGCCCAGCTCCTGCTGCATATCGGTGATAATACCGGTCAGCGCGCCGACATAGCCGCGCACCGCGCCCGACTGCATCGACTGCACCGTTGTTTTGCCGATTGCCTTTTCCGGACGTTCAATATTGACGCGCGGCAACTTGGAAGCCTTGAGAAACAGCGCTTCCATCGCCACTTTGATGCCCGGAAAAATTGCGCCGCCCTGATAGGCGCCCGTCTCGTCCACCGCGTCAAACGTCGTCGCCGTGCCGATATCCACGATAATCAGCGGTTTTCCATATTTCCGAATGGCCGAAACAGCGTTGACCAGACGATCCGCTCCCACCTCACGCGGGTTATTGTAACGGTTGGCAACGCCCGTATCCACGTCCCGTCCCACAACCAGCGGCTGCACACGCAGATATTTGCGGATGGCGTTGATCAGCGTATACATCACCGGCGGCACAACAGAAGCTATGATCGCCGCGTCCGTCTCCGCACGGTCAATTCCATGGAAATGATAGTACTGCGAAATCTGCATGCCAAGTTCATCCGAGGTGCGCTCGGCATTGGTTGAAATGCGGAATGTGCCGCGCAGTTTTTCTCCCTCATACAGGCCAAACACCATATTGGTATTGCCCACATCTATCGTCAGAAGCATGTATTGTTCCCCTTATTTTCCAATTTCTCGCGTCGCAGCAGGCCGCCGTCTTCCTCCAGCAGTTCCAGCATACGCGCCTGCGTATTTTCAATCGTCAGCCGTGCATAGCTTGCCGGACCGCCGCGCGGCAGGCTGATGCTGCCCGGGTTGCAGACCAAAACGCCATCCATCCGTTCGAGCATCATACG
>NZ_JBMNUP010000157.1:0-4166 GCF_050946325.1 Agathobaculum sp. | reverse complement strand
GCCCAGCCGCCGTTGGGGTCGGTGCAGTTGTTGACATAGCCGTTCCGGCAGAAAAAGCAGCGGCCGCAGAAGGTCTCCACGTTGACGGTGACCCTGTCCCCCGGCTGCACGGTGGTGACGGCTTCGCCCACCTGCTCAACCACGCCAACCATTTCGTGTCCAACGGTCACGCCGGGCACGGCGCGCGGCACCGAGCCGTGCTTGATATGCAGATCGCTGGTGCAGATGCTGGCCATCGTCACGCGCACAATGGCGTCGCGCGGGTCGCACAGGGTCGGTACCGGTTTGCTGCACAGGGCAAAACGGCCGGGCTCCACATAGGTATATGCAAGCATAGTTCACTGCTCCTTCCGGTTTCTTTCATTATAATGTAGGGAAGAAGCAAAGTCAATTCCGGAGCGGAAGCGGCCGCCTGCCGGCAGGGACAGGGGTTACTGCACGGTGTAGTTTTCCACGGTGCCGGAAAGCGTGGCGCGCTGCCGGCTGCCGTCCGCGCCGGTATAGGTGAAGGAAACCCCGGAAGCGAGCTGCTCGGTCACGTCGATGGGAATGTAGCCGTTGATATGCAGCAGCAGCCGGTCGTTTTCGGCATAAACGGTGTACGGTTCTGCCGCGGGGTCGCGGTCCTGCACAATGGGCGCCGCGGCAGCGGCGGCAGCTTGCTGGTCGCCGGTCAGGATGGCGGCGGAGAGCGCGCCGCTATAGTCGGTGATGTGCGTGTCGTCCGCCCCGGGCGAGCAAACGGTAACGGTGGCGCTGCCGTCCGTGTGCAGGGTGAGGACGGCGCTGGCTGCTATTTGCTGGCCGCCGATGTGCAGTTTCAGTCCGGTGAATGCGCCGGGAAGCGCGTCTGCGCCGATTACCAGCAGCGCGGCCGCAGCTGCGGCGCAGACCAGCCGCCGGACGCCCGCGCGCACAGGCCGGCGCACGGTGCGCGCTGCCGTTTGCAGACGGCGCGTCAGCATTTGTTTTTCTGCCTCGGAAAATTGCGGGCGGAATGCGGTTTCGTTCATATTAAGACTCCTTTCAGTTCGGTTTTGAGCTGCTTTCTGGCGCGCTCGATTCGTTTGCGCAGCGCGGCGGGCGAAATGCCGAGCAGACGGGCGGCCTCGTCTGGCGAATATCCCTCTATCCAGGTAAGTTCAGCCGCCGCGCGGTACCGTTCCGGCAGCGCGCGCACGGCGTCCAGCACGGGGCTTTTGCCGCCTGCGGCGGCAGAAAGCGCTTCGTCCAGCGGTACGGCGCGGCTGCGGTGCGGCGCGCGCAGCAGGTTTTTGCAGGCGTTGCCCGCGGCGCGGATGACAAACGCCTTTTCGTGCTCTGCGCTGCGGAAGGCGCGGCGCTGGGTGAGCAGCTTGAGGAACAGGTCCTGGCAGATATCCTGCGCATCGGCGCGGTTCAGTCCGTGCGACAGGCACAGCCGCAAAATCAGGTCGGCATAGGTGCGGACAAACCGCTCTGCGTCCGCTTCGCCGTTCCAGTTGTACATGTTCCATCCTCCTTTCACCCTGAACACAACCGAAGGAGCCGGTTTGTGACAAAAATATTGTAGCGCGGGCACAGAAAAAAGGAAAGACCGAAAGAAAACGATTTTGCGGGGTTTGCCTGCCGCATCAGAAAAAAGAGAACGGAGAAAAATCCTGCCGAAAAGCGCCTTGTTATTCTGACCGATATCCGGTAAAATGGAGATTATGGAGATTTCAATATGCGGACTGCACCGGTTGATTTTACCGTGCCGCGGGTAATAAGCCGGAAAGGAGTGAAAAGGGGGAGCGGCGTGATAAAACAAAAAGGAAGGAAAGCTGAAAATGAAAAGACTTGTAAGTTTGTTTTTGGCATTGTCCCTGTGCATGGGGGGAACGGTTTCGGCCGCGGCGGCCGGAACAAAGGACCTGACGCCTGCGGAAGCGGCGGCATATCTGAAGGCGCTGGCCAGCGCAGGGGACGCCCAGTACAGCGGATTGGAAGATTTGAACGGGGACGGGAAACCGGAACTGATTGCCGTCTATCATCGGAATACGGCGCTTACCTATGACGCCGCCTGGACGTGAACATTTGGACGCTCCGGACCAATACGGCGCATAAAACGGCTGTGCATACGCTGGAGGCGGCAACCGGATCGACTGCTTTCGATATGGGAATTGCCCGCCGGTCCGGACAGGCCCGCCTGTTTGAAACCCGTTTTTATCCCAGAGAAAACCATGAATCGTACAGGTTCTTTTATATGGACGGCACAACGGAGGAACATTCCGGCGCGGCAGACCCCGGGGACAGCGCCGGGATTATCTCCCCGTGTGAGGAACTGGCCATGAACTGGGAGACGGAAAACTGGTTTTATGGGCAGGGCACGCAATGGTTTGCTGAAAAACAAGGCGATGTGAGCGGCGATTTGAACAGACGCGCCGCACAGGGAGAGAGCGGTTCGGCCGGAAACAATACCTACACGGTGAAGGGCTATGAGTATGACGGCTCTGCCTATACCCTTACCTTTGAAACATCTTCCGTTGAAAAGAAAACCCTGCTGGTGGGCGACGATTCTGCAGAAGGCGGAGAGCCGAAACCGGTCTACGCCACAGTTGTTTCCGTTCGCCCGGGCAGTACCATTCGCGCAACGGGCGGAACCACCATTGCTTTGGACTGGCACTCCGGCTCCGAAGAACTGGGCGTTTTTGCGCAGGGCGGCTTTGTGGAGGGGAACGATTGCTTTATGACGGGACAAATTGCTGCAAGCATTCTGAACGGTCCTGCAGGCAAAACGTTTCGCCGCGGAAACGAGATTTATAAGCTGGAGGCAGCGGATAGTGACGGCACCCCTGTTTATGTCCGTCTGGGCGAACAGACTGCCGCCGTGCATGGCTTTACAGACGTAAAAGCAACCGCTTATTATGCCGATGCGGTGAAGTGGGCAGTGGACAGGGGCGTTGCCGAAGGAACCACGGCCACCACGTTTTCCCCCAACAACACCTGCACCACGGCGCAGATTTTAACTTTCCTGTGGCGCGCCAAAGGCTCCCCTGCGCCCGCCGGCCATAGCGCCGCCGTACCTTCTGGCAAGTATTACACCGATGCGGCCAACTGGGCGCTGGAAAAAGGGCTGACAGACGCCTTTCGTGCCGATACGCCGGCTACCCGCGCCGCTACGGTGACCTATTTGTGGAAGCTGGCAGGCAAGCCCCGCGCCGCCGCCGCCCCGTTTGCCGATGTGGATGCGGGCGCGGCGTACGCGCAGGCGGTTGCGTGGGCTGTCCGGCAGGGCATTACCGACGGCACAAGCGCCACCACCTTTTCCCCCGATAAAACCTGCACCCGCGGACAGATTGTGACTTTCCTGTACCGCGATCTGGCGTAACGCAGCGTTCGCAAGGGCGCTTTGCAGCACCGCGGCATGATTGAAAAAACCCACCCCGTTTCAAACGGGGTGGGTTTTTGTCCCTTTATGGAGCGGCTGCGATGTCCGCGTCCTTTTCCGTTGCGGTAACCGAGCCGTCCTCGCCCACCTGCACGTCAAACGACGGGCTGTCTGCCGCGCCGTCTCCGTCTACCTGCACGCCACGCGGCGCGTCCGGTTCACCGGTGATGGTAACGGCAATATCGCTGCCGTCCTCGCCCTTGACCGAATAGGTGGTCGAGCCGTCCGGATTGGTCTGCGTATCCCGCACCTCGCAGCGGAAAGCAACGCAGATGCTTTCCAGCAATGCGCCGTCCGTGGCGGCGTTGGCTGCCCCTGCGGCGGTTATGCTGAGTGCGGCGACTGCGGCGGCGATGGCCGCGCTTTTGCGGATACGTCCTTTTTTCATGGGTTTGGCCTCCTGCCTGATTGGCGCGCCGGAGGCGTGCAGATGTGCAAAGGCTGCTTGATATTGTTCTTTATTCAGCATCGTTTTCGCCCTCCAGCTTGTCTTTGAGTTTGCGTCTGGCCCGCAGCAGGCGGGTCTGCACGGCGCTTTCCCGTATCCCGAGGATGCCGGCGATCTCGCGCACCGAGTAATCCTCATAATAATACAGGTGGATGGGAACGCGGTACTTCTGCGGCAGCTCCATCACGGCCAGAAACAGGGCGGACTGCTCGGGCGTTTCAAAGCCGAGCGTTTCGGCGTAGTCCTCGATCGGCGCGGTATACCGCCGCCAGGGGGATATCAGATAGCGCTTGCATTCGTTTACCGTTA
>NZ_JBMNUP010000156.1:0-4281 GCF_050946325.1 Agathobaculum sp. | reverse complement strand
CGGAGGAGCAACGTGCCCTCCGGCCCAGCGTGTCGAAAAAGTGGCAAACGCCACTTTTTCGACACGCAGACGCCTTCCCAAAGGGGAGGGCGTGTTTGCTGTCCAGCGCAGAGGTCGCCAGCGAAAGTGCAGGGCCGCAGGACTCGTCTTTGGTTGCAGAATATTGCCTGGTCAGAACAAATCCAGCATATTGTCCAGATAGATTGCTTCCCTGACCCGCAACTGATATTCGGGCTTTGTCAGGTAATAGAGCAAAAACTCCAGCATCAGGGCGCTGCCCAGTCCACGGCCCTCAATCTTGAAATGCGCAAAGCCCATGGGCAGATAGGTGTTCACAATGTCGTGAATGCCGATAAAGCCGGGATTTTCCATGGCCTTGGAAAAACGATAGCCTTCTGCGGCATTCGGCGCTGTGCAAGGGTGTTCGGGGCCATCCTCGCCCAGCACTTTTCGGCTGACCGCTTCATAGCATTGTTTCCTGTCCCGGCAGCCAAACCAGCAGCATTCGTTGCACAGGAACTCCACCTTCGCTTTCTGCTGCTCGGACAGCGCGTCCAGCTGCGCAAAGGCCTTGTTCAGCCGGAAATCCGGCACCACATACCGGAAGGCCCCGCGGCTCAGCTCCCGCTCGAAATCCCGAAAGTCCGTTAGCACCTTGGTGGTGGAGGAAACGAGATACAGCCCCGGATAGGTCCGCTGAAGGTAGCTGAGCAACAGCTCCGAATGGACAATCACGCCATTCTGGGGCTGGCTGCTTTCCTCAAACAGACGGCATAGTGCGTTACACTTGGCATCGGAAAGATGCTCTTCCCGCAAAAGGAAATTGCTGAAGGTGAGCCGGGCCGAGATCCCATATTTCCGCGTCAATGCCAGCGACGCCTGGGGATTGCAGTCTTGCGCCCCGATACGGCCGCCGCCCCAGATGCAATCCGCCGGCGCGCCATAGAGGGAACCAATTTCGCACCAATCGTAAAAATACTCCCTGTGCTTGCGGTACAGCGGCAGAAAAACGCAATACAGGTCGTAAAATTCAAACAGGCCGGGGAGATGGTAGTAGGCGGTGCCCTTCTTGGGGGGCATCAGGTCGGAAGTTTCGGTCATTGCGATCACCCTATTTGTAAAAAACAACCGGATAAGGCTGTCGTTGAGTCAATATGGCTTCAGGGCTGGTGCTCTTGCCATGTGCTTTTGCCATGGGCAAAAGCGGCGTTTCATTGAAGGTCAAAGCAGACAGAAGGCGTGTCCGGCTGTTGCCTTGCTGGCATCATAACGCCGGCAAGAAAGGATGTCAAGGCAGGCAGATCCCTAACGCAGGAAACTTGGGCAGGAAAAGTGACGCAACCGCTCCATTTGTTTCTTATGCGGAAGCGGGAAAAAGGTCGACGCGCCCAGAAAATACCTTGAAGATTGCCATGATACCTACTACGCGTACTGACTGTTTGCGGACCCGCAACCTTATCCATACGGGGCTTCTGATCCTGGCGGACAAACTGCGAATGCTTGTCATCCTTTCCGGCTCGAATTACAGAGAACATCATGGATGCGTGTTGTGCGCTGTATATGCCGCAAAAGCACGCAGAACAAAATACATCCTGTAACATTGAGCTACAGGATGCTTTAGGCTTACACTGCTCAGCGGCGATTTCCTCAAATGTGGCGGAAACGAACCGTTTTGATGGCCAGCAAGACCTGGTCCACACAACATGCAGTGCACAATCAGTCACGATCATCAAGTTCCGTTTTCGTTCCCCCCCAGAATGACTTTCTTGTTCTGCCGATTCTCTTGCCGGTGGCATCACGATGGATAAGCTCACCCCAGAAATTGTGATAAGATTCACCAATCTTTTTGCCGTGGGTATCCCGGAGCGTTTCGCCTCCCCAGAAGTTCTTACTTGACTCGCCAATCTTGCGGCCGTTAGCATCATAGTGACTTGTTCCACCCCAAAAATTGGAACGGCTTACTCCGATTTTCTTACCATGCTCATCGTAATGAACAGTTTCGCCCCAGAAGTTCTTCACACTGCGCACTTTCTTTGCCATCATCGATTCCTCCTATGCATTTACAAAAGCCGTTTTTCCGTATGGGGCCACTATGACCATTCTACTGCTTTTGAACGCAAAATAGCAAGTACTGCTTTGCGACCAAGTGAGCCCCTTATAACTGATAGAAAAACGAAAAGGTTGTGCTGGCTCTATAAAATAGAAACAAAAGACCGCCCATCCGTAATGAAAACAGATGCGCCAACGGCTAACTTCCATAGAGGAATTTTCTATGGATAAGATAAAACAGGAATCGTACTTTTCGTCAACAAGCACTGAAATATGTGACAGCACAGGAAGCTACAGCATCAGCAAACCGGCACATTCCGATCCAGATAATCCATATGGACAACGGCGCGATGCTGGACAATGCGCTTCTGGCGCTGAAGTTCAAGTACAAAACGCTGGTTGCGGAGACATTGTTTGCGCTGGGGATGGAGGAACATCGGTTACAGATCGCTATGCCATTACAAGGGCAAGGTGGGATGGCAATATAACGCTTCTCTGCAAAACCAGTGTTACATAGGCTCGACACTCCTATAATAACGCCAGTTCCCTTTGCAAGGCAGCCTTGCTACACATTTGCAGATTTGCCAACTTACACGGGTCATGATATAATCCACTTAGGCCATTCATCCGCAGAGAGGTACCCAAATGGTCATAACGGGGCTAACCCGAAACCAATCATTTTTTTGCTGTATCACGTTGCCCAGAAACCTTTCTGTGCTTGACGAGGTCTGTCAGCTGATTGCACAGGCAGCGCGGTACAACTTTCTCCCGTGACGATCTGCCCAGTTAGGGGGGCGTACGAATGAATGTGGTTATCAAGGACATTGCAAAGGCAGCGGGCGTTTCCACGGCAACGGTATCCAATGCGCTCAACGGCCGCAAAAACGTCAGCGACAGCACGCGAGAACGCGTGTTGCGCATTTGCGCGGAAATGGATTATCAGGTCAACCACGCGGGCCGTGCCCTCAAAAGCGGGGAGAGCAAGACCATCCTGTTCAATTTCAGCGACTTTGACCGCGAATTTTATCTTAAAATCATCCATGGCATCAGCGATTATGTCTATTCCCGCCAGTATGACCTGATTATCTGCACCAGCGGCTCGTGCGACCGCTTTATGTCCAAAAGCTTTACCAGCGGCTGCATCATGCTGGATAAGAGCTGCAATGATCAGCTGCTCAAGCGCAAGGCCCAGAAGGGATATCCCATCGTGGCATTGGACCGTATCCTGGATGAGCCCAATGTGAAATGCTTGCTGGTTAACAACTATCCGCCCATGCGCGAGCTGGTGCAGGGCTTGGTTCGGCGCGGCTACCGTGACTATGCGTTTCTGGGTGGCATCAATACGCTGGATAACCGGGAGCGCTATCAGGCATTCACGGATGTGCTGAAGGAAAATGGCATCCCCTTTCATTCCGAAAGCTACCTCACAGGCGATTACCGGGAAAAAAGCGGCTACCAGGCGGCAAAGCTGTTGCTGATCGGCGAGCGGCTGCCGCAGGCGCTGGTCTGCGCCAACGACAACATGGCCATTGGCGCCATGCGCGCCTTCCGGGAGGCCGGTGTGCGCATCCCGGAAGATGTGGCCGTAACAGGCTTTGACGATACCCCTCTGGCTGAGATGCTGGGCCTGACCACCGTGGCTATCCCCAACTATGAGCGCGGGTACCTTGCGGCGCAGCACCTCATTGCCAACATTGAGGGGGCCCA
Organism: Agathobaculum sp.; assembly: GCF_050946325.1. Classification (GTDB taxonomy): domain Bacteria; phylum Bacillota; class Clostridia; order Oscillospirales; family Butyricicoccaceae; genus Agathobaculum. The sequence continues at coordinate 525 of NZ_JBMNUP010000156.1, read as the reverse complement.
GAGCTACGAGACCTTCAAGATTCAGGCGCGGGTGGTATGGCGGGCCTCGGTTGGTAGCGTAGGGGCCCGCTCCTGAGCGCAGAACGGTTGCAAATGAATGAAAGCGCCATGGGGGAGCGGGAATTGGACACAGCCCCAACGAGCAGCCCAAAACTGTGGCCTGCAGAGGAGGATGCGGAAGCCCGGCCTGTTTCCGCGCGCTCGCCCAAGACCCGGGAGGAAAACGTGGCCCGCCATATGCCACAGGCGGGCTTTTTGGAGCGGCAAATGCCGGCATCCTGTAAGGATGCCGGTTATATTTTACAAACGATTTTATATAAATACAGAGAATATTTACATTATTTACAAATAAAATAATTTAACTTTGCATATTTTGGACAAAAACTATTGACGAATATACATCGTTGGGCTATAATCTATGTAAATCGTTAAACCGATTCATAAAATTCCGGGACAACAATAAAAAAGGGAGGTTTCTAGTCTATGAAGCGGATGAAAACCTTGACGTGTATCGTATTGGCGTTG
>NZ_JBMNUP010000155.1:0-4300 GCF_050946325.1 Agathobaculum sp. | reverse complement strand
ACCACAGGTCTTTTATAAAGTCTATCCCCTCTGTTTTATCCTTTTTTCACAAAAAAATCCGCCCGGCTTTTACCGGGCGGATGCATCACTTTTCTTCTGTGTTATCGGGGGCCTGGAAGCATTTTTCCATGCGTTCCAGCATCTCCGTCATGTTTCCCGTCGCGCAGCAGCCGCACAGCAAAACGGGTTCTCCCCTGCGGACGAAATGCTCGCCCACACCAATGCAGGCCGCCTGTTCCGGAGACAGCAGAACCTCCTGCCGTCCATTGTGCACACGAACAGAACCGCCGGGTTCGGTCACCTCCAGCAGTGTCAAATCGCTGCCGCTCATAATCCCGAGCGATTCCAGTTCCTTCTGCACCGCCCGCTTTCCTGTCACCTTTCGCACGGTCACTATGCTGCCAATTTCCACATCCTTCAATTCCTTCATCAGCGCACCTCCTTTTGCATTCTTCTTTATAAAGGCATGGCCCGACGGTAAATTCCCGCCGGGCCAAAAGCATGGATTAAATTTGATTAGGCTTCCTTTTCCTTCTTGTTGAGGAACAGCTCGCTGCCTTCCACAACAGCCCAGACGATGATGCCGACGAGAAGCGCCGGGCCCGGGGTATAGTACGCCAGAGCGGCCGCAATTACGCAGGCGATGCCGCGCTCATTCGCAGTCTGGCACATACGCATACCGATGTTGCCGCAGGCGAAGCACTGTACGCCCATCGTAATGCCGAAGAAGATGGCAAACGCAGGACGAATCAGCGTAACCAGAGGCAGAATCAGAACCGAGATAACGGTTGCCGCACGGAAGGTGCAGACGCCGTCCCAGTAGCTGTTCAGGGTCTTGTAGCCTCTCTTGTAGCGCTCGGTAATGGTCAGCAGGCCGGATGCCCACAGCGGGCCGCACATCGGAACCCAGGGAGCAAACAGAGACATGATGCCGTTACGCAGGAAGCTTACCAGGTTGGAACGGCCGGCGTCGAAGATAACGATTTCGTCATCACGGGCGGCAGTCGCTTCGGTAACAACTTCCTTCGCCAGAACGAAGTCAGAGAAGGCAATGATGTAAACAGTAAGCGCCATCGGGATTGCCTGGACGAAGAAGCTTACATCCGGCATGCCCAAGCCAAAGATGGTGAAGTGCTCCAGCACGAAGCCGAACGACAGCGGCGTCAGGCCCCACTGAATTTCCGGAATCGGAATTTCGCGAATCAGGAACGGCGCCAGCACAATGGCAAATACCTGTGCCGGAACAACGCCCTGGTTACGCAGCCAGTTCAGCGTTCTGTTCTTCGTGGCCGCCCGCGCAAAGCTCGGGTTGAACAGGAAGAAGTAGGACATCAGAACGGCAATTGCAACCGTAATCGGCGCCTTCGGCATACGGGCCGAGAAGACGTTCACACCAGCAGTAACGCCGGCGCCAAGTACGATACCAGCCTTAATCGCATTCGGCACAATACCGATCAGCCAGCGGCCGATGCCCGTTGCACCCATGATGAGGAAGCAAAGCGCTACCAGCATTTGTAGGGCAATCATGGCGTATATTCGGTCCACATTACCGGTTGCATAGTCCGGAAGCGCCCACTGGCCGAGGTAATTCAGCGTCAGCGGAAGGGCCGGCGTAATCCAGCCAGGTACTACAGGGTCGCCCAGCAGGGACGGCAGGTAGTAGCAGATGGCGTTCAGTACGCCGAAGGTAAGGCTCATCAGGAATGCGCCGTTTTCGGTCAGCCCGAGGGCTGCGATGTTTGCCGCTTCATCCAGACCGAAGGTCGTCATGGTTGTTGCAGTACCTGCGCCCAGGCACGCAACGCCCAGGAACATTGCCGCAGCCATTTCGGTCCAGGACCAGCGGTGGTGGATCAGCGGAAGACGAAGGTTAAACGGCCCCAACTTGATATACGGCTGAACACCGCCAAGTTCTCTCTTTTTCAGCGGGAACTTGCTTTGGTTGAAACCTTCGGGCTCCTTGATCTGTGTGGTCTTGGGTTGAGTTTCGTTACTCATGTGAAAATACCCCCTTCACAATTTTTTCTCAGTTTGCCGTTCTCCCCAGATGCAGCAAACCTTCTTACAAGCTGATTGTATCATTCTTTTGATAAAATGTAAACAAAGTGTTAACGGTCAAACCAGCCAAAAATTCAGGGGAATTATGTGCATCTTAACTAAATTTTATCGGTTTGTTTTTTCTGTTTTTTACGTTTTTCTCATTCCTTTGCCAAATTCTTTTTTCCGCGACCGCGCCGCGCCTGTTCTTCCTCTTTCTCGCGGGCTTCCATTTCACGCGCGTATACCTTGTTCAGCTCACGGTACTCGTTAGCCGTGCCGCCCCGTATCCGGCGCAGCAGCACCATCCGATGATCGACCTGTTTCATCAGAAAACTGTCAAACTGTTCCCGTTTTTCTTCCGTATCAATCGTCGCCGGATTTTCGCAGCCCACCAAAAACGTGTGCGTCATATTGAGAATCTCGTTCACGGGCTGTGCAAACTGGGATTTCTTGGTCCGGTTGATACCGGCCTGCCGAACAACCGAATCGGCCGCTTCCACCATATCCGCAAACAGTTTGACCGATTTTTCTCTGTTGGCACGCCGCATCACATTGCGGATGGTCTCGCTCTGCTGCTCCGGCGGCAGCACACGCACGCGGCCATCCCCCAGTTCTTCCACCAGAATCCCTTTATCCGGCGGTGTCGGGCAGATGTAATTCGACAGGCGGACAAATGGCAGTGCAAACGCATCCACCTCTTTGCGCATATCTTTGTTCAGGTTTCTTGAAGCAACAAAGCAGAAAATAATGCCAATCACCATAACCGCATAGGCCAGATGAATTGGATTGAATGAAATCGGCATATAAGCCCCTCCCTTTACCCTATGCCGACGATGCGGCAGGCATTCATTGTTTTTATTATACCTGTCACTCCTCAAAAACACAACTCAAATTTGACGATTTGCACAAACGATGTTATACTGAAATGGCACAGGGCCTTGCCCACCTCAGGAGGAAGATATTATGAACAAGCAGAATTCCAGCGCACCGGCCGCACGCGGCGGCATCACTGTCCTTTGCTTTTTGCTCATCATCGCAGGGCAGGCTTATCTGCTGCGCAGCATGTTATTCGGAAGCGGCGCTTCCGGCCTGCCTATGCCGTTTTGTGCAGAGCTTTTCTTCTGCCTGCTGATGACGGCCGGCATTGTAATCTCTTGCATCCGGCCAACCGGCTGGGGCAGCAAACTGGGCTGTGCAATCGCACTGGCGCTGTTTATCCTTTATGCGGCAATCAACATTCTGCAATATGATATTTTCTCTTCTGCGTATCTATCCGGCATACACGCGGAATACGCCAGCATGGGCGGCGCGCTTGTCGCGCTCAAGCTGGTGCTTGCGCTGGTTGGCGTAACCGCAGGCATTCCCGTCGCACCGCGCATTGATGACAGAGAATACGCCCGCCGTCTGCGGGAAAAAGTCCAGATGCAGCAGGCCGAATGGGCCAAGGCCTCCGCGCAGGGCGCGCAGAAAGATCTGAACGACACCCTTGAAAAGCTCAAGGCCACGCTGTCCGAGGAAGAAATGGCAGCCCTGCTGGCACAGCTTCAGCAGACGGCCGCCCAAAGCTCCGCCGAAAAGCCAAAGCCTGACCCCACCGAAGACGCGCACGGCTGGGGCGGCGGCATGTAAACAAAAAACAAAGGGAAGGATTACTCCCTCCCTTTATTTTTATGCTCTTTTTCCATTCTGATAAATGCAATCAGGATACAGATAAACGCAACAATGTTGGCAAACACCAGCGTGCCCGGGTAGGTTTTCGCCGTCATTCCAACGCGCACCGCATTCAGCACCACGGCCAGCAGACCGAAAACATACAGCCCGCGGCTTGCCCACAGCGAAGGCTCCCCTTTCTTCTGCACCAGAATCAGGTTAATGAACCAGCACACCAGAAGCAGCCCCAGCAAAATAAACGTTCCGTACATCAAATAGGTATTCATACCGCATTTCCTCCCTCTCTGCCGGTGCTCCGCAAACAAAGCAGCCGCGCAGGCTATGCTCTCATTATACAGGTTTTGCGCACGCAATTCAACAACGGTTTTTGCGCATCTTTTTCAATGACAAAAAGAAAAACACGGATTTCAACCGAAATCCGTGTTTTTGGTGCGGATGGGGGGACTTGAACCCCCACGTCCTTGCGAACACTAGCACCTGAAGCTAGCGCGTCTGCCATTCCGCCACATCCGCATATTTACTTACTCGCACTTGAAGAGGTGGTGCGAGTGACGGGACTTGAACCCGTACGTCGATTGACACACGCCCC
>NZ_JBMNUP010000154.1:0-4356 GCF_050946325.1 Agathobaculum sp. | reverse complement strand
CTTCAGCGCTTCAACCGCAACCGGGCCGCTGGTAAACTTCTGCACGTTCTCTTCGCCGAAGCCGCCGTTTTCAGGCGTATCCGAGCAGTAGATGTCGCCGGTCGTGCCCTGCTGCACGCCGATCAGCTTGCCGGTCATATCCTCAAGAGTCTTAATCTCGGAATCCTCCGGCACAATGACGACCTGTACGCCGGTTGCATAGGAATCGGTGAAGTTTACCTTCTCCTTACGCTCGTCGGTTACGCTCAGACCTTCCATAACAATATCTGCCTGGCCGGTCTGTGCCGCAGCGATTGCCGGGTCAAAGTCCATATCGTTAATCTGCAGTTCCATGCCCAGCTTGTCTGCAATCGCCTGCGCAATTTCCGGGTCGATGCCAACAATCTGGTCGCCTTCGTAATATTCGTACGGCGGGAACGTTGCATTGGTGGACATAACAAGGGTGCCGCCCTCAGCGGTATCTGCGCCTGCATCGGTTTCATCAGACGCACCGGCATCCGTGTCTGCGCCTGCATCGGCCTGGGTATCCTTGTTTCCGCCGCAGCCGGTCAGCAGCATGGAGCCTGCCAGCAGCATGCTCAGCATTGCAATAGAAAGCTTTTTCATCTGTCTTTCCTCCAAACATTTTCCGGTCGCGTCGGCCGGTCTTTCAGGTTGGTTTAATTATACATCCCTGTGTTTAATAATGCAACCATAAAATCAGCAAAATATCCTGCGCTGCACATACATTTTTTTGTCACTTCGTGCATATTAACCGGCTTGTGACGCCGCATCTTATTCCCGCATAGGCTGATACCGAAAAAACTGTTTGGAGGGAAGGTCATGTTTTGCCATCATATTCCGCTGTTTTCCTCAGGATTTTCTGTACAAACCGCAATTGTCGATACACAATCCGGTAAATTGCAAATCCGATCTGCACCATCTCATACCGCCCCTGTATGCAGCACCGTGCGGGAAGGAACACATCTTACCATACGCAAGCGCTGCGGAAACTGGTTCTCTGTACAGCACGGCCGTACCTGCGGCTATGTATCAGGGGACGAAGTTGTGCTGAGCGCCTTGCCGGCCCGCGAAAAAAGCCGCAAATGAGCCGGAGGCTGTCCCTTTTGACCCTTGCTTTTGTCCTTTGGAAATTGTATAATAAATTCGCTTGTGTAATAGATTCGCTCAAATGCGACAACTGCAAGGAGGTATTTAAGAGTGTATCAGATCTTAGAAAAAAGGACACTTAACGTCAACACCAAGCTGATGGTGATTGACGCACCGCATGTCGCCCGCAAGGCAGAGCCAGGCCAGTTCATCATCCTGCGCGTTTCGGAGGATGGCGAACGTATTCCGCTCACAATCGCTGCTTACGATCGTGAAAAGGGAACGATCACGATCATCTTTCAGGAAGTTGGCGCAACCACTATGGCGCTTGGCGAGCTCAACGAGGGAGATTGCCTGCATGATTTTGTCGGCCCGCTGGGCCGTGCTTCCGAGCTGGAAGGTCTGAAAAAAGTTGCGGTTGTCGGCGGCGGCCTTGGCTGCGCCATCGCTTACCCGCAGGCCAAAAAGCTGCATGAGCTCGGCGCCGAGGTAGACCTCATCGCCGGTTTCCGCAACAAGGACATTATCATCCTGGAGGATGAGATGAAGGCGGCTTCCACAAACCTCCATATCGTCACCGATGATGGCTCCAACGGCCGCAAGGCGCTGGTTACCGAAGTGCTGAAGGAACTGATTGAGGCCGGCAACCAGTATGACGCGGTTATCGCGATCGGCCCGATGATTATGATGAAGTTTGTTGCCGAAGTGACCCGTCCCTACGGCATCAAGACCATCGTTTCCATGAACACCATTATGGTGGACGGCACCGGCATGTGCGGCGGCTGCCGTCTGACCGTTGGCGGAGAAACCAAGTTTGCCTGTGTAGACGGCCCCGACTTTGACGGCCACCTGGTTGACTTTGACAGCTCGATGCGCCGCAGCGCAATGTATAAGGCGCAGGAAAAGGCTGCGGTAGCGCATCGCGAGGAGCACTGCAACCTGTTCAAGAAGGAGGTCGAATAAAATGCCGAATATGAATCCGAAAAAAATGCCCATGCCCGAGCAGGAGCCGAACATCCGCAATAAGAATTTTGACGAGGTAACGCTCGGTTACACGCCTGAGATGGCAATTGAGGAAGCGCAGCGCTGCCTCAACTGCCCCAAGAAGCCCTGCATCTCCGGCTGCCCTGTACAGGTTAAAATTCCGGAGTTCATCGCACTGGTGGCAGAGGGCAAATTCCTCGAAGCCGCCGCAAAAATCAAAGAGACCTCTGCCCTGCCTGCCGTATGCGGCCGCGTCTGCCCGCAGGAAACCCAGTGCGAGCAGAAGTGTGTGCGCGGTATCAAGGGCGAGCCGGTTGCCATCGGCCGTCTGGAGCGCTTTGTTGCAGACTATGCGCGTGAGCACGGAGAAGAAAAGGCAGAAAAGCCCGTTTCCAACGGACACAAGTGCGCTATCGTCGGCGCCGGCCCTGCCGGCCTGACCTGTGCCGGCGATCTGGCCCGCATGGGATATGACGTCACCGTATTTGAGGCGCTGCACACCGCAGGCGGCGTATTGATGTATGGTATTCCGGAATTCCGTCTGCCCAAGGCGATCGTGCAGAAAGAAATTGATACGCTGAAGGATCTTGGCGTAGAGTTTGTGCTGAACTTTGTCGTAGGCCGCTCCGAAACCATTGACGAGCTGTTCGCCGATGGGTATGAGGCCATTTTTGTCGGTTCGGGCGCCGGCCTGCCGTCGTTCATCGGCGTGCCCGGCGAAAACGCCAACGGTGTCTATTCGGCCAACGAATATCTGACCCGCATCAATTTGATGAAGGCCTATCAGGACGGTTCGGACACACCGATTTTCCATGCGCACAAGGTTGCTGTCGTCGGCGGCGGCAACGTGGCGATGGATGCGGCGCGCTGTGCCAAGCGCATGGGCGCGGAAGACGTTTATATCGTTTACCGCCGCTCCGAAAAGGAACTGCCTGCCCGTTTGGAGGAAATCCATCATGCCAAGGAAGAAGGCATTGTGTTTAAATTCCTGACTGCACCGCTTGAAGTGCTGGCTGATGAAAATTACAACGTTACCGGCATGAAATGTCAGCAGATGGAGCTGGGAGAGCCGGATGAATCCGGCCGCCGCCGTCCGGTTCCGGTTGAAGGTTCGGAGTTTGTGCTCGACCTTGACTGCGTCATTGCCGCGATCGGCACCAGCCCCAATCCGCTCATCCGCACAACCACCCCCGGTTTGGACACCAACCGCAAGGGCTGCATCATAGCGGACGACGCGCACGGTATCACCTCCAAGGACGGTGTGTTTGCCGGCGGCGACGCCGTAACCGGCGCAGCAACCGTTATCCTCGCCATGGGCGCAGGCAAGCGCGCCGCCGCTGCGATGGACGAATACATCAGAAACAAAAACAAATAAGCAAAATTTTTCTCGCATCCGAAAAAGTACCCGCCCCGTTTGAAACAGGGCGGGTGCTTTTTTACTGCGGTTGCCATATCTATGTCATCTGCCCCGACGTTAAGGGACCGGCGGTATAAATCTGCCCCAACATGGGAGCCTGCTTAACTGCATGGCATTGGCCCTTCGGATCTGTGTCACTCCGCCGCCGGCGGATAGCCGCACAGCGCCGCGTCAATATGCAATGTATCGCCGCGCAGCTCAACCGAATGGTGCAGCCTGGAGAACAGTTCGGCAGATACCCAGGTCGTACCGTCCACCTCATATGCCGCTGCACCAAGCGAAATGCCGCTGCCGCCGTCTCCAAGGGCATATCGGTCCTGCCCAAGCTGGATGAGCGCCGCCGTCCGGCCTTCCTTCTTCAGCGTAACGCGCTGCAGACTGCCGTTCCAATATACGGTATAACCCAGCGCCTCGGCAACCGCACGGACCGGCACCACAGCCGCACCGTTTTCAATCCGGCCGCCGCCCCAAATGGCCATATCATCCTCTACCACCAAGCCAACGGTGCAGTCTTCCGGCGGCAGCAGTACCACCCGCTCTGTGCCTGCCTGCGCAGGGTAGCTTTCCGCCACCACATCATACCACGCGAAAAACTGCGTGCCGATATGGAGGTCAGCCAGCGTCACAATATTTTTCGTTGTCAGCGGACTGACCGACGCCTTTGCAGGCACCGTCAGCCGCAGCCCGCCTTCTTCACACAAAATGGTAAGTCCGCCGTCCGTCCGGTTCTCCACGGCTTCGACCGTCAACAAGTGCGCAGGTGCATGCATTTCGTCCAGATTGGTCACAACCGCGCGCACGCCGGACTGCGCCGGATAAGAAGCATCCACGCACGCATCTCGATAAATATAAACCTTGTTGCCCTT
>NZ_JBMNUP010000153.1:0-4417 GCF_050946325.1 Agathobaculum sp. | reverse complement strand
GGCAGATGTACTTGCAGCCTGCAAAGAGCCGAAGAGTGTGATCGGCGGCGCCTCTGCCGTTGTGGTAATGACGAATAACCGTGTGCTGAACCGGCTGCTGCGTTATATGCCGCAGTGCATTTTGCGGCGGTATGCCGCGCGTATCGAACAGCGGCAGCAGCAGAAGCGCATGCAAAACGGCAGCGTGCAGTACAGCGGGATCGGCGAAATTGAGCCGCGCGCAGCGGCGTATTTCTATCAGCGCCGCCGCCGGCTGACGGAAACCGAACAGGCGCAGCTGCTGGCCGATTGGAAATGCCTGCGGGAAGAGAATGCGCCCCTGCGCGCGATGGTGGATGGCAGGGTGCGGTCCGTGCCGGCAGATTTTTATGATGAAACCATTTTGTCCTGTGCCCCGGAGCAAACGCAGAGCGCGGCGCAGACAGTCGGCCATGCGATGGGAAAAATTTCCCTGGAGCAGGGGAATCATGTGGGCGATATGCTGATATTTGACCGTATCCGCGCTTTGGCGTGGGCGGGACGGCTGGAAATCGTACACGATGCGCCGACCTATCGGGAAATGACCATCCGAAAAAACAGGGGTTGACAGAATACAGCGGATATGCTATTATTTTAACGTGATAAAGCAATAAAGGAGCCGATTTGTAATATGAGCCGCTTCAGCATTTCCACGCCGGAAGGCACAAGAGATCTTCTGTTCGCGTCCTGCCGCGCGCTGCGGCAGACGGAAAACGCGATTCGGGACGCGCTTGAAACGCGCGGATACAGTGAAATCATTACGCCTGTTGTTGAATATTTTGATGTGTTTGCCCAGGCAAATCCTGCCCTGGATCAGGAGCAGATGCTGAAAATTGTCGATAAATCGGGCCGCATCTGTGTTGCACGGCCGGATAACACAACGCCGATCGCCCGTATTGCGGCTACCCATCTGGACGGCAGTACGCTGCCCGTGCGGCTGTATTACAGCCAGAAGGTGTTCCGCTCGGTAGCGGCGGGGCATGGGCATAAGGGCGAATTTTTGCAGATCGGCGCGGAGCTGATCGGCGCAGACGGGCTGGAGGCCGATAAGGATATCCTGTCTGCGGCTTTCGGCGCACTGACTGGTACCGGCGCTGATAATTTCCGCATTGAGCTGGGCCACAGCGAGATTTATAAAGCGCTGATTGAGGAGCTCGGCGTTGACGGAGGAACAGCCGAGCAGATTCGCCGGCTGATTGAAAATAAATCGTTCGCCGCACTGGGGGATGCGCTTTCTCCCTATGGTGAGCGGCCGGCAGCCAGGGCGCTGCGCGCCATGCCGCAGCTGTTCGGCGGCATGGAAGTGCTGGACGAGGTCGAGTCGCTTACCGGCAATGTGCGCGTGTTGGGTGCGGTGTCCTATCTGCGCCGGCTGTACAGGGCGCTGGATGAGGCTGGATACGGCGACCAGATTATGATTGATCTGGGTCTGGTGCATGAGATGGATTACTACACCGGCGTGATGTTTCGCGGCTACATCGGCGGGGCGGGCGCGGCAATCCTGTCGGGCGGGCGCTATAATGCGCTGTGCGCCAAGTTCGGGCGCGATCTGCCTGCGGGCGGCTTCGGCATTGATGTGGAAAGCGTGGCGGAAAGCCTGGCCGGCGCGCAGTGTACTGCGGCGGAGACCAGGCGGGATTCCGTGCGCATTGCACTGACCAAGGGACGGCTGGAAAAGAAAACGCTTGCGCTGCTCAAAAATGCAGGATATGATATTTCTGAACTGGAAGCCGGTTCGCGCAAGCTGATCTTTACCTTGCCGGATACCAAAATCGAGATTGTGCTCGCCAAGGCGGCGGATGTGATCACCTATGTGGAGCACGGCGTGTGCGACATGGGCGTGGTCGGCAAGGATACGATCATGGAAAAGGGCGGCAGCTTTTATGAGATGGTCGACCTCGGCTTCGGCAAATGCCGGTTTGCGCTGGCAACCAAAAAGGGGAAAGACGTATACGGCGGATACAAAACGCCGGTTATTGCAACCAAGTATCCGGCGGTGACCCGCGCGTTTTTCGCCCGCAAGAATATGGATGTGGAGACCATCAAGATCGAAGGCTCGGTCGAGCTGGCGCCGCTGCTGGAACTTGCGGATGCGATCGTCGATATCGTGGAAACCGGTACGACACTGAAGGAGAACGGGCTGGAGGTCATCGAGGATGTCGCGCCCATCTCGGCGCGCGTGATCGTCAACCTTGCCTCAGCGAAGATGAAGAAGGCGGCGATCCAGCAGGTCATTGCCGAGCTGGAAAGCGGTTTGGATAATTGAGAATGGAAAATGGAGCAGGAAGGGCTGCGGTGCAGCTTTCCGCTTTATGGATACCAAGTAAGGAGCAAGCAGATGTTTTTGAAAACCGTGCTGGCAGACGGACAGGCAGAGCAGGCCGTCCTTCGGGAAATGCAGGCGCGCGCAGCAGGCGCGCGCGGCGATATTGAGCAGACGGTGCGCCGCGTGATGGACGACGTGCGGACCCGCGGCTGGGATGCGGTGGTCGAGTATGCCGAAAGGTTTGACGGCCGGGCGCCTTACCGTGTGGAGCCCGCTGTGCTGGAGGAAGCGTATGCGGCCTGCGATCCGGCCTTGATTGCCGCGCTGGAAAAAGCCGCCGCCAATATTCGGGATTATCACGAGCAGATGCTGGTCAAAAGCTGGGAATGGCAGCGCCGCCCGGGCGAAACGCTCGGGCAAACCGTGCGCGGGCTGGCGCGCGTCGGCATTTATGTGCCGGGCGGCACGGCGGCCTATCCCTCCAGTGTGCTGATGAACGCCATCCCCGCCAAGGTGGCGGGCGTGGGGGAGCTGGTCATGGTCACCCCGCCGACCGATAACCTGAGCCGCGAGGTGCTGGCGGCTGCTAAAATCGCAGGCGTGGATACGGTGATCGCGGTCGGCGGTACGCAGGCCATTGCCGCATTGACCTACGGTGCGGGCATCATCCCGCAGGTGGATAAGATCGTCGGCCCGGGCAACGCCTATGTGGCGGCGGCCAAGCGTCTGGCGTTTGGCACAGTGGATATTGACATGATCGCCGGTCCGTCCGAGGTGCTGGTGATCGCCGACCATACCGCCAACCCGACATGGGTCGCGGCAGACCTGCTCAGTCAGGCCGAGCATGATAAGCTGGCTTCTGCCGTGCTGCTGACCGACTCCATGGCGCAGGCGCAGGCGGTTTCGTGTGAAATGGAGCGCATGGCGCGGCAGCTTCCCCGGTGGGAAATCATCGCGGACAGCGTTCAGAATTACGGCTGTGCGATTGTGTTTGACGATTTGGCGGATGCCTGCCGCGTGGCGGATCTGGTCGCGCCCGAGCATCTGGAGGTCGTTACTGCCGCGCCGCGCGAGCTGCTGCCGCTGCTGCACAACGCGGGCGCGATTTTCCTCGGCGCGTATGCGCCCGAGCCGCTGGGCGATTATATGGCGGGACCCTGCCATGTGCTGCCGACCTCGGGAACGGCGCGGTTTTTCTCCCCGCTGTCGACCGATACATTTTTGAAGAAAACAAGCGTGATCGAATACACGCGCGGTGCGCTCGAAGGCTATGCGCAGGATATCATTGCGCTGGCGCAGAGCGAACATCTGGACGCGCACGCAAATTCGGTTGCCGTGCGCTTTGCGGAGGAAGTACAGGATGAGAAACGCTGAGATCAAACGGAAAACCAAAGAAACGGATATCTCGCTTGCCCTTGATCTGGAGGGCGGCGCGCGGGAGATCGACACAGGGATCGGTTTTTTTGACCATATGCTCAACAGCTTTGCGGTGCACGGCGGTTTTGGCCTGCGGCTTACCTGCAAGGGCGATCTGGAGGTGGACGGCCACCACACCGTGGAGGACTGCGGCATTGCGCTGGGGCAGGCGCTCGCGCAGTGTCTGGGGGACAGGGCGGGGATCGCCCGCTTCGGCGAGGCTTATGTGCCGATGGATGAGGCGCTTGGGTTTTGTGCGCTCGATATTTCAGGGCGGCCCTATCTGGTGTTTGACGCGCCGATGCCGCAGGCCGTGTGCGGGCAGTATGACACCTGCCTGACGGCCGAGTTCATGCGTGCGCTCAGCGTCAACGCGGGGCTGACGCTGCACTTGAAGGCGGAATACGGCGACAATGCCCATCATATCACGGAGGCATTGTTCAAGGCGCTGGCACGGGCGCTGCGGCAGGCCGTTGCCGTAACGGGCGGCGGTGTGCTTTCGGCAAAGGGGGTATTGTAATATGCAGAAGCTCATTTTATGCTATATCTGCGCCATTGTGTTTGTGCTGATTGGCGTGGGCAATTTGAAGCACAGCAGGAGCAAGCTGATTGTGCGGGATGATATCTGGAAAAAGTATCCGGAGAAGGAGGCGCTGCGCTTCCAGACGGCGACAGGCGTGGTGGATATCTTTGCAGGCATTCTCCTGGCTGTGGGCA
>NZ_JBMNUP010000152.1:0-4483 GCF_050946325.1 Agathobaculum sp. | reverse complement strand
AGCCTGGAGATGCTGGTACATTTCCCGGAGGGACAAGCGACATGCCAATATTGCAAGCTGTTTTGTCGATATGAGGAAAATTTTAAGCGGTATAGCTGCCGCATCACAGAGGAATGGTTGATAAATCCATTTAAAGAACGCGGGAAATTTTGCCCGCTGAAGGAGAAAAACAATGGAGAGAAATGACGGTAAAATCCATATCCCAGCGAGAACCAAAAAGTACACCAACAATAACCGTGCACAGATTTGGATAAGCACGGAAGCATATAACGCATTGGTTGACGTGTATAACGAGAGCACGCTTTCGATGACACAGATCGGCAGCATATTCATTTTGAACGCAGCTGAACGTGTCGTGTTTGACAAGGAGGAATGACTTATCGGAATCCCTGTATTGATTCTAGGCGAGAGCGGGAGCGGAAAAAGCGCGAGCCTGCGGAACTTTGAGCCGGGTGAGATCGGTATTTTCAATGTGGCCGGGAAACCGCTGCCTTTTAAAAAGAAACTGCCGAGCAAAAACACGGATGAATACGCAAAAATCATGTCCGGCCTGCTGGGCGGCAAGTGCAAGTCTTTTGCTATTGACGATAGCCAGTATCTGATGTGCTTTGAGATGTTCAGCAAATCGGCTGAGGTGGGATATCAGAAATTCACAGACATGGCATTGCATTTTTACAATCTCGTGCAGCTCGTTATCAAAAAACTGCCGGATGATGTGATCGTGTACTTTTTGCACCACGTGGACGTGGTGGACGGGCGAATCAAGGCAAAGACCATCGGTAAGATGTTGGATGAAAAATTGACGCTGGAAGGTTTGTTTTCCATCGTGCTGCTGTGCCAGACGGACGGGCGAAATCATCAATTTATCACGCAGAGCGACGGTACCACGACTGCGAAGAGCCCGATGGAAATGTTCGAGCCGGTAATTGAAAACGATTTGAAAGCCGTGGATGGAATCATCCGCGAATATTACGGACTGGAAAAGGCTGTAAAAGAAAAGGAGTAATGGAAATGGCAATTAAAAAACCTGATAACTGGGAAAATGTAAAAGCCGCAGCGGAGCGGGAAAAACTGCCTGTGGGAGCATACATCTGCAAAATTTTGAAAGCAGGAGTACGCACATACGAGAGCCGCGACGGCAGCAGCACCTTTAAAAAGCTGGAGATCGCATTCGACATTGCAGAGGGAGATTTTACAGGGCACTACAAGAAGGATTTCGATGCGCAGCGCGGCGAGGACAAGAAGTGGAAAGGTGTGCTCCGGCAGTATCTCCCCAAGGACGACGGCACGGAAAATGACGAGTGGACAAAGAGCGTACTCAAGGCGCTGATCGAAGCTGTTGAAGAAAGCAATATCGGGTACCATTTTGATTTTGAACACGAAGAACAGCTCAAGGGGAAGATGGTCGGCATTTTGTTCCGCAACGAGCAATGGGCCATGGGGACGCGCAATGGATGGAAAGCGCAGCCGTTTAGAGCACTGACGGTAGAACGAGTGCGTAATGGCAAGTTTACTCTGCCTGCTGACAAGCCGAACAAAAATGCCGTGAGCATTGACGTGGCTGCGGATACAGATGATTTCGCCACCATTGACGATGACGAAGATTTGCCCTTCTGATGCATCCGGTAGAGCAAAAATCCGTGCTTGACAGCATGGTGATACTGGTGGACACACGGGAACAGGACACGCCGCGTCTGCGGCTTCGTTTAAATAAAATGGAATGCCCGTACGAGAGGCAGAAGTTGGACTTCGGGGACTATTCCGCGAAGTTCCGGATGCCCACAGGCGACTGGTGGAGCCTTGCCGGGCGTGTGGCCGTGGAACGGAAAATGAGCCTTGACGAGTTGTGCCAATGCTACACGCGCAGCCGGGACAGGTTCACACGCGAATTTGAACGCGCGGCCGGCATGGGCGCGAAAATCTATCTGCTTGTGGAAAACGGCTCGTGGGAACAGGCATGGGACGGTGAATTTCGCACGAGAATGACGCCGCAGGCGCTGATAGCAAGTATGACGGCGTGGCTGGCGCGGTACAACTGCCAGCTGCTTTTCTGCGAGCCGAAGCTGAGCGGGCCGTTGATACGCGAAGTGCTGTACCGGGAAGCAAAGGAGCTTTTGGAAAGCGAGGCATTCTGATGGGGCGTGCGGTTGACATTATCAAGGGCAGCCTTACGATGCGCGATATCTTCGCCAAGTATGGCTTTGAACAGAATCGTGCAGGCTTTATCGTATGTCCTTTCCACAGCGAGAAAACCGCGAGCCTTGGCACATATGCGAATGACAAACGCTGGAAATGCTTCGGATGCGGCGCCGGGGGCGACGTGATCAGTTTCGTGATGAAGCTGTTTGGACTCAACTTTTCACAGGCGGTCATACGGCTTGGCGCGGATTTCGGGTTTACAGATGATGAAAAGACTGATACCCGCGCCATGGCCGCTCAGCGCCGCGCACAGCGTGCAAAAGAGCTGGAAAAGCTGGAGGCATACAGGAAAGAGTGGGACAGCCATATGCTGCGATACAGAGCCTGTGAGGAAGCGGAGAAAGATTTCCGTCCGCATATAGGCATAGAAGCAATGCATCCAAGCTATATTGCTGCTGTGCGTGGCTGTGAAGACGAATGGGAATGGCTGCAAGGCCACCCTTGGAGGTGATTTGAATATCACAGGAAATGACGATATCGCCCTATACAAAGGACGATTTTTTAAAAGGGACGAAGCCGTTCGAGGACGTTTATGCGCACAAAGCAGACCCGTTTGTACATGACCGTGCGTTGGAACAGATGACGATTTGGGCAAAATCGGTCGGCGTGAACGGCTTCAAAAAACTCTATAAGGCATACATAGACAGCCTGCGCATCAAAAACAAAGAGATCATGGTGCCGAATGTCACGCAATTCGATGGACAGGAAATGGAACTGGATTCCGGCCGCTGGGTGGCGGATGAATTTGGGATAAGAACGGATGGTCCATATGGCTCGGATATTGAGGCGTGCAATCATCCGATCATGCCGGTGCTGCGGCTCGTAAACATCGACACGGGCGCAGAGAAGCTTCAGATTGCCTATCGAAAGGGCAAGCAGTGGCGCAAAGTCATAGCTGAAAAAGGCGTGTTGGCCAGCGCAAATAAGATATTGGAGCTTGCAAACGTGGGCGTCGCTGTGACGTCTGAAAGCGCAAAGCACCTGGTACAGTATTTCTATGACCTCGAATCTTTGAACTATGATCGGATCCCTGAAAAAAACAGTGTGAGCCGCCTGGGATGGATTGAAGATGAGGGTTTTTCGCCCTACGTAGAAGAACTTGTATTTGACGGAGACGCAAATTTTCGAACATTTTTTGAGAGCGTGAAAAAACGCGGCAGCATGGAAAAATGGCTCGGCATGGCACGCGGCATCCGGCAGAAGAGTGTATTTGCCCGCGTTATCCTTGCATCGGCGTTTGCGTCTGTCCTGGTAAAGCCGCTGGGCGGTCTGCCGTTCTTCGTACACCTTTGGGGAGGCACGGAATCCGGCAAGACCGTGGGCCTTATGCTGGCAGCCAGCGTATGGGCAAACCCTGAAATCGGGCGTTTCATCCACACATTCAACAGCACTGCGGTTGGACGGGAAAAGTCTGCGGCGTTTGTAAACAGTCTGCCTCTGATACTGGACGAGCTGCAGATCGTAAAGGACAAGCGGGAGTTCGATAAAGACATCTATATGCTCTCGGAGGGTGCAGGGCGCACCAGAGGCACAAAAAGCGGAGGGGTGGATAAAACCCCTACCTGGGCAAACTGCATCCTTACAAGCGGAGAAATGCCTATTACAGGCGCGGGCAGCGGCGGCGGTGCAGTGAACCGTATCATCGAAATAGAATGCCGGGAAAAACTGTTTGAAGACCCGCGCGGCGTTGCAGATACCGTTCGTAAAAACTACGGCTTTGCGGGGCGTGCATTTGTTGAGCACTTACAACAGGACGGTGCAATGGAGCGCGCTGCCGATCTGTTTAAACGGTACAGCGTACAGCTTGGCGAGGGAGATACCACGGAAAAGCAGGCTATGGCTGCGGCGCTTGTGCTTACAGCCGACAATCTTGCAACAGAGTGGATTTTTAAAGATGGCCGCGCGCTCACAGCCGGTGAAATCAGCGAATTTCTGCGAACCAAGGCAAGCGTTTCAGCGCATGAGCGCGGATATCAGTATTTATGCGAAACGATCAGCCAAAATGCGAACAAGTTCCTTGGCGGAGATGCCCCGGTGAGCGATGTTTGGGGACGGCTGGAGGACGATGATACGGCGATCGTGATACGGAAGGTATTTGATTCGATATGCGCAGACGGAGGATACAACGCGCAGGCGCTGTTGAGCTGGCTCGCGCAGAACAACTACCTGCAAACGAGCAAACCGCATCTGACGAAGACTGTCAGAATCAACAACATCCCCACCAGATGCGTGGTTTTGAGACTCCCACAGCTTGAAAATGACGATTTTGAGCCTTTGGACTACA
>NZ_JBMNUP010000151.1:0-4593 GCF_050946325.1 Agathobaculum sp. | reverse complement strand
GTTCCCGAACGAGTATGATATGCCGCTTAACCTGTTTGAGTATTGCTATATGCGTCAGGTCACCATCACCGGCATGTACTGCGCGCATTTCAACTTTGAGCGCACAGCGGAATATCTCAAGTATGTGGATCTGTCCGCATTTACTTCGGATGAACAGGTATATGATATTGACGATGTGGAGGCTGCGTTTGCCATGCATCTGTCCAGCAAATATCCCAAAATTCTGATCCGCTGCAACAAGTTTGACGGAGAATAAGAAAGAAGGTCCCCAATATGAGCGAAAACAAACTGACGACCATTCCGGAACTGGAAAATAAATGTGTGGATATCCGTGAAAATCTGCTGAATTTCATTTACCGAATCGGTATGGGTCATCTGGGTGGCGAGCTGTCTATCGTGGAAATGGCGGTGGCGCTCTATTACAAGTATTTGAACTTTGATGTTCTGGACCCGCATAAAGAGGGAAGAGACCGGTTTATTCTGTCCAAGGGCCACTGTTCGGAGACGCTGTATACCATTTTTTCCGACCAAGGCGCCTATACGCAGGACTACATGGTGGAGCACTTTGAAAATTTGGACCAGTATAAGTTCGGCATGCACTCCAACCGCAAAAAGTGCCCGCAGATTGAAGTTTCGGCCGGTTCTCTGGGGCACGGTCTGCCCATTGCGGTTGGTTACGCGCTGGGTGCCCGTTATCACAAGGAAAATTACCGCGTAATCGTTATGATTGGCGACGGTGAGTTTGACGAAGGCACCAACTGGGAGGCGCTGATGTCGGGCGGCCATTACCAGCTCAATAACCTGGTCTGCATTTTGGATAAAAACGGCCTGCAGATGACCGGCACCACCGACCATGTGATGAATTTGGGCGATGTTGCCGCAAAGGTCAGCGCTTTTGGCTGGAACGTGATCAATGTGGAGGACGGAAACGATATGGCGCAGGTTTGCGCAGCGCTGGAACGGCTGCCGGAGCGGGACTGCGAAAAGCGCGCGAAACCGACCTTTATCATCTCCAACACGGTGAAGGGCAAGGGCGTCAGCTTTATGGAAGGCAACCACAAATGGCACGGCGGCGGTATTGGCGACGAAGATCTGAAGACCGCGCTTGCGGATGTTGCAAAAATGAGAAAGGCGTGATCCTGTATGGCAAAGACGACTTATGATTTTGATATGATGCTCTCCAACGCACGCGAGGCGTATGGCGAAGAGCTGTATAAGATGGCTAAGGAAGGCAAGGACTTTGTCTTTACTTTCAGCGATAACGTTGCGCCGTCCTCGTCCGCGGGCAAATTGCTCAAGGAGTTTCCGGAGCGCTGCTTCAATTTCGGCATTGCAGAGCCCGACCAGGTGGGCGCGTCGGCGGGGTTGGCGCTGTCCGGCTGCACGGTGTTTTCCCAGGTGTTCGGACCGTTTCTGCCGCTGCGCGCGGCCGATCAGATTCATACGGATATCGCCTACAATGATGTGAAGGTCCGTCTGATCGGTACGCATTCCGGCGTAACGGCCGGCGGCGGACCGACCCATAACGATATTGCAGATCTTGCGCTTTACCGCGCAATTCCCAACCTGACCGTTGTCGTTCCGGCGGATGCCGCGCAGTGCTGCAAGTTTATCCGCGCCTCCATGGACTATGAAGGGCCGATGATTATCCGCATTGACCGTGCCGGCTCGCCCAACGTGTATGCGGAGGATTATGAGCTGACCATCGGCAAGGCGATTGAGACGCTTGAGGGAACAGACGCCTACATCATTTCCTGCGGCTCCAACATTTATGAATGCCTGATGGCGGCCAAGCGGATGAAAGAAAAACACGGCTCGTCCATCGGCGTGCTGGATATGCATACCATTAAGCCGCTGGATACCGAGGCGATTGTTCGCGTGGCAGAAAAGACGGGCAACATCGTTACGGTGGAAGATCATTCGGTCAACGGCGGCCTGGGCGGCGCAGTGGCAGAGGTGCTGTGCGAGGCCGGATATAAGGGCAGTTTCAAGCGTATCGGTATGCCGGATGAGTTTGCAGTGCTCGGATCGCCGGACGACATTTACCATTACTATGGCATGGACCGCGACGGCATTGCGGAAAAACTGGAGCAAATGCTGGGGCTGTAAGCGTATAGACAAAGAAAGTGAGTGAGAACAGATGATGACACAAGTCATGGGCTGCTGCGGCAAATATGTGCAGGGCTACGGCACGATTCATGAGCTGAAAAAATATGTGGACTGGATGGGCGATAAATTTATGGTAATCGCCAGCAAAAACCGCATGCGCGATTTGAAGGATACCATCACAGCCGCAATGGAGGGCAAAGAGCTGTTTTTCTATGAGTTTGTCGGGGAATGTAGCTGGCCCAACATTGAAAAACTGATGGCTGCCGTGAAGGACTGCGGCGCACAGACACTGATTGGCGTCGGCGGCGGCAAGGTGGTGGACTCGGTCAAGGCAGCGGCGTTCAAAAGCGGGCTGCTGCATGAGGTGATTATCCCGACCATCGCAGCAACAGACGCCTATACGAGCGCTGCTTCCTGTATTTATGATGAGCAGACGCATATGATGACCGAGGCCATCAATTCTCCCAAAAATCCGGACCTGGTTCTGGCAGACACGGAGATTTTGCTCAAGGCGCCGGTGCGTCAGTTCGTTTCCGGTATGGGGGACGCGCTTTCCACTTATGTGGGCGGACTGGTGTGTCAGCAGAACTTCCTGAATAACCACCATGGCGGCGTGGGCACCCACAGCGCGCTGGCAATCGCCAAGCTGTCTTATGATATGCTGTTCCAATACGGCCGGCAGGCAAAATTGGCCGCAGAAAAAAAGGCGCTCAGCGACGCATATAATGCTATAATAGAAGTGAATATCCTGATGAGCGGAATGGGCTTTGAAAATAACGGCTCGTCGTCTGACCATTGCTTCTATTTCGGCACACTGGCGCTGCCTGACCGCGAGGAGTATGTATACCATGGTGAGGGCGTGGCATTTTCAACGTGCTGCCAGCTTGTGATGCAGGGCGCGTCCAATGAACAGCTGGATGAAGTATACCGTTTCTGCCGCGATGTTGGTCTGCCGATCACGTTTGATGATATGCACCTGCCTGACCTGACGGACGAGGAATATGACATCATGACGAGAGCGGCGCTGGCACAGGGGTTCATGGCAAATCAGCCGTTTGAAGTGACGTATGAAAAGGTGCTCGGCGCATATAAGGCCGCCGACGCCATTGGACAGTTGTATCATAAAGGTGGCTCGCTGCTTTGAAACAGAAAGACCGTAAGTACATGAAAAATATTGTGGAACTGCCGTTTTCCGGCTATAAGTTTGTTTTGTGCTATGCAGAACAGCTGACGCAGGATGTGGCGGAGTTTCCGCATAACCATTTTGAATATGAGCTTTACTATGTGCTGAACGGTCGGGTAGAAATCAATATTGCGGGCAATGTGCAGAGCATTCCGGCAGGGGAGGCCTGTTTGCTGGCCCGCGATATCAAGCACCATGTCTATTATGAGCCGGATACGCCCAGGCAGTATATGGCTGTTATTTTTGATGTGGTTCCCTGCGAGCGGGTATCCATGAACGGGCCGGACGGAGTAAATGAATACGGCGATATTCAGCAGGTTTTGCAGGAGTTGGATAAAATCGGTTTTCTGCGGCTGCGGGAGCCGCCGCATGCGGCGGAATTGGCCAAAGCGTGGCGGAGGGAGATTGAAGAACGCCGTCTTGGCTGGAATACGCAGGCGGTTATGTTGTGCTATCAGCTGGTGATGCTGTCCATGCGGCAGGTTTGTTCCGCGCCTGTGCAGGACTGCGATTTTTCAGGGAAAGATAATCTGGCTATGGCGGTTACCATGTATATCCATGAGCACTATCCGGAGGATATCACGGTGGAAAGTGCTGCAAAAGCGCTGAATGTATCGCCGCGGCATGTAAACAGAGCCTATAAGTCAGAATATTCCACCACGTTCATGAAGAACGCCAACCTGCTCCGCATCGCCTATGCCAAGAATTATCTGTGTACGACGGATTATTCCATGGAAGAAATTGCGGAGAGAATCGGATTTTCCTCTGTGCGCACGCTGTATAAACTGTTTCAGCAGTATGAGGGTCTGTCGCTTTCGCAGTATCGCGAACAGCATAAAAAGAGACTGGCGAAGCAGCAGAATCCGGCGGCAGAATAAATGCGCCGCGCCGAATGATTTTGAAAAATTTCCCGAAAGCCCATACGCTGTTTTCTTTATTCAATGAAAGCCGGCGGGTGCTGTTTTGTACGGCATTCTGATACCGCGCTTCAGGGCGGCTTTTTCTGCTCGCCTCAGTCGCGCTATGCGCCGCCGCCATGCGGATTGCAGCACCTGCTTTGATGGTGTTTGGGCTGTTGCGGCCAATGCGCTGCGCCTTAATGCTGTCTTAATGTGCATCTCCATACATTAATACATATTTTAGACCAGATGTGGATAATAGGTATATAAAGAAACGTTAAAGATGTGTTCAAATGGATGAAGAGGGAAAATGAATGCAGCAGCTTTTGCATAAGAACAATCAATCGCCGTTTCGGGTGATTATAGGGGGATTCTTGCTGGTGATTTTGCTTGGAAGCGTAC
>NZ_JBMNUP010000150.1:0-4607 GCF_050946325.1 Agathobaculum sp. | reverse complement strand
TAGTGGGCGGGGCCGCTTGTTGGGCGGCCCTTTTATTATGCGTCCGTTGAGGCGGATGAGGCCGCCAGTCTCGCGGCGGGTGGCGGAAGCGGGGCGATTGATGCCGCTGGAGACCGAGGAGGCAGGCGTAGCGTTTGACGCGTTTTTTTGAAAAAACACGGTCGATTTTATGCGCCTACGCGCAGCAGGCGTGGGACAGACCGCTCCGTCGCTGCGGCGACACCTCCCCTGGAAGGGGAGGCATGTTAGGGGAAGAGACCGCTCTTTGCTATGCGACTGTTCATTCTATTTCATTTTCACGTTAAGAAGCCTCTCCGCAGCGTATGCAAGGGGATGCCCTTTCCGTAAAATGCACCGCATTTTCTCTTGTTGGAAAATCTCCAACCCTTTGTGTTCGCTCGCTCAATATTCCGTCCGAAAAGCGGCTTTTGTTGCACGTTACCCCTCGCGATATACAACACGGCACTTTGCGATTTTGCCGAAGTTTCAAGAACGTTGTTTCAAAAAAATTTTTTATACCCCTTGACTCTGACGTTACGTTATGGTTTATAATTTCTTTGCACGGGGGGATAATTATGCGAACAGTAAATGAAGTCAGCAAACTCACAGGAGTAAGTGTGCGCACACTGCATCATTATGATGCCATTGGCCTTTTGAAGCCTACAGAAGTGACCCAAGCAGTCTATCGGTTGTATGACGATACAGCACTCAGCCGTTTGCAAAATATTTTACTGTTTCGGGAGTTGCAGTTTCCTCTAAAAGAAATCAAAACAATTCTTGACAATTCAAGCTTTGATCCGTTAGAAGTGCTAACACAACAAATTGAATTGCTGGAATTGCAGTATAAGCACATAGGGGAACTGATTTCTTTCGCCCGTGAAATCCAGAAAAAAGGAGTCAGAGAAATGAACTTTCACGTTTTCGACAAAAGCGAGATGGAACAGTACAGGGCGGAAGCCAAAGCGAAATGGGGTGACACCAGAGAATATCAAGAATATGAGCAGAAGCAAAAGAGCGGATATGATTTTAGCGAAACAACATCGCAGCTGATGAATTGGTTTATTGAAATCGGAGCACTCAGGCAGTTGTCGCCTGCCGACAAAGCGGTACAGGGGAAAATTGGCGCTTTGCAAAACTGGATTACAAGTAATTACTATACTTGTAATGCTGAAATTTTTCGTGGATTAGGGCAGATGTATGTCAATGATGAGCGGTTTAAGCACAACATTGATACAGTAGGCGGCGAGGGTACGGCTGAATTTGTAAAGCAGGCTATTGAAATTTATTGTTCTAAGTAAATGCAATGGCTACAACGGAATGGATGCTTGCCAAGGGGGCTGTTGCAACGTTTTTTCCAAGAATAAAAAGGAAAAGATTGCAACAGCCTCTTGAAAATTGGGTATTTTTCGAGCAATCACCCTTTTACGCAGGCAGTTTGGAGGAACCGCAGTTCCTCCCGATTCAATCCTAACAAAAATTCGTTGTGCCCAGGAGCGCGATGAATTTTTGTCAGGGGGTGGTATGGACGGGGGAAGGATTTCCCCGCCATGGCTGTGCAACAGCGCCTTTGCGGTTGATTCAAACGCGCGCGCACCGCATCCGATCCGGTAGCGACGGGCTGCAAGGCGCGGGCCCGTTCGGCGTGTTGGTCGAGCGGTTGCCGGAGCTTACGGGCATTTGCCGGATTGGCCCGGGCGGCAGAAAACAGCGCCGTCGGTTGGCAGGCTTACGGTTATACGGAAACGACGACGGACGCAGCCCGGCGTTTTCCGGGCGAGCAGGCCGGCATACGCGGTACAGCTGCTTCACGTGCCGCCGTACCCGGCAAATGCGTTGTCAAACATTCCCAACGCTTATGATGGAATAAATAGAAGACGCCACTCGTCTTTACAGGTGAAGGCGGAAACGGAAACGGCCCCCGCTTCTGTCGTAAAGATGAAGGAGGTTTTTTCAATGATGAAAGACAAGAAATACTTTACCGGGTCGTACAAAAGAGCCGCTGCTGCGGCATTGACTTCCGCTCTGCTCCTGACGCCGCTTGCTTCCCTGGCCGAAAGTGCCATGATTCAGGGCGGTGTGCTGAACCTGCGCGAACAGCCCTCCAAGAACGCCACAGTTTTGGGTCAGTATCCGTCCGGCACATGGGTCGAAGTGCTGGAAGCCGGCATTGACTGGAGCCGTGTGAGCGTAGACGGCAAGGAAGGCTACATGATGAGCAAGTATCTGACCGGCGGCAGCTCGGGCAGCAGCAGCACCATGTATGTGCGTACCAACACGCGCGGCCTGAACCTGCGCAAGGAGCCCAACGATACGTCCGCGATCATCACGTCCTATCCCAAGGGAACGAAGGTCACGGTGCTCGCCCGCGGAACCAAGTGGCATAAGGTCAGCGTAGGCGGCAACGTCGGCTATATGTACGCGCAGTACCTGTCCTCCTCGCCTGCCGGCGGCGGCGATTCCGGCTCCGGCATCAGCGGACAGACCGGCGTGGTCAACAACCCGCGTGACACGCAGGTGCTCTTCCTGCGTGAGAGCGCGTCCACGTCGTCCAAGGTACTGGGTCAGTATCGCAACGGCAAAAAGGTAAAGATTCTTTCTTCCGCCAACGGGTGGTATAAGGTAGAGGTAGACGGCAAGACGGGTTACATGATGGCCCGTTATGTCAAGGTTGCGTCCTCCAGCACGTCGGCCAGGCTGATGAATCCCAACGGCAACAGCATCGTCAACTTCCGCAGCGGCCCGAGCCTGAGCGCAAAGGTAATCGACGTATACAAGGTCGGTACGGCTGTTACCGTGCTTGAAAAGGGTACGGACTGGTGCAAGGTACAGATTGGCGATGCGGTCGGCTACGTGTCCACCTGGTTTATCAAGTTCTGATGAATGATTCCCGCGCTTCACGTATTGCTTCACATATTTTCAGCGCCGTCCGGTTTGCCGGACGGCCGCTTTTTATGAGCGCGCACCGCGTGGAAGACGAATGCACTGGACGCTGGACGGAATGCCCAATCCGCTTCTCCGCTTTTGCAGGGCGGGTTCTTCTGGCCGTACCGGGGGCAAATTCATATCCGGTAAACGCGAAGCGCAGGAAACAGTGGGCGATGCCCAGCGCTTTTTGTGCAGGCTGCGCATTGACAGATAACTGTGTATGGGATATAATCGTTTAGTTTGAATGCGAAATGTTTTTACGAAAGGACGATGCGTATGCGCGAAATGAACGGTCAGAAAGAAAATAAAATGGGCTCCATGCCGGTGGGCAGGCTGCTGGCGACGATGTCCGTCCCGATGATGATATCCATGCTGGTGCAGGCGCTTTATAATATTGTCGATTCCATCTTCGTCTCGCGCGTGAGCGAGAACGCACTGACGGCCGTATCGATGGTCTTCCCGATTCAGTCGCTGATGATTGCCGCGTCTGTCGGATTGGGCGTCGGCGTCAACGCGCTTTTGTCGCGCAGCCTGGGTCAGAAGGACTATGCGCGGGTGAATAAGGCGGCTTCGCATGGCGTGGTCATGCTGCTGGCAGCGTACGTCGTATTTCTGCTGGTCGGCCTGCTGGCGGCGGAGCCCTTCATGCGCGCGCAGTCGAACGTGCCGGAAATCGTCGAAGGCGGTGCCGTTTACCTGCGCATCTGCTGTGTCTTCTCGTTCGGCCTTTTTATGCAGATCGCTTCGGAGCGCCTGCTCACCTCCACCGGCTTGACGTTTTATTCGATGACCACGCAGCTTTTGGGCGCGGTTCTCAACATCGTGCTCGACCCGATCCTGATTTTTGGCCTGCTGGGCATGCCGCGCATGGGCGTCGCAGGTGCGGCGGCGGCGACGGTCATCGGTCAGATCGCGGCAGCGGTGTTCGGCTTCTGGCTCAATCATCGGTTTAATCGAGAATTGCACCTTACATTCCGCGGGTTTCGGCTGGATATGCACACGGTCAGAGAGATTCTCGCCGTCGGCGTGCCCTCCATGGTCATGCAGGCGATCGGTTCCGTGATGACGTTTGGCATGAACCTGATTCTGGTGGGCTTTTCTTCCACCGCGGTGGCAGTATTCGGCGTGTATTTCAAATTGCAGAGCTTTGTCTTTATGCCGGTTTTTGGCCTCAATAACGGCATGGTACCGATTATTGCGTATAACTACGGTGCGAAGCGCAAGGATCGCGTGCTGCATACGATTTTTTTGAGCATGGCGGCTGCGATTACGATCATGGTGCTGGGCTTTGCGGTGGTGCAGGTCATGCCGGACCGGCTGCTCATGCTCTTTGAAGCGTCGGAGACGATGCTCGCCATCGGCGTGCCTGCGCTGCGCGCGATCAGCTGGAGCTTCCTGTTTGCGGGCTTCTGTATCGTGGGCTCCTCGGTCTTTCAGGCGCTGGGCAACGGTGTGTATTCCATGGTCATGTCCATCGGCCGCCAGCTGGTGGTGCTTCTGCCCAGCGCCTGGGTGCTCGCGAAGCTGGGCGGCTTGAACGCGGTGTGGTATTCGTTTATGATTGCCGAGGTCGTTTCGGTGTTCCTCTGCATCTACTATCTGCGCCGGATTAACCGCGGGGTGCTTTCCCAAATGTAAGGCGCGCCTGCCTTTCTTTTCCTTCTGCTCCGGTCGCGCTTTTT
>NZ_JBMNUP010000149.1:0-4613 GCF_050946325.1 Agathobaculum sp. | reverse complement strand
GCTGGTCCACGCCTTCATAATGGCCGCAGACCAGAATAATATGTTCCCGCCGGAGCAGCTCACGCGCTTTCTCCTGGTCAAAAGGGCGCCCCTGCGCGGAAAGAAAGACCGTGTGTACCCGCTCGCCCGCGCAGAGCGCCTGGTGGCACAGATAAAGCGGCTCGGCCAGCATAACCTGCCCGCGGCCGCCGCCGTAGGGCGCGTCATCCGCCTTGTGGTGCTTGTCCAGCGCATAATCGCGGATGTTGGTCGCCCGCACCGCAACCAGCCCCTTTTCCTGCGCGCGGCCGATGATGCTTTGCCGCATAACGGCGTCGATCATTTCCGGAAACAGGGTCATGATGTCTATTTTCATCATTCGGTCAGGCCCTCAATGCTTTCAATATAGATGACGCCCTGCTCCATATCAATCTCCTGCAAAAAGGGCTTGATGGCCGGAATATAAACCAGCCGGCCGTCCGGCGTTTTGATTTCATACATATCGTGCGCGGGGTTGGTGGTCAGCACATCGCGCAGCCGGCCGATTTCATGCGATACGCGGCGGTCATACACGGAAAAGCCCAGAATATCCTGAATAAACACCAGATCCTCGGGCAGTTCAACGTCGTCGCGGTCCAGATGCAGCACACGGCCGCGCAGCGCTTCGGCTGCCTCCACCGTGTCCACCCCTTCCAGATGCATGAGCACCACGTTTTTATGCACCTGCGCCCGCTGCACGGAAACAGACGTCTTTTCGTCCAGCCAGAGCGTGTCGAAATCGCACAGAACCTCGGGGCTGTCGCACCAGCTTTGCACCTTGAGGTCGCCGCGCACACCGTGGGTGCTGACGATTTTTCCGGCTTCTAAAAATTTTTTCGGCATAGTTTTCCTCCGTCTTTTCCGGAATTGACGCACAGATAAAATAAAATCGCCGCAGCGCGGCGATTTGAAATGCTTCGCGCTGCAAAAAAAGAATCTTTGCAGTGCTTGGGCGCAGCAGCCCTTTCGGACAAAGGCCGATCAGGGCGTGCCCCGTTTGAAACGGGTGCTGCCCGTCCCAAACGAAGATGTTAGTCGAGAATGTCGACCGTTACGCGCTTGTTTTCGCGATTGCCAGCCGCTTTCATGAGTGTACGGATTTCCTTTGCGATGCGGCCGTGGCGGCCGATGACGCGGCCCATATCCCCAGGCGCTACACGCAGGGAAAAGGTAACGCTGTCGCCGTCGGTCTCTTCGGTGATGGCAATCGCATCCGGCTCGGAAACCAGACTTTTGACGATATAAGCCAATAATTCCTTCACTTAGACTACCTCACTCAGTCCAGCGCGCCGGCCTTCTTCAGGATGCCGCGAACGGTATCGGTCGGCTGAGCGCCCTTCTTAATCCACTCCTGTGCGCGTGCAGCGTCAACCTGTACGGTGGCGGGGTCGGTCAGGGGATTGTAGGTGCCGATCTCCTCGATGAAGCGGCCGTCACGCGGGTAACGGGAATCAGCAACAACGATGCGGTAGAACGGAGCCTTCTTTGCGCCCATGCGGCGCAGTCTGATCTTTACCATGGATGTTTCACCTCCTCTGAAATAGAAATGATCTATTGTAAATTTCTTTACAAACAATAATGGGGATTAAAACGGCAGCTTCATGCCGCCAAGGCCGGGAAAGCCGCGGCGTTTCTTTTTGCCTTTGCCGCGCGCCATGCCGGTGAGCTGACGGGTCATCTTCTGCATGGCGTCAAACTGCTTGAGCAGCCGGTTGACCTCTTCCACCGTCAGTCCGCAGCCGGCGGCAATACGCTTTTTGCGGGAAAAGTTGATGATGGAGGGGTTGTTGCGCTCCTTGACCGTCATCGACTGGATGATGGCTTCGGTATGCGCCATCTGTTTTTCGTCCACCTTTGCGCCGGCAAGCGCCTTGGGGTCCACGCCGGGCAGCATGCCGAGCATCTCTTCCATCGAGCCCATTTTTTTCATCTGCTGCAGCTGGTCGTAGAAATCGGTCAGCGTCAGCTTGCCGGCCATCATCTTTTTGGCGGTTTCCGCAGCCTGCTTCTGGTCAACGTTCTGCTGCGCCTTTTCGATCAGCGTCAGCACGTCGCCCATGCCGAGGATGCGGCTGGCCATGCGGTCGGGGTGGAAGGGTTCGATATCGCCCAGCTTTTCGCCGGTGCCGATGAATTTGATGGGTTTGCCGGTGACGGCCTTGACCGAAAGCGCCGCGCCGCCGCGGGCGTCGCCGTCCATCTTGCTCATCAGCACGCCGTCGATGCCGAGCGCCTCGTCAAAGGTTTGGGAAACGGTTACCGCGTCCTGACCGGTCATTGCGTCCACCACAAGGATGATCTCGGTCGGTTTGACGGCAGCCTTGATGTTTTTCAGCTCGTCCATCAGCTTTTCGTCAATATGCAGGCGGCCTGCGGTATCCAGGAAAACAAGGTCATAGCCGTTCCGCCGTGCAAAATCAACGCCGTGCTTGGCGATCTCGACCGGATCGCCCTGGCCTTCCTCAAACACGGTGATGTCAAGCTGCTTGCCGACCACCTTTAACTGGTCGATCGCGGCGGGACGGTATACGTCGCACGCGACGAGCAGCGGGCGGCGCTGCTGCTGCTTGCGCAGCAATCCTGCCAGCTTGGCGCAGTTGGTGGTTTTGCCCGCGCCCTGCAAACCGGTCATCATCACGATGGTGGGCGGGTTGGGCGATATGGTCAAACGGGTGGTCTGGCCGCCGAGCAGGCTGGTCAGCTCTTCGTTTACGATCTTGATGACCTGCTGGGCCGGCGACAGGCTTTCGAGGATTTCGGCGTCGGTCGCTTTTTCCGTGACCGCCTTGATAAAATCCTTGGCAACCTTAAAGTTGACGTCAGCCTCCAGAAGCGCCATGCGGATTTCGCGCATTGCGTCCTTGATATCGGCCTCGGTCAGCCGTCCCTTGCTGCGCAGGTGCTTGAATGCGGATGAAATTTTTTCGGTAAGGCCTTCAAATGCCATGTTAAGCCTCCTGCCTGAGCTGTTCGAGCAGCGACGCCATGCGGGACGCGATTTCGTCCGCCTCGCTGCTGTGCAGTGTGCCGGCGTTTAAGGTGCGCAAGCGTTCCACCTCGTGCGCAAGCTCTTCCGCGCAGCGCTCGGTGCCGCCGTAGCGGGCAACCAGGCCGAGCTTCTGCTCCATTTCATGCAGGGCGTGCTCGGCGCGCTTGATGCTGTCCCGCACGCCCTGGCGGGTGATGCCCGCATGCTCTGCAATCTCAGAGAGCGAAAGGTCTTCATTATAATACAGGTCGAACAGTTCGCGCTGTTTTTCGGTGAGCGTCTCGCCGTAGAAATCGAACAGCAGGCTCATTTCGAGCGGTGTGCTCTTCATCGGCGGGCCTCCTTGGAAGTGTAAAGTTTTATGCCTTTACATCGAACGTGATTATTCTACCGTATAACCGGCGGCTTGTCAAGGGAAAATAACAGAGAAATCAGAGAAATTTGCACATCCGCGCGGGCGCAGAACCGAAAAAGCGGCCGCGCAAGTGAAAGTTCACCAAAAGTCCATTTGCACCCTATAGTATTTAATGTTATAATGGAGAGCGAGGGAAACATTTTCCGGAAATGAGGTAAGCTATGCAACAGGTGACCCGAAAAAAACTGGGCGAGGGCGTCAGCCTTACCTGCGTGACGACGACGAAATTCAAACGGGCGGTTTTGCGGGCGGCGTTGCTGCTGCCGCTGGGGGGACCGGACGCGGCGGGACGCGCGGCGCTGCCGCAGGTGCTGCGGCGCGGAACGGCGCGCCTGCCCGACCTGCGGGCGATTGGCGCGGCGCTGGACGAGCAGTACGGCGCCCGTATTGAGGCCATGGTGCGCAAAGAAGGCGAAACGCTGGCCATCGGTTTTCTGGCGGACTGTATTGACGAGGCCTATGCGCCGGAAGCCGGCGGTCTGACCGCATCGGTCATCCGTCTGCTGTGCGAAATGCTGTACGAGCCGTGCCTGAGCGGCGGCGTATTCCGCGCGGACTATACCGAGGGCGAGCGGGACAACCTGCTTGACCGCATTGCGGCGCAGAAGAACGACCCGCGCGCGTGGGCGCCGCACCGGCTGATGGAGCTGATGTGCGCGGACGAGGCCTACGGCCAGCCGGCGCTCGGCACAGCGGAGCAGGCGCGGCGCATTACGGAAAACAAGCTGTATACCGCCTATGAGCGCGCACTGGACGAGGCGCAGCTGGAGCTGTTTTACTGCGGCGCCATGCAGCCGGATGAGGCGGCGGCGCTTTTCCTCTCCGCCCTGCCGGAGCGAAAAGCGGAAAAACCGCGTTATATGCCGCACACCGAGGTGCGCGCGGCGCCGAAAGACGCAGCGCGGGAGGTTATAGAAGAGGAACCGGTAAAACAGGGCAAGCTGTCGCTTGGCTTCCGGACGGGCGGAAACTGCCTGACCGGCGGCAACCCCGCCGCATACTGGCTGTTCCAAACGGCGTTCGGCGGCTCGACCAACTCCCGTCTGTTTTTGCATGTGCGGGAAAAACAGTCGCTCTGCTATTATGCCAGCGCGCAGTTTATCGCGTCCAAGGGCATTATGATGGTCAATTCCGGCATTGAAAACAGGGATTTTGAACGCGCGCGGGATGAGATTCTGCATCAGTTGGAAG
>NZ_JBMNUP010000148.1:0-4655 GCF_050946325.1 Agathobaculum sp. | reverse complement strand
CAAGCGCAACGAGCATGTCAACGGCTTCAGTCGCTTCAATGTCCGACTGATCCGTGAATGCCGCACCAGCGAACATGGTGAACGCGCATGCGAACGCCAGTACCAGTGCGAGAACCTTTTTCTGATGGCAGGCGGAAAAACTTTTTGCACAAATAAGATGGCATATTATAACACTCTTCTGCATCTTTTGCAACTATTTCAGAAATTTTTTATTTTCCATATAAAGGATATTAATAGAAAATAATAGAAATCCGGAGCCGCCTGCAAAAATAATTTTACACAAAAAATCCCCTCTCTGATTGTGCATATCAGAGAGGGGGCATTTTATTCCTGCGGCTCCTGCTGCGGAGCGCCTTCTGCGTCAGCGGGTTTGTGCCGGCGGCGGCCGCCACGACGGCGACGGCGGCGCGGCGCGGCTTCGGCAGGCGCTTCTGCACCGTCTTCCGGCAGCGCGCTGCCTTCCACGTCCTGCGGAGCGGTCTTTTCGGGTCTCGGACGAGGCGCATGTTCCGGCGTTTGCTGCGGTATCTCCTCAAGCTGCGCCTCTTCCTCCTCGCGGCGGCGGCGCTCTTCCGCCATGGCGGCTGCATTATGCCGGTTCCGGCATACGCCGCGCACCTGCGTACAGTCTGCACACTGGAACTCGGTCAGCGAATGCTCCGGACTGTCGTCCAGCTGCACTTTGCAGGTGCCGCGCAGCATTTGGGTGGAGATCACCTTGCCGCGGCCTTCAGGCGTGTCCACCACGCTGCCCTGCTTGGGCGTAACCTTTTGCAGCTCGGCATAGGCTTCGTGTTCATATTTCAGGCAGCACATCAAACGGCCGCATACGCCGGATATTTTGGCCGGATTGAGCGACAAATTCTGTTCCTTGGCCATATTGATGGACACAGGATGAAAATCCTCCAGATAGGAGGAGCAGCACAGTTCGCGGCCGCAGCAGCCCAGGCCGCCGATCATCTTGGCCTCGTCCCGCACGCCAATCTGGCGCAGTTCGATACGGGTGCGGAAAATGCTGGCCAGATCTTTTACCAGCTCGCGGAAGTCCACGCGGCCGTCCGCGGTAAAATAGAACAGCATCTTGTTCATATCGAACGTGCATTCCACTGCAACCAGATTCATTTCCAGTTCACGGTCGGCAATTTTCTGTTTGCAGATGGAAAACGCCTCGTCCGCGCGTTTTTTATTGCGCTCAAGTATTTTCAAATCATTTTCCCCGGCAATACGCGCCATGCGCTTGAGCGGCTGCACAACCGTCTGGTCGGGCACTTCCGTATTGCCCTGCACGCACTCGCCGTATTCCAGTCCGCGCGCCGTTTCAACAATGACGCCCGTGCCCACGGGTACCTCAACGCCCTGCGGGTCAAAATAATACATTTTTCCGTTTGGTTTAAAACGGACACCAATAATCGTGGTCAATCAGCTAATCCTCCTGATTCGGATTTTTATAAGAAGCAAATGCGGTAAACGTCGCTCGTCAGCGCGTTGGTGACGGCGGCGGCCGCAGCATTGCGTGAAACACGCCCGCACAATACGCCGACAAAATCATACATCCCGACCAGCCGCGCAGGCGCAACCGCGCGGGCAAGCGCCGCGGTCTGCTCCCGCAGGGCAGGCTGAAGCGGCGGCTGCGGCAGGCCGTTTGCGAGGAACACCGCGTCCCGCAGCGCGGCCTGCAGCACGCCGAATACGCCGAGCAGCGCGCGGCGCGGCGTTTTTTCCAGGGCCAGCGCGGCGCGCATCATCCGGTCCTCCCGATGTTCGGCAACGGCGGCCAGATAGGGCGCAAGCAGCGCGGCCGCGTCTCCGTCGGTCACTGCGGCGGCGGAAGGTTCGAGCGCAAACTTGAGGCAGCGCGAACGCACTGTTTCCAGCAGAGCGTCCGGCTGCTCGGCAGTCAGGATAAAAAACGCAAAGGCAGGCGGTTCTTCCAGCTCCTTGAGCAGCGCGTTCTGCGCGGCGGGATTGAGGTTCTGCGCATGCCGGATGACGGTGACGCGGCGCGGCCCGTCATTCGGTATGATGGCGTTTTCCGCCTTGATGCGCCGCGCAAGGTCCACTTTGAGTTCGTTTTCGCCCTCGTCCACCACGGTCAAATCGGGATGAATCCCCTCTTCCGCCTTGCGGCAGGACAGGCAGACGCCGCACGGACGCGGGCCTGCGCTTTCGCACAGAAGCGCGGCCGCCAGCACGTCTGCAAAACCGGAAAGCGCCTCGCTGTCGTCTCCCGAGAGCAGCACGGTCTGCGGAAAACGGCCGGCCAGCGCGTTTTGCAGGCTGCGTTTGAGGGCAGCGTTGCCCGGCAGACTGTTAAACGAAATCACAGTTTTTCAAAGCGCTCCACGCCGAGCACAAACACCGTCGCGCCGCCAACTTCAACCTGTACGGGCATGGATGGGAAAAATCCCATGCCAAGCTCGCCCGTCGTCGGCACAATCTGCTTGCGCGAAGACGAGTGTTCGCGGATGATCTGGAAGCATTCGTCCAGTTTTTCCTCTTCAATGCCAATCAGTATGGTGACGTTGCCGGTTTTGAGAAAGCCGCCGGTGGTAGCCAGTTTTGTAATGGAAAAACCGGCTTTCATCAGGCTGCTCATCACGTCCTGCGCGTCGTCGTAATTGATAATGGCAAGCACCATTTTCATCATAAAGGGGTCCCTCTCAGTCAATCTGGAATAACAACATGGATTTCTTCGATTCCATTGTACCATCTTTCCCGAATAAGTTCAATGTGCGCCCGGGTAATTTTCTCGCCCGGCCACAGCAGCGGCACGCCGGGCGGATAAGGCGTAACGGGCCGCGCGCAGACCATGCCTGCCGCGTCCCCGGGCGCAACCGAACGCATGCGCGAAAACCACGCCTGCCGCACGGGCATGACCCGCTCGGCCGGCGGCAGCGGCGCGGCAGGCGGCGGCAGCGGTCCGGTTTGCCGGCGGCGCGCAATCCGGCACAGGGCGCGCCGGAGACGGCGAACGGTGCCGCCCGTATCGGCGCCGGTCAGAATAAAGACGGCGTTGCGGTCGTC
The DNA here is from genome assembly GCF_050946325.1 of Agathobaculum sp. GTDB lineage: Bacteria > Bacillota > Clostridia > Oscillospirales > Butyricicoccaceae > Agathobaculum. The sequence goes on along the minus strand of NZ_JBMNUP010000148.1, from coordinate 1,631 downwards.
GGCCATTTCACAGGCCACGCCGGCCTCGCTCCACAGCATATCGGCAAGCTGATGGCCGGTTACATCGGTGCCGGCGGTACAAACGGTCAGGCGGCAGGGGTCCAGCGCGGGATACTGCCCGGGCGAAAGCGCGGAAAAGCAGGTGTAATCCTGTACGAACCGGCGCAGATCGGCGCAGACGCCGGCCGCGCGCATATAGGCTGCGCGGCCCTGTCCCTCCATATAGGCGCGGGCAAGGTCGATGGACGCCATAATCGGATAGGACGGACTGGAAGTGCCGAACAGCGCGGTATTTTCGCGCAGACGCGCGCGGTCCACATCCCCGCTGCACAGCAGCACCGCGCCCTGTCCCATACAGGGCAGCGTTTTGTGCGCGGACAGCACCGCGATATCGGCGCCGTCCATCGTGGGCGTGGCCAGGCCGAGCGCCGGAAAATGCGCGCCGTGCGCGCTGTCCACCAGCAGCTGCCTGCCGCGCGCCCGGCAGACGCGGGAAAATGCGGCGATATCCCTGCGCACGCCGTAATAGGTGGGCGAAGTGAGCAATACCGCGCGGATTTCCGGATGGGCATCCAGCAGGCGCGCCGCCTTCTGCGCATCCAGCGCGCCCGAAATGCCGAACGGTTCAACCAGCGGCGCTTCGATAAAATACGGCGTGATGTCCAGCAGCGCGCAGGCATGGCAGACGGATTTATGGCATTCCCTGTCAAGCAGTACGCTGCCGCCCTCGCCCACGGCCGAAGCCAGCATGGACAGAATGCCCTGCGTCGAGCCGCCGGTTAGAAAAAAGCAGTCGTCCGCACCGAAATAACGCGCTGCCGCGACCTCGGCATCGCGGATCGGGCCGTCGCCCAGATACAGGTTGCCCGTACCGTAGGTTTCGGTAAAATCAATCGCAAAAATTTCGGCATAGGTGCTGAAGATCGGTTCGCCTTTGTGGCCGGGCATGTGAAAACGGGCCGAATCGCCCGTGGCCAGCAGCTGCAGCGTGTGGAACAGCGGCGCGCCGGTAAACGGCATCAGGCGGTTGATCTGCCGGTGTGTAAGCTGCGGCCGCGGCGCAGCCGGTCGGCGGAAGGACATGGCGCGCCTCCTTTCTGTCAAAGCGCAGGCTGAAATAATATGTATTATAGCACGGGACAGCCGGATGATGCAAACTTTCCCGCAGAAAGGGCCGGCAAATTTTGCTCCCCCGCCCGACGGCAGAGCGCGGAAAAAAGGCGCGCAGAAGGGCGTTAAGCGGCATATCCTGTCCATAATGTGCAGACATTCGTCTTTTGGCGACGGAATTTTGTTTCCTTTCACTGTAGTAAAGCACGGCCGGTTATATTATAATGAATACTGCATTCCCAGAACGGGAAGAACAATGCTTGAAATTTGAAAGGCAGGTTACTATCACTATGGCAGACAATCGTATCTACAATTTCTCCGCAGGCCCCTCCATGCTTCCGGTGCCCGTGCTCGAACGCGCGGCAGCTGAAATGCTCAACTGTAAGGGCTCAGGTATGTCAGTCATGGAGATGAGTCACCGATCTAAGGTATATGACGGCATCATCAAGGACACCGAAGCCCGCCTGCGCCGCGTGCTCTCCATTCCGGAAAATTACAAGGTGCTGTTCCTGCAGGGCGGC
>NZ_JBMNUP010000147.1:0-4685 GCF_050946325.1 Agathobaculum sp. | reverse complement strand
TGATGATTGTCAACGAAGCCGTCAACAACTACCCGCAGGTGGTCGAAATCGTCCGCAACGACACCAACGAGAAGATTTACACCTCCGGCGCGATTGCCGTAGGCAGCAAAATCGAGAACGCCAAGCTGGATGTTGACCTCGACGCCGGTACTTACGACTGCACCGCCATGTTCTACAACGTAGACCCCGAAACCGGCAGCTATCTCGGCTGTGCCGGTGCGATTATCACCATTACCGTCCTTGAGTGACGATAAAATCTATATTTTTCAAAGGAGAATCATCGTATGAAAAAGATTCTTTCCACTATCCTCGCGCTCTGTATGGTCTGCGCCATGTCCGTTTCCGCGTTCGCCGCAGATGTCAGCACCCCGGGAGGCTCCGGCTCTACGCCGGTCAACCTCAGCTCCACTGATGACGGCACACCGGGCGGCGACCCCGCCGCAACTGCAATGAGCGTCACCGTTCCCACCGCGCTGCCGATGGCAATGTCCCAGACCGGCGATGTAACCACTGCCACCGACTGCAAGATTGTGAACAACAGCTTTGGCGCTGTCCGCGTGAAGTCCGTCAGCATTTCTACCGCCAACGGCTGGAAGCTCACAGCTTTTGGAGATAAGTCCACTCTCGCTCGCGAAAAGGTCGATTCCAATAAGCTGGGCTTCGCGCTTTCCATCGGCGGCGGTACGGCTGTCCAGACGGACGCTTCCAACGAAGCTACGCAGGCACTTATTTCCGCGCCCGTCACCGGTTGCTACATGAGCGGCGTGGGCGATACCACCGGCAATGCTGTCAGCGTGGCATACAGCGCCATCGTCACCCCGCTCTCCGCGCCCGTAACCTCCGCAACCGTTGCCACTGTGGTGTTCGTCATTGAATGGGATACCGCCGCGTAAGCAAAATCACCATTTTTATAGCCGAAAGGCAGAAAGAGGTACTCTATGAAAAAGCATTTTCCGAAGCTCACCGCGCTTTGCCTTGCGCTCTGCATGGTATGCGCCATGTCCGCAACCGCGTTTGCCGCTGAGATTGACACGTCGGGTGGCTCCGGCACAACGCCGGTCAACCTGACCACTACAAACGACGGTATTGGCGGGGGCGGCGGCACGACCTCGACCAAGCTCAACGTCGTTGTTCCCACCTCACTCCCGATGGCAATGTCCGATGAGGGCGATGTTGTCACCGCCACCGACTGCAAAATCGTTAACAACTCTTACGGTGCGGTTCGCGTCAAGTCCGTTTCCATCACCGCTGCGTCCGACTGGCATCTGACCGCGTTCGGCAGCAAGGCTTCCCTTGCCGGTGAAAAGGTCGATTCCAACAAGCTGGGCTTCGCTATGAGCATCGGCGGCGGCGCACAGGTCAAGACCACCTCCGATGCTGCAACGCAGGCGCTCATCACTTCTCCCATCGCTGGCTGCCACATGACTGGCGTGGGCGACACCGCCGCCAACAGCGTTAAAATCGACTACTCCGCTATCGTTACCCCGCTGTCCGGCGCGGTCAACAACGCCACCGTCGCAAGCGTCGTATTTGTGATCGAGTGGGACACAGCGGCGTAAATCTGCCCCAACTGAATAAAAACGCGGCTGGGAGAATCCGATTGCGGGTTCTCCCTTTTGCTGCAAGATTGGAGGTTCTATGAAACGAAAAAGCATACCGGCGCTTCTTCTCGCGCTTGCGCTGGTTCTCTCCCTCGGCACTACGGCGTTTGCCGCAGGCAGTACGACGGCTAAATCATTTTCAGGGCGGCTTGCTTCGGCAAGCCGTCCGTTTGCGTTTCAGGAGGCTTTATGGCAAAAGAAAAGGATAGCGGGATCTATTTTAAGGTTTCGGGACATGACCGGCAGCTTATCGAGCAGAAAATGGAGCTTGCCCATATCCGCAACATGAGCGCCTATATACGGAAAATGTGCATCGACGGGTATACCGTCAATCTGGAAATACCGGAGCTGGACGCCTGCGCGAAGTACCTGCGCTCCGCGTCCAACAACCTGAACCAGATCGCGCGGCGCGTCAATTCCGGCGGCGGGTATTACCCGGATGAGATAGATGAAATTAAGACCGCGCTGGAGGAAAGCCGGAAGCTGTTCGGGAACATCCTTGAACAGCTTTCAAAGCTCTAACAATCCTTGCGGTATTCCGCGACATCAGAAAGTTTGCAGTCCAGAAGTCTGCATAAATCCGCCAGCGTGTTTGTAGACACTGACATATTTCTCTTAAGACGCTGAACGGTGCTACCGCTTATTTTATATTTTTCACGAAGCGTATATGTTGTAATCTCTTTCCTTTTCATTGTATCCCAAAGCGGCGTATAGACGATCACGACAAATTCCTCCCCTATCTTGTATATTTCCATTATGTTCGTTATAATGAGCATATAATATGCTCTAATATTGGGCATATACATAGGAGGACTTACGATGGCAGACTACGCGAAAATGTATCAGGAACTGTTCAGAGCCACAACAAAAGCGATTGAACTGTTGCAGCAAGCACAGATAGATACCGAGGAAATTTATATATCATCCGATGAGCCGGTAATCCAGCTCGTAACAAAAAATAAAAAAGACGAGGACAGCGGCCAGAAATAATGGCTGCTGCCCTCGCATTATTCAGCGAGGTTAGACCTATGGCAACTACAAATTTGATACCTCTGCACACAGGCAAGGGCCGGAACGTTGCGACGGCGCTGGGCAGGACGACGGATTATGTGAAGAATCCGGAAAAGACGGACGGCGGCGAATGGGTTTCAGCTTATGAGTGCAATCCGGGAATCGCCGATCAGGAGTTCTTATTTTCCAAACGGCGGTATGCGGCTCTCACCGGGCGGGAAAAGAAAGAGAGCGACGTAATTGCCTATCATCTGCGGCAATCCTTCAGGCCCGGCGAAATCGACCCGGCAAAGGCAAATAAAATCGGCTATGACCTCGCCATGTCGCTGACCAAGGGCAGGCACGCTTTTATCGTCTGCACCCACGTGGACAAAGCCCATATCCACTCGCATATCATTTTCAATTCCACCAGCCTTGACTGCACACGGAAATTCAGAAATTTCTGGGGTTCTTCCTTCGCTATCCGCAGAATTTCCGATACGTTCTGTCTGGAAAACGGGCTGTCGGTCATTGAGAATCCAAAACCCAGCCGGGGCTGCTATGGCACATGGCTGGGCGACGGCAAGCCGCTTACTGTCCGGGGCAAGTTGGAACAATTCATAGATGCAGCGCTTGCCTCCGGAGGTAAAGACTTTAACAGCTTCCTCACCGCTATGCGGGCAGCGGGCGTTGAAGTGAAGTGCGGAAAGCATCTGGCATTCAAAATTCCAGATGGAAAACGTTTTGTCCGATGCGACGCCCTTGGGGCTGACTATACAGAATCTGCGATTTATGAGCGTATTTCCAGCAAGCGGACCGTCACGTTCAAACAAAAATTGCAACCCGCCGCAGTACCAGCAAAACCGAATCTGCTCATTGACATTCAGGCAAAATTACGGCAGGCCAACTCTCCGGGATTTGAGCGATGGGCCAAGGTGTATAACCTGAAAGAGATGGCGAAGACACTCATATATTTGCAGGAAAACGGCCTTGACGATTATGGCGCGCTGGTCAAAGCCGCCGACGCTTCTTCCAAAAAATATCATGAAATTTCCGATAAGACCAAAGCAAATAATGAACGAATGAAGGAAATATCCGAGTTGCAAAAACAGATTGGAACATACGGCAAAACCCGTGAAGTCTACGCACAATACCGCAAGTTGCCGCAAAAAAAGAAAGACGCTTTTTACAACGAACATTCCGGCGACATTATTCTGTGCGAAGCTGCCAAACGGTATTTTGATTCACTGGGCTTCCAAAAGCTGCCGAGTATTAATGGGCTCAAACAGGAGTACGCCGTGCTGTACGCAGAGAACAAAAAACTCTACTCGGATCAAAAGCGGGAAAGAGCGAAAATGATGGAACTGCTTACGGCAAAAAGCAACACCGACCGCATTCTCGGCGCTTCAAAAAATGTTTCCCAGCGTCGCATTGAACATGAGGAAGAACGATAAATCAGGGCACAATTTTTGCGTTCTTATTTATCATTTTTTCAATAATCATCTCCGCAAGGTTGGGCAGCAGACGCCGAAGGCGGCTTAAAAAACGGACGCATCACGCGTCCGTTTTCACAGGGGATTGGGGGCGGTCAGCCCTCCAACAAGCAGTCCCGGTATATACCGGGGCATTGCTTGCCCCACCCAAAGTCAAGAACCAATAACATCAGGTGTGTTAAAATGGTAACTATAAAATGCCGTCAGAAGCTCTGTGCTGAACAATTGTGAAACAGTGGGCAGTTGTCACTTTAAATTATGCATTAAAAAAATAACACTTGAATTTAAAAAATATTTTGGTTATTTTAATTATAGTTAATTGACTTTTCAAATTTTGGTGATATTATATATTAAGATTGTAATAAATTCAATGTTGGAATCATTACAGTCTTGATGGAACATGAGGTGAATCATGGACATCAATTCAAATAGTCTTTCTGAAATGCTAAAAAAGCATAGCATAAAACCATCTCATCAAAGATTACAGATATTAAACGGTAGTGTCAAGCTTTATGCGCAAATTGGTTTGCAGACTCTAAGTAAATGAAATCAGATGGCAACAGAGGCATCCTCGCAGATAGCCTCCAGATGCTTCATGTTC
>NZ_JBMNUP010000146.1:0-4705 GCF_050946325.1 Agathobaculum sp. | reverse complement strand
TTTTATCTGTGCCGCAAAGGCCGCGAAACGGCCGCAGCCCTTTACCTGGATACCGAAAGCCATGTGCTGACCGTCTCCTCCGACGAACGGGCCGATCCCGCGCCGATTGCCGAGCTGGTCCGTCAGGAGCAGGTGCGCGAAGTGGATACGCACTGGGCGCAGTGTCAGGCGCTGCACCGCATACTCGGCGGCACCACGGAAAGCTCTTATTATATGGTATACCGCGGGCCCAAAGCGCAGGATACTTATCCCGATATCCGCCCCTGCCAGCCCGCACCTGCGTTTGAAGTATTGCAGCGCAGCCACGAATACTACCGCACCCACCTGCGTTTTGCGCCCTGGGCAGAGGAGCTGGACCGCAAGCTCTCCCGCGGGCTGGCAGAGCTGTATCTGCTGGAGCGGGACGGCCAGCCGGTCGGCACGGGCTGCATCATATCGGAGGATGACGAATGCGGCGTGATTGCCGCCGTTGCAGTTGTGCCCGAATACCGCCGTCAGGGTCTGGGCAGCCGTATCAGCCGTTTTCTTGTGCAGCGCATCCAGCAAAAGGGCAAAACCCCGCGTCTGATTTCCGGATATGACGAGGTTTCCGAGCTGTACCGCCAGATCGGGTTTGCGCCCTGCGGCCGGTGGGGAGAGCTCTACCTCTAAGCCGCTGTTAATGGAGGATATGCTTTGTTTCGCAATTATATGAATCGTCTGGCGTGGCTGGTGCTGGGCATGGCCGTCAGCGCAATCGGCATCACAATGCTGCTTCAGGCGAATATCGGCCTGGAGCCATGGAGCGTTTTGCAGCAGGGCATTGCCCAGACCTGCGGCATCACCTACGGAACTGCATCTATTCTTGTGGGCATCTCCGTTATCGCCATTGCCGTGCTGTGCGGCGAAAGTTTTGGCTTCGGCACCATCATCAACATCATTTTGTGCGGCGTTTTTATTGACGGCCTGCTGTATCTCGGCTGGATTCCGCAGATGCACGGCATGGTTTCCGGCCTTGTGATGCTGCTGGCCGGGCTGGAACTGCTGGCGCTCGGCACCTGGATGTACATGAAAAGCGCGCTCGGCGCCGGACCGCGCGACGCGCTGATGGTCGCGCTGGCGCGCAAAACAGGGAAATCGGTCGGCCTGTGCCGCGGCACGGTTGAAATTTTCGTCATTCTGGCCGGCTGGCTGCTCGGCGGTCAGGTCGGCGTGGGCACGGTGATCTCGGCGGTCGGGCTGGGCTCGCTGTTCAACGTAAATTTTGCGCTGCTCCATTTCAACGCCGCCGCGCTGCATCAGGAAAACATCGCTGAAACGCTGCACCACATCCGCAGCGGCAGGGAGGATGACGCCCCATGATCACCGTATCTGCGGCCCAAATGAAAGAAATCGAACGGCAGGCGGACGCACACGGGCTTTGCTATCTGCAAATGATGGAAAACGCCGGCGAGGCCGCTTTTTCCGCCATGCGCGCAGCTTTTCCCGATGCGCGGCGCATTGTCGTCTTTGCCGGCAAGGGAAACAACGGCGGCGACGGGTTTGTCGTCGCCCGCCGGTATGCGGAGACAGGCGCCGCCGTCACCATCGTGCTGTGCGAGGGCATGCCTGTCACAGAGGACGCCCAAACCAACTTTTCCCGCCTGCAAAACGTATCCGTTCTTCCGCTGGACAAAGCGGCGCCCCTGCCGCCCGCCGATCTGCTGGTGGACGCGCTTTACGGCACCGGTTTCCACGGCGCGCTGCGCGAAAGCGGCCGCAAAGCCGCCCGTCTGATGAACGAATCTTCCGCGCCCGTGTGCGCGCTTGACCTGCCGAGCGGCATGAACGCCGACACAGGCGAAATCGCTTCGGGCGCTGTGCAGGCCGACCTGACTGCCGTGTTCCACCGTTTCAAACACGGCCACGCCGTCCCCGCCGCGCAAAAGCAGTGCGGCCGCCTGCTGCTTGCAGATATCGGCATACCGGAATATTAAAAAAGGAAGCCTAAAAAGCTTCCTTTTTTCTGTTTATCCCTCTTGCAGCGGATGCAGCATGACCATCTGTTCCCCTGCAAAAATACCGGTCTCGTCCCAGTCCACCAGAATTACATCATTTGTCGTCCGGTCCTGGTAAACCAGCAGCCACAGGTCTCCGTTTTTCTCCCGCACCTGTTGCCACGCCGGCATTTCACCGCCGCCGGCCGCCCAGCCGGCCGTCTCTGCGGTCAGCGCCACCACAAAGCAGTCGTACACTTCCGCAGGGAACTCCTCGGGATAAAGCCCCTCGCTCTCCTCCGGCGAATTATAGGAGCACCAGGATTCGCCCACTTCTGTGTATATGCCGTCCGTATTTGTGATGGACATCTCATAAGCACCGAACAGCCCGGGCTCCAGCCAGAATTCCAGCACGCCGCCGTCCGCCAGCTCTGCCGCGGCATGGGCGCCCGCCAGGTCATAAAAACCGAAGGAATCATCGTAAGTATCGTCATAATAATCGCCGTAATCCGGTTCCGGCGCAGGCTCATATGTGCCAAATCCGGCCGTTACCCCGCTCACCGCGTCGGCAATCAGCACAATCACCGCAGGCAGAATTTGCAGCGCTGCAAAAACCGCCACCACCGTGATGAGCAGACGCTTCCGGCGCTTCTTCTTGCCCTCCTCGCCCTGCGCGGAGGTTTTTTTGCCGGTAAAGCTGACGTCCCGCGTAAAGGTCTGGTGCGTACAGGTTTTTTTGCTGTGCGTCTTATGCTGCGCGTCCGTATAGCGCGGCACGGACATCCGTCCCCTGCTGCCCGCCCGTGCGCCGCAAATCGGGCACTCGCGCTCACTGTCATCAAAATTAATTCCGCAATGCTGACATTTCATGAAAAGCGCCCCCCCTTTTGTTTTCATCATACCAGAGAAACGGGGGATGCGCAAGATTATTTCTGCAATCCCTGCAAAAGCGCGGCGGCGCGCGTCACCTGGATTACGGTCAGCACCTGCCCTGCCTGCGCAGCCTCGCCATAATCGTTCACGCCTTCGCCCGCGTTCGGCCGCGCAGCCGACCAGCCAAGGTCAAACGCAAACAGCAGCGTCAGCAGCAGACAGCAGCACCGCACGCCGCGCGCGGGCAGGCGCCGCAGCCATCCGGCCAGCAGGGGCGCCGCAAAATACACCGCCGCGCAGCAGCCCAGCCCAAACAGAACCGAAACCGGCAGACAGACCAGGCCGTCCACATTCATCGGCCACGCGCTGTAATCCCACCAGCGCTGATGGTACACCGCCTCCAGTCCGCGTCCCGCCGCCAGCTCAACCGCGCCGCACAGCACCGTGCCGAGCGCCAGCACCAGCGCCGGCTGTCCGGCCCAGCGGCGCAGCAGCACAACGGACAGTACGGCGCCCACGCCATAGCTTGGCAGCCACAGACCGTGCATCGTGCCAGGGTTTACCAGAATGCCGTCCACCGTCAGCCGCAGCGCAACTTCCCACACCCAGCCAAGCGCCGCGCAGAAGAAAAACAGGGCCGCCAGTTCTTCTGCCGTGTAGCGCCGTGCGGCGCGGGCTTTCCACTTTTCTATTCTTCCTTTCATTTTGTTCTCCTCCTGCCTTTCTTTCCATTGTACCGGCCGTTTCTTTCGATTTCCGCCAGAAAATTCTTAAGATTGCCGCAAGGTTCCGGATACCAAAAGGGCGCGCCCCCACGCGCGCCCCTTTGACGGTTACAGTTATTCCAGATTGAGTCGGTTTTTCAAAATAAAGCGTGTGCCGGCAAAGAACGCCGTGCCCGCCGCTGCGGTAACGACGCACAGCACCACCATGCCAAGATGAATGGACGCAGTGGGCCCAATGCCGCGCAGAAAATCGGTTACAGCCACCCAGAACGTATCAAACGGCAGGTTGCCCGCGCCCATCAGAACCAGCATGAGTACAAACTGCATGGCCGTCGTCAGCACAAAATACCAAACCACAGCCATCAGCACCCGATGCTTTTTCGCCAGGTGGCCGAGCGCCATGCACAGATAGATAAACAGCACACCGGATACGCCCAGAAGCAGCAGCCAGAGGATGCCCTCCAGCGTATACAGCACGGTGTTGACGTCCGTGGTAAAGGCGCTGACAAAGCTCTTGAAAAATGCGGCGATCCATTCAAACATTTCGCCAAGACCGCCCGCCATCAGGCTGATGCTCAAAACTGCGGCCAGCATACTCAGTACGCTCATCACCAGCGCGACAAGCGCCTTGCTCCAGATGTGCTGGGATACCGTGACCGGAAGCGTGAACATCAGATAGCCCTCATCGCCCAGCAGGCTTTTGTAAAAACGCTGAATCAGAATCACGGTGGTCACCACAAGCACGGCAACCATCACGCCGAAATACAGCATGGAAACCAGCATCGTCGGGATGCCGTACAGTAGCTGCTGCGCCGGTTCCGCCATCATCAGGTTGTTAATCAGCGAAAGCAGCAGCACCCCGCCGTACAGCGGCAGGCAGATGCGCGCGCACGCCTTCCATTCATATTTGAGCAGCTTCAGCATGCGAACACCTCCCGAAACAGCATATCCACCGATTTTCCATGTTCCTCACGGATCGTATCCACGCTCTCATGCAGGGTCATCACACCGTTTTTGAGGAACACCACCTCGTCCAGCACACGTTCGATATCGGCAATCAGGTGCGTGGACAGCAGCACCGTCGCGTCTTCGCTGTAATTGGACAGAATGGTGTTCAGAATATAATCCCGCGCCGCAGGGTCAACGCCTGCA
>NZ_JBMNUP010000145.1:0-4781 GCF_050946325.1 Agathobaculum sp. | reverse complement strand
AAGAAGACGTTCGGAATGCCCTGCACCTCGTTTTCCTTTGAAAACGGCTCACAGGCGATGACGTTTACACCCTTATCCTGCAAAATGTGGCACAGCTCAATCGAGGGGGACTCGCGCATATCGTCCACATCCGGCTTATAGGACAGGCCAAGCACGCCGACGGTATCCGTCACCTTACCCAGCTCGGAAACCACCTTGTTCGCCACAAAGCGGGGCTTGTTTTCATTGCGTTCACGCGCGGCAAGGATGACCTTGGCCTCCGCCGGGAACTGCTCGTAAATAAACCACGGATCGACCGCGATGCAGTGCCCGCCGACGCCGACGCCCGGCGTCAGGATATTGACGCGCGGATGGCAGTTGGCGAGCTTAATCAGCTCGAACACGTCGATGCCCATTTTATCGCAGATGACCGAAAGCTCGTTTGCATAGGCGATGTTGACATCGCGGAAGGTGTTTTCGGTCAGCTTGCACATTTCGGCGGTCAGGTCGTCGGTCTTGTGGACCACGCCCTTGTCCAGCACCTTTTCGTAAATGGCGGCTGCCATTTCCGCCGCTTCGGGCGTGCGCGCGCCGACGATGCGGTCGTTGTTCTTCAGCTCATACATCATATTGCCCGGGATAACACGCTCCGGACAATGCGCCACATGGACCTGCTCCATCGGGATGCCGGACTCTTCCGAAAGCACGCGGGCGAGCATTTCGCTGGTGTGCGGCGGTACGGTGGATTCAAGAATCACCAGGTTGGACGGCGCAAGCAGCTTGCCTGCCATCCGGCCGGCGGACTCAACAAACGTAAGGTCCGCCTTGTGGCTGCCGGTCTCATCCTGATAAAACGGCGTGGGCACCGCAATATAGAACACATCGGACGGGGCCAGCTCGCTTGAAAAATGCAGATGCCCATGGCTGACTGCGGTCTCAAACGCCTGCTGCAAGCCTGGTTCAACAATATGGATATGACCGCCCTGCAGGGTTTCTATCGTTTTTTCATTTACGTCGAAGCCGCAAACCTCAAAACCGGCCTCCGCCAGCGTGATTGCGGTGGGCAGGCCGATATAGCCCAGCCCCATGACAGTAATTTTCATAGTTTTCTTACCTCGTTCAGCAAAATCTTCTTACATTATACCACTTTTTCGCCAGATTTCAATGTAGGGTTTGAATTTTTCCCGCAAAGCGATTATAATAGAATGTACACCAAATCCGTACTGACATGATAGGATGTATGTTTTATGATTTTTGAAGGACTTCTGGACGACGCGCGCTCGATTCGCGACCGCGATCCAGCAGCGCGCTCCACGCTTGAAGTTTTCCTGCTTTATCAGGGTTTTCATGCGCTGATTCTGCACCGGCAGGCACACTGGCTCTATCAGCACAAGCGGTTCTTTCTGGCGCGCTGGCTCAGCCAGTTTGCCCGCCACCTGACCGGTATCGAAATCCACCCGGGCGCTACCATCGGCCGCCGCCTGTTTATCGACCACGGTATGGGCATCGTCATCGGCGAAACCGCCGAAATCGGGGACGACTGCACCATCTATCACGGCGTCACCCTCGGCGGCACGGGACATGACACCGGCAAGCGCCATCCGACCATCGGCAACAACGTGCTGATCTCGACCGGCGCAAAGGTGCTCGGTCCGTTCAAGGTGGGAGACAACAGCCGCATCGGCGCCAACGCCGTTGTGCTGCAGGAGGTCCCGCCCGGCTCTACTGTAGTCGGCGTCAAGGCGCGCGTTGTCAAGATTGACGGCCAGCGCGTCGGCCCGTCGCCGTCCTACGATCTGGACCAGATTCACCTGCCCGATCCGCTGTCCCAGGAATTGTGCCGCCTGAAAAGCCGCGTCTATGCCAACGAGCAGAAGCTCAAAAAAGAGGAGCTGCGCAACCGCGAAGCCGACGAATAATTTGCAGAAATGCAAAAGACCTTTCCCAAACGGGAAAGGTCTTTTTTCTGTCAAAACGCTTGGGCAATCACGTCGAACAGCGCATTGATCCTATCGTACTGCTGTTTCAGATACAGCCAGCCGAACAGGGCCTCCAGCGCCGTCGCCTGCGCATACTCCGCAACGGAAGCCGATTTGGGCACCGTTTTGGGCTTGGCGTTGCGGCCGTGGCGATAGACCTCCCGCTCCGCTTCGGTCAGCAGCGGCAGAATCCGCTGCGCCGCCTGCGCCTGCGCGCCTGCGCGCACCAGCGCAATAGTATGGCTGTGCAGGTTGCGGGCGGTCTGCGTACCGCCGCAGGCCAGATACGAACGCACCAGCACCTCATAAACGGCATCGCCCACATGGGCGAGCGCGAGGCTCGACATGCGGGCGATAGCAGCGTCATCCAGCTTGGGATGCAGATAATCCATTACTTGTCCTCGGTTGCCTTTTCTGCTTCCGCAGCCTTGGCAGCTTCCGCCTTAGCCTTGGCAGCGGCAGCCTGCTTGGCCTGCATCTCCTTGAACTTCGCCTTCTCCTCGTCGGTCGGGATGGGCTCGATGCAGTTCTTCGGGCAAACCTTGGTGCACATCTTGCAGTTCTTGCACTTCTCATAGTCGATCACAGCTACGCCGTTCACAACATGAATCGCGTCAAACTTGCAGGTGCGCTCGCACATGCCGCAGCCGATGCAGGCGTTGGAGCAGACCTTCATTGCGGCCGGTCCCTTGTCCTGATTCTTGCAGTTGACATGTACCTTCTTGCTTTCCGGAACCAGGTCGATCAGCTTCTTCGGGCAGGCCGCAACACACTGGCCGCAGGCTACGCACTTTTCCGGATCAACCTTGGCGGTGCCGTCCACAATGTGGATGGCGTCAAACGCACACGCGCTGACGCAGGAGCCGAGGCCCATGCAGCCAAACGCGCACGCCTTGGGGCCGCCCGCAACGCGCATTGCAGCGTTGCAGTCCTTCAGACCTTCATAAACCGCTTTATCCACAGCGTTGCAGCCGCCGTTGCAGTGAACGTGCGCAACCTTGCGCTCGCCCGTCTCGGCTTCCACGCCCATTACCTCTGCGATTTTTGCAGCGGAAGCGGCGCCACCGACAGGGCAGCCGTTAACTGGCGCGGTGCCGGCTACAATCGCAGCCGCCAGACCGTCACAGCCCGGATAGCCGCAGCCGCCGCAGTTTGCGCCCGGCAGGCACTCACGCACCAGCGGGATCCGCTCGTCAACCTCAACGGCGAACACCTTGGCGGCCACGCCGAGCAGGATTGCGAACACGACGCCCATGATAAACAGAACCACGACCGCCGAAATTACATTAGTCATATCCATTTCTTATCGTCCTCCCTTTCTTACCACGGGATGCTCAGGCCGGAGAAGCCCATAAAGGACATAGCGAGCAGCGCCGCGGAAATCAGCGCAATCGGGAAGCCCTCAAAGCACTTGGGGCACTTGGCGGTCGCGTCCAGACGTTCGCGGATGGATGCGAACAGCACGATTGCCAGCGTGTAGCCCAAACCGGCGCAGACGCCGTATACCAGCGAACCGATGAAGGAGTAGCCATTGTCAATATTGGAAATGGCGGCGCCCAGTACGGCACAGTTGGTGGTAATCAGCGGCAGGAAGATACCAAGCGCGGAATACAGCGCCGGCATCGACTTTTTCATGAACATTTCTACAAACTGTACCAGCGTTGCAATCACCAGAATGAACGCGATGGTCTGCATGTAGCCCAGGCCCAGCGGCTCCAGAACGAAGTACCAAACCGCCCAGGACGCAGCGGATGCAATCGCCATAACGAACACAACCGCCATGCCCATGCCGATAGCCGTATCGGTCTTCTTGGATACGCCGAAGAACGAGCAGCAGCCCAGGAACTGCACCAGAATGTAGTTGTTAACCAGAATCGCCGCGATGGCAAGGGACAGAATATCGGTCAGTCCCATGGAAGCAGGCAAATTAAACATTTACTTGTCCTCCTTTCCAGCCATGATCTTCTGGATAGCGGCAAAGATGAAGCCCATCATCAGGAAGCCGCCGGCCGGCAGAATCATCATAACCATCGGGTTGCTGTTGAAGAACGGAACGGCAATGCCGCTCACGCCGTTTACGATACCGGACAGGATCGTGCCGCCGCCGAGCAGCTCGCGGAAGAAGCCCATCAGTACCAGTGCGAACATAAAGCCCAGACCCATTACAACGCCGTCCAGCGCAGAGGGCAGAACCTTGTTCTTGGACGCATACGCCTCGGCACGGCCGAGGATGATGCAGTTAACAACGATCAGCGGCAGGAACAGGCCGAGGGATGCCGCCAGCGAGGGAATGAACGCCTGCAGCAGCAGGTCGATCATGGTAACGAAAGTTGCAATGATGGTGATAAAGGCCGCAATACGAACCTTATCCGGAATGAACTTGCGCAGCGCCGAAATAACGACGTTGGAGCAAATCAGAACGATCGTTGCCGCAACGCCCATGCCGAGCGCGTTCTGCAGCGAGGTGGTCGTTGCAAGCGTCGGGCACAGGCCGATAAGCTGCATGAAAACCGGGTTGTCGAGGATGACGCCGGCCTTCAGTTTATCCTTGAAATTCATAGTGGCTTTCCTCCTTTAACCCAGACTTGCGACATACTTTGCCGCGGTGTTCACGCCAAGCGTTACCGCGCGGGAGGTAATCGTCGCGCCGGTGATGGCGTTGATGGTGCCGCCGTCCTTGGTGACGGCAAGCGAGCCGTCTGCCGACTGGCCGGCAAACTGCGTAATCCAGTTCGGGTCTGCCTGCGCCTTGGCGCCAAGGCCCGGGGTCTCCGCATGACCGGTGACCTTTGCACCGGCAATCGTGCCGTCTGTATTCACGCC
>NZ_JBMNUP010000144.1:0-4878 GCF_050946325.1 Agathobaculum sp. | reverse complement strand
CAAGGCTTTCCACGCCCTGATCCGCCGCGTTCAGCTGCGCAAAAATCTTATCCGCGGTTTCCGGCAGATAGGGGCGCAGCATGGTTGCCGCAAAGCGGATGGACTCCAGCAGGTTATACAGCACGGTGCCCAGACGGCCCTTTTTGCTCTCATCCTTCGCCAGCGCCCACGGCATGGTTTCGTCGATATACTTGTTCGAGCGGCGCAGCAGCGTGAACACCTCGTCGATGGCGTCCGCTACATGCAGGTCGCTCATGCGCTTCTCCACCGCTGCCGGCAGGCCAAGCGCGACAGCCTTCAGCTCCGCATCCACCGGCTCTGCGTCCGACGGTGCGGGCACAATGCCGCCGAAATACTTCTTGGTCATCGCGATCGTGCGGTTGACCAGATTGCCGAGCACATTGGCCAGCTCCGCGTTGATGCGCTCACAGATCAGCTCATAGGAGATCACACCGTCATTTGCAAACGGCATCTCGTGCAGCACATAGTAGCGCACTGCGTCCACACCGAACAGACGCACCAGATCATCCGCATAGATCACGTTGCCGAGCGACTTGGACATCTTGCCCTCGCCCACGAGCAGCCACGGGTGGCCGAACACCTGCCGGGGGAGCGGCTCGCCCAGCGCCATCAGGAAGATCGGCCAGTAGATCGTGTGGAACCGGATGATATCCTTGCCGATCAGATGCACGTCAGCCGGCCAGAATTTCTTGTAGTGCGCATCATGGTTGCCGTCCGGATCGTAACCGCAGAACGTGATATAGTTGGTCAGCGCGTCCAGCCAGACATAGACCACATGGCCTGGGTCAAAGTCCACCGGAATGCCCCACGAGAACGAGGTGCGGTATACGCACAGATCCTGCAGACCGGGCTTTAAGAAGTTGTTGACCATTTCGTTTTTGCGGGACTCGGGCTGGATGAACTCAGGGTGCTCCTCGATATGCTTCATCAGGCGGTCTGCGTACTTGCTCATGCGGAAGAAGTAAGCTTCCTCCTCCGCGTCCACCACCGGACGTCCGCAGTCAGGGCAGCAGCCGTCTACAAGCTGGGATTCGGTCCAGAAGGACTCGCAGGGCTTGCAGTATTTGCCCTTGTAGCTGCCCTTGTAGATATCGCCCTGATCGTACAGCTTTTTGAAGATCTTCTGCACCTTTTTCTCGTGCATGGGGTCGGTCGTGCGGACAAACTTATCATAGGTGGTATTCATCAGGTCCCAGATCTCCTTAACCTGCCCCGCCACATTGTCCACATGCTGCTGCGGCGAAATACCGGCCGCCTCCGCCTTTTCCTGAATCTTCTGGCCGTGCTCGTCCGTTCCGGTCTGGAAATATACGTCATAACCGGTCATGCGCTTATAGCGCGCGATCGCGTCAGCCAGCACGATCTCATAGGTGTTGCCGATGTGCGGCTTGGCCGAGGTATAGGCGATCGCCGTTGAGATATAATAGGGTTTCTTATCCATTCTTTGTTCTCCTTTATGCTCCAATTATTGATTTCTTTTGCTATTCTGCGCCGGTGCGCCGCCGGTTATTTCCGCCAGCGGGTACAGATGAAAAAAACAAGCTGCACCAGTACGCCCGCCAGCACAGCGGCCAGCACACCGCTGAACACAGCGACGAGGGGTTCTGCATTCGGTCCCAGGCCAGTCACCAGCCGCAGCACAAAGGCCGCCAGCATGACCAGAACGATAACTGCGTTTTTCTTCATGCGCCTTCTCC
Organism: Agathobaculum sp.; assembly: GCF_050946325.1. Classification (GTDB taxonomy): domain Bacteria; phylum Bacillota; class Clostridia; order Oscillospirales; family Butyricicoccaceae; genus Agathobaculum. The sequence continues at coordinate 3,160 of NZ_JBMNUP010000144.1, read as the reverse complement.
TTTCAGGACCGCACAGCGATACAAAAAAAGCCCTCCTCCCGAATGGTCGTTCCATCCAAGGACGAGAGCCTGCCGCTTCCGTGTTACCACCTTGCTTCGCCCGCACCTCACGGTGCGAACCTCTGCGGGTACTGCCATACCCCGACCCGATAACGGTGGTCTTCCGCCGCAGCCTTACCGCATCCTTTGCGGCTCGGTACGGAGCTCCAAGGCCATTTTCCGCCGCGCCCTCCGCATCCCGCTCGCACCATTCGGGATTCGCTTTGCCGTTCTGCGCCGCGTACTTTCCTTTTCATTGCCGTTTTTTATCTGATTTGGATTTATTATAGCACTGACGCTATTTGCTGTCAAGCTACGGGCATCTGCCTCCCTTTTTACTTTTGGACTGATGGAGCATAGCTTCGTAGCTTTCGCTAAAACGCCCCATTTCCAAACATTGAAAGAAGCATAAAAGTATTGTATACTGTATGATGTAAGAAGGTTGGGACATTTGACAATTTTTGCGTCTATATAGGAAAAAATGCACTTTGATAAAGGAGTGTGACTGCATGGATTGGTGGAATATTTTGATATTTGGAGTAATACCTGTACTTTCTGTGTTACTCATTTTCTTTGTTAAAAAGAAGTTCTTATGGGTAGCACCATTGATCTCAACAGGTTTGTCTGTTGCCATTAGTATGATAGCAATGCCTTCGATTTTAAGCGACAACGAACACAGTGCAATGTTTTGGGGAATATCTATCCCTATTCACCTCATGATCGTTGTTATTCTGACTGCGATTGCCTATCTTGTGGCATACATACTTAAAAGAAAGCAGAAGTAAACTAAGTTCAGATTGTTGAAAGAAATACTGACTGATAGGAGCAAGATTGAAATACACCTTACTCCTTTTCATTTACCTTCGGGTATTCACAAGGTCCCACGAGATTTCAAAGTCCTGCGGATCCTTTTCTTATGTTTAGAATTCTGGTATTTCGACGAATGAATTGTTAGGCAAGCCTAAACCAGTCCAACGGGTAAAAGGGAGGCGGCTGCTCTGCCGGTCTTTACCAGCCATGCATTGCACGAAGCGGAAAACCATGATAAAATAAGCTGAAAAACCGGCTCAGACCCGAAAGGAGACAGCAAACGATGGACGCGGCAAAAAATAAAAACTATGTAATTTGTCCCCGCTGCAAACAGGAAGTTTACAAAGAAGTGATCACCTGTCCATTTTGCCGCTTTGGTATTATGGCATGGCTTGCGGGAAAAATTGATGAAAACGGAGATGCAACAGAAAGCAAATCCGAATAAAATTCAGTTTATTGCCCCATACGCTTTATGATAGAAAACCTCCCTCTGTCCTTTCGGCAGAGGGAGGTTTTTATATCCTGTATTCGTCTAAAGAAGAATTGTGAAGCGCCTGCCGCACAGGAGCTTATTCGCTCTGCTCTTCGTCCATTTCCCTGTCAATCTGTTCTGCAATCGCGTGATCGAGCCCAATGCTGTAAAAAACCGAAATGGTAAGCACCACTGCAAAAATAACCGCAGCCCAAACTGGGATGACAATGTCAAATAGCAGCCGGACGGCCAGCGCGGCTGCAAAAAAGCCCCCCGCAATCACCCACGGAAGATTGGTTTTCACCGCCGCGTATTTTCCAAACATCTGCCGCGATACATTTCCATACTCTGCTGCAATTCTCTGCTGGCGCGCGTTTTCCGCCTTGGAAAATCCGGCATGCAGAAACTTTACCGCCAGCGCAAGCGAAACTGCCCATTGCCACCAGTCTCCTTCTATGATACCCAGCGCAAACAGTGGCAGCGGACAAAGAAAAACAATTCCCCAAATAAAGCTGCTTTTATTCTGTATTTTCATAGCGCCCTCTTACTGCATCATGCTCCTGTTATCCGCTGTCAGCGGCTTTCCGTTTTCGCACCGAAACGCCGCCGGCCGTTTTTTGCAAAGGCTGCCGTCTGCTCACTGCTCCGGTTCGCCGTCAGACTGCTCCCCGCTCCCCTGCTGCGCAAAATATTCATACAGGCCGACAAACGACGTCTTGCCGTATGCCATTGTAAACGCGCCCAGCGTCAGTCCAATACACAGCGCCGCTACCCATGCAGCGGCCGCCACTGCCGCCCCCATGCTGCCGCCGATTGCATGCAGTCCGTATGTTCCCAGCCAGGCGCATACGCTGACCACCGCATACAGCAAAACACCCCACGGCGCAAAACTCAGCAAAAAGGCAAGCACACTGCCATAATGCCCTTTGAATACGCGGCTTCCCGCACGCGATGCCGCCCATACGCCGCACTGCGCGTCTTGCTGCACAATCACCCAGCCCGCGCTGTATGTCATCAGTTTCACGCAAATCAGCAGAACCGCTATGAAAAATGCCGCATACAAGGCCAGCAGGCCAGCATATCCGGCCGCGCTGTTCGGATTCCACATCAGCGCAGCGGTCAGCGCGCCTGCTGCCCCCACAAATACAAGCGCCGGAATCGCCAGCCACAGCAGCGCACGAAACAGCAGGCAAAACACCATGCGAATCCCCAGCCAGATATCCCCCAGCGAGGCAAACGGGCGCAGCAGCGTACATATATCCGGCTCCCTGCCGTGCCGCAGACCGATGTAAAACCGCATCATGCCGTAGTTCAGCGGTCCCGAGACGACCAGCATCAGAAACAGCACACCCCACACGGCGTCCACGCCGCCTGTCAGCGCGCGGCTGATGCAATAAGCATCCGCGCACCCGACAGCCGCCAGCGCCAGCACCCTGCCAAACAGCAGCGCATACAGCAGCACGGACAGCAGCGCAAACGGCGCCATATACAGCAGCTGTACGCCAATGCAGCGCCCCAAATTTTCCGTTACCCGTGCTCTGCATTCCCGCTTGATAAATTTTCTGACCTGTGCGGTGTAACGCATTGTTTTCCTCCCGCGCTTTATTTATTCCTCTGTTTCACCGGCGGCGGCATCTGTTGCCGGTTCGGTTTCTCCGTCCGGCTTTGTGCCTTCCCCTTGCTCGGGATCGCCTTCCTGCGTTTCCGGCGGTTTTTCCGGCGCGATTGTGCCGACATAAACCACTTTATCCCGCTTGATATAGTGCGAGGTGTTGGCCAGCACTTCAGTCGTCTTTCCGTTCTCCGTTACCTGTTTATAGGTGCGGGTAGAATAGCCGG
>NZ_JBMNUP010000143.1:0-4909 GCF_050946325.1 Agathobaculum sp. | reverse complement strand
CAGTCAGCGAACTGTTGAATCAGAGAAAGCTTACGCAATCGCCTCGTTGATGCGATCGATCAGGCCTTCGCGCCACTCGGGGAACTGCTTCGGAACGTTCTCCATGGAGTAGTTGCGCCACTCTTCCAGAGCAGCCTCATCCGGGAATACTTCCTCAACGCCAGCCTTCTTCATCTCTTCGAGCATCGGGCCAACAACGGACTCAACTTCTTCGATAGCCTGAGCTGGGTAAGCAGAGCCTACTTCGTCCAGAGCCTTCTGAGCGTCTGCCGGCAGGGAGTCATAAACGTCCTGGGACATAACCATGATGGTCGGAGCGTACAGGTGACGGGTGTAAACCAGGTACTTGGCAACTTCGTGCAGCTTCGCAGAGTACAGGATGTGAATCGGGGACTCAGCGCCGTCCGCAACGCCCTGAGACAGAGCCTGATAGGTCTCAGACCAGGTGCAGGTGGTAGCATTGCCGCCGATAACGTCAACCATCTGGGTCCACATCTTGGTGGGCGCGCAGCGCAGCTTCATGCCGGAAGCTTCCGCACGGTTGGTGAAGGGGGTCTTAACCAGCCAGTTGCGCTCGCCGAAGTAAACAGCGGTCAGGATGCGCAGGCCCTTAGCCTCAACCTCACGGCAGAGCTCCTGGCCAATCTCAGACTTCCAGAGCTTCTCAATGTCTTCCGGCTTCTTGAGCAGGTAAGGCATCATGAACGCGGAGAAGTCCGGCACATAGTCAGACAGGTGCGAGAAGTCGCAGTCCTGAATGGAAGCAGCACCCTTGGAGATCGCTTCGATAACGTCGGTGGTAGCGCCGAGGGACTCAGAAGGATAAATCTGAACGTCCAGGGTGCCGTTGGAAGCTTCGTTGATGCGATCGCAGAAGTTGGACCAAGCTTCGTACATCGGGTCGCTGGTGGTCTTGATGGAGTTCATCTTCAGAACGAATGCCTCAGCCGGCTTCTCAGCGCCAGCGTCGGTACCCTGCTGCGCGTCGCCGCCCTTATCAGTGTCCTTCGCGTCGTCGCCGCCGCCGCAAGCTGCCAGAGACAGTGCCATGCAGGATGCCAGAAGCATCGCCAGTAATCTTTTCTTCATGTTACAACCTCTTTTCTTCGCTTTCTTAATAGGTGGGGTCTCTTTTATATACAGGCTGGGGGGGTGCCAGCCGTATATATGAAATTATTTGCCGGAGAAATGCGGTTCGCGCTTTTCAATAAAGGCGGAAACACCCTCATTGAAGTCCTCATGCCGCGCCATATAGCGGGTGTAGGTAACTTCCAGATCGTTCTTGCGCTTCATCTGGAAATCTTCCTGCAGGTTCATGCACGCCTTCAGATAACGCAGAACCAGCGGGCCGCGCTTGCAAATCTCACGCGCCTTGTCCATTGCGGCCGGCATCAGCTCTTCCAGCGTGTCAACCACCTTGGTAACGCCGCCGTATTTCATCAGGTCTTCCGCCGTGATGAAAGACGAGCAGTAGCACATGTCACGCTGAATCTGCGGAGGCAGAATGCGGGACAGGTGACCGGAGCCGCCGACAACGCCGAGCTTTGCCTCAGGCGCGCCGAACAAGGTGCCCTTGACGGCAATCGTAATATCCGCGCCTGCGGGATAGCACATGCCGCCGCCGAGGCAGTGGCCGTGTACCGCACAGATCACCGGAACGCGCACTTCATAAAGTGCCAGTGCGCCGTCATAAAATACTTCCTGTACGTTGGTTACATCCTTATCGTCAATGCTCTTCTTAAAGAGCTTGATATCGTCGCCAACGCAGAAAGTCTTCTGGTCGGAATGCATAACGACAACCCAGATATCGTCGTCATGGTTAATGTAATCACACACCATCAGCAGTTCCTTCTGCGCAACTTCGCCGGCCGCGTTGACCGGGGGGCGATGGAACGTGATGATGCCAATATGGTCTTCTACTTTCAGGAGCATCTGCTCCAGCGTATGTTCGCCAATCTTTTCAACAACTCGTACTGCCATTTTTCAGTCCTCCTTACCAAACCGTTCGTAATACGCAGCCCAGAGTTCATCACGGAACTTCGGATGCGCAATGTTGATCAGCATCTTTGCACGCTCGCGCACGCATTTGCCGCGCAGGTTTGCAACGCCGTATTCCGTAACAATGTAATGTACATCGGTACGGGTTGTCGTAACGGTTGTGCCGGGCTCAAAAACAGGCACGATGCGGGAAATGGTTCCCTTCTTTGCAGTGGATGGCATGGCAAGGATGCTCTTGCCGTCCGGACACATGGTCGCGCCGCGGACATAGTCGAGCTGACCGCCGATACCGGAGAACTGCGCGATTCCCATGGATTCCGAGTTCACCTGGCCGCAGAAATCCACCTGCAGGCAGGAGTTGATCGAAACCATCTTGCTGTTCTGGGCAATCACTACGGGATCGTTGACATAATCAATCGGCAGCATCATAACATCCGGATTGTTGTCAGCAAAATCGTACAGGCGCTTGGTTCCCATCAGAAAGCCTACCACAATTTTTCCCTTGTGGATGGACTTTTGGGCGCCTGTAATAACACCCTTTTCGTACAGCTCCACCACGCCGTCCGAGAACATTTCAGAATGGATGCCAAGATCTTTTTTGTCACCCAGGTTCTTCAGTACAGCGTCCGGAATCGAGCCGATGCCGAGCTGCAGCGTCGAGCCGTCTTCAATCAGACTTGCACAGTTGCGGCCGATGGCCTCTTCCACCTCGGTCATACGGCCGCCGCCCAGTTCAGGCAGCGGATGCGAGGTTTCAACGATGTAATCCAGCTTGGAAACGTGGATGAACGAATCGCCCATGGTGTACGGCATCTGATCGTTGATTTCCGCAATCACCAGCTTGGCCGCTTCCGCGCCCGGCTTGGTTGCGCAGACCGAAACGCCAAAGGAGCAGAATCCGTGCTCATTCGGTCTGGACAGTGAAATCAGCGCCACGTCCAGCGGCAACGTGCCGTCACGGAACATGCGGGGCGTCTGGTGGAAGAAGGTCGGCGAAAAGTCCGCACGGCCCTCGGCAATCGCGGCGCGGGTTGCGCCGCCGGCGAACAGCGCGTTATGGCGGAAGTGGCCCGCCATTTCCGGCTTGCAGTATTCGCCCTTGCCCATCGGCACCCAGTGGCAGATCTCCACGTTTTCATACTGCTTGTAGTTTGCTACCATCGCGTCAACGAGCGTCGTCGGCTCGCCGCACGCATGGCCAAACAGCACACGCGAGTTGTTTGGGATGTGGCTGACCGCTTCTTCAGCGGATACCAGCTTCGACTGATAGATCTCTCTCCAGTCCTGCATTTGTATGACCTCCTAAAAAAGCCACACAAACCCCTCGGAGCTTCCTCTCACAAAAGCTCGTTGTTATGCAGTAAAGATCAGGTAAAGTCGATCAGTACCTTCAGCATGGTCTTATCCTTGGCCGCCTTGTCAAACGCTTCCTGGCTCTGGTCGACCGGATAAATTGCGGAAACAACCTTGGCAAGCTGCTCGTTCATCAGGCCGGCGTTGATGATCTTGGCCGCGCCTTCCATGCTGGTCATGGTGTGATGACGAACGCCCAGCAGGCTGCCTTCGTTATAGATAATGTTGTTGATGTCCGTATTAAAGATAGTGCCCTTGGGCGGCATACCAACCTGAATCATCGTGCTGCCCTGAGAAATCAGACCGACACAGGCGTCATAACCGCCCTGGAAGCCGGTAACTTCAAACAGCTTGTTGAACGTACCGCCGGAAATCGCCTTGCACTGGTCAGCAAAGTCTGCGTCCGAAATGTTTACGCAGTCAAAGCCGAGCTCGCGGGCAATGCGGATACGGTCCGGATTGATTTCAGCCAGTACAACATGCGCGGCGCCTGCCAGTTTGCATACCATGCCAATCAGGATGCCGATGGTGCCGGCGCCTGCGATAAACACATCATCGCCCGGACGGATCTGCGCGCGGCGGGTATCATGCACTGCAACGGTCAGCGGCTCAACCAGCGCGGCAATCTTCATGTCCACATCGTCATTGAACTTGATCAGACGCTCCGCATCAACCAGCAGGTACTGGGTGAATACGCCGTCCATCGAGGTGCCCATGATCTTAACATCGGTGCACAGGTTCTCACGGCCAACATGGCAGAACTCGCAGGCGTTGCAGGGCTTAATGGTATGTGCGCAAACCTTATCGCCCACCTTGATATCGGTGCGGTCCGCGTTGATCGAGTACAGCTCGCCGCAAGCCTCATGTCCCATTACCAGGGGCGGCTTGGCAGTCGGATGCTGGCCGGCAAAGATATGCAGGTCGGAGCCGCAGATGCCCGCATACTTGATGCGGATGACCGCCTGGCCCGGGCCGGGCTCCGGAATCGGAGCCTCAACAGTTTCGACCTTGAAGAAATCAGTCAACAACAGCTTTTTCATAAAAACGTGTCCTCCCTAAAACTCTTCTCTTTTCTTCCCGCTGCCGCAGCTTCGGCAGCATCAATTTCAGGCACAACCGTCTGAAATGTGCCTCACACGAAATACCAGCTTGTGGGAACGGTTTCACCCCCCCACAACAAAATAGACAACGCAAACAAGGCAATCCGTCCATTCACTGGTTTACCGTACGCCAAGGGTTGTCCATCCGTCAATCATCTTCATGTTCGTCCGTTACTCTACGGGCTCAGCAAAAAAGCCCATGCGGAACCACCGCTTTTTTCACACGGCAATAAGAGACCGTTGTGTATTGCAGCAGTCTTTGAAGCACATAAATACTATAATTGCCTTGCTCCCAATTGTCAATACCCCGTCAAACAATTCATCTTCGATTCCCTGTTTTTGTGCATCATGAAAAATGTATTCTTCATTTTTTGTTAAGTTTTTCTCAATTTCTTTTTTTCAACTGATATTTTAACAAATTTCATCTTTTGTTTTTGTGCGTTTTTAATAATTACTAT
>NZ_JBMNUP010000142.1:0-4915 GCF_050946325.1 Agathobaculum sp. | reverse complement strand
GCCCTTTCTGCCGCGCAGTACGCTCACGCAAATCAGCTGCGCCGCCGCCAATACGACCGCCGCTGCCAGCGCCGCCCAGGCCAGCTTCCCATAGCTGGCGGAAGCAGCTGCACGCCGCGCAATCCAGATCAGCGCACCCGCAATGCCGCAGTCCACCGCAATTGTGAAAAATTCCGGCGCATACGAATGGTAAATCAGATAATAAACCGCCAGCACGGGCAGAAGAACATAAAACACCTTAATCGGCTGCGTGCCGATAGAATGCACCACCATCATGCAGCCCGTCAGGATCACACTGGCAATCAACACATTGCGGCCGCATACGATATGCCGCGCAGCATCCCGTTTGCCCGCATGCTCGCGCACAAACAGGCACACCGCCCAGATCACGCCAAGCACGCCGACGCCAAACAGCGCCTTCACGACGATCATACCCGTCCGCCAGGTGTTGGTATAGTCCAAAAGGCGCTGCACAATCATCAGCACCAGCACGCCAAGCAGGCATACGCTGAACACCGTCAGCACCTTATTGGTTGTATATTCATCTTCACTGATTGGCTTTTTCTTGATATTTCCCTTCGCCAACGCTATCCACTCCCTTTTTCATCTTACATATTGCCGCCTGCATACAGCACAGCGGCAAGCGCCGCAATCGGCGCGGTTTCGCACCGCAGAATGCGCGTGCCCAGTGATACGCTTTTCAGTCCCGCCTGCTCCGCTTCTGCGGCTTCCTCAGGGGTAAAACCGCCCTCCGGCCCCACCATCAGCGAAACGGTATCGCCCATGCCGCTCTCCAGCGCGCTGCGCAGACCCACCATTTTTTCGTTTTCATAGAAAAACAGCGCGGTTTCACTTTCCGCCGCGCGGAGCACGGCCTCTGCAAACGGCACGACCGCACACACCGCCGGCAGTCTTCCCCTGCCGCACTGCTTCGCGGCCTCCGCGGCGATGCGCTGCCAGCGCTCTACTTTTTTCTCCGTCTTTTCCGGACGGGATACACAGTTTCTGGACAGGTACGGCACAATTTCCTGCGCGCCAAGCTCAACCGCTTTCTGTACGATCAGGTCCATTTTGTCCCCCTTGGGCAAGGCCATGAACAGCGTCAGCCGCTGTTTCGGCTCGGTGCCCGCGGCATGCGTATCCACTACGCGGCAAACCACTTCGTCTTTTGTAATGGTCTCCACCGTGCAGTCATAGTCGGTCTCTTCCCCGTCGCACAGCGTCACCGCCTCGCCCTGACGCAGCCGCAGCACACGTCCCGCATGGTGCGCGTCTTCCCCGCGCAGCGTCAGCAGGCCGTTTTCCGGCCGGCCGGTAATAAAAAACCTTGGCATCGTATCAAATACCCCAGCCTGTCTCAAAATTCGCTTATTTTCGTCAAAACCGTCGGTTCCATGGGCCGCCATTCCGAAAAGCGCAGTCTTCCATGGTCTCAACCTTTCCTATTTTAACAAAAAATCTTCCATTTGGCAAGTGAACAAACTGTGAATCATTTGCGCGCGGTAAATGCGCTCCAGTCGTCGCTCTTCGCGTGCGACTGCACCGCAAAACCGTTTTGCTCCAGCGCCGCGCGCACCTCGTCTGCCCGCTCATTCAGAATGCCCGAGCAGATCAGCGTACCGCCCTGCGCCAGCTTGTCCATAAACATCGGCGCCATGCCGATGATGACGTCAGCCACGATGTTGGCCACAATGATATCATATCCCTGCCCCAGCGTCTCAGCCAGCTTGGGGTCGCGCAGCGCGTCTCCGCACAGGCCGCGGCCGATGGAAACATGATTCTTTTCCGCATTTTCCTGCGCGGTTTTCAGGCAGTTTTCATCAATATCCACCACTGCGCGCACGTCCGCGCCCAGCATCGCCGCCGCGATGGCCAGAATGCCCGAACCTGTGCCCATATCCAGCAGCGTATCGCCCTGCCGCACCATATCTTCCAGCGCGGCCATGCAGAGCTGCGTCGTATCATGGCTGCCCGTGCCAAACGAAGACGCCGGATCAATTTCCAGAATCCGCCGGCCCTTCGCATCGTCCACGGTCTCCCACGAGGGCTTGATCAAAAAGCTCCGGCCGACAGGGAACGGCTTAAAATACTGCTTCCAGCCCCATTCCCAGTCCTCCTGGCGGGTAACGGCCGTTTCGGTCGTCAGCCGTCCCCAGGCGTTCTGCGCGTCGCGCGCCTTGAGCCCCTCCAGCGCGGCGCGGATATCCGCAAACTGCTTTGCGCCCGCCGCATCATCGGACAGATATATTTTCAGGCAGGTTTCCTGCGCGGTCTTTTCCCGCACAAGGTCCTCGTCCACATAGTCCCAATATATCTCCGTATCCTTGAGAAATTCCTCGAAATCCGCCGCGTCCTCCAGCACATAGCCTTCCACGCCGCCCGCTTCCAGCAAAGCGGCTACCGGCTCAATGCCGGCCGTTGTTGTATAAATCGTAACTTCCTTCCAGTCCAAAACAGACCCTCCCACACTTTGTATGCAGCGGGCTTTTCAGACCTTACAGCAGGATAAGCCCGTATTTCTTTTCCCAATAATGCAGCACATCCTCCGGCTGCTCCCAGGTCCCGTCATACAGCGCCAGGCCCGGATACACCCGCAGCCCCTGCTCCAGCAGCTCGGCTGATTCCGCGCACAGGCAGACCGGACGAGAAATCATATACCGATACTCCTCCAGCGCCACAACGTCCTCTTCGCTTTCCAGCACCAGCTTGAGCGCGCCGGCCTCGTCCTCCGCGTCAATCAGCGCCTCTCCCAGCCGGTGTCCGCACTCGATTTCGTCGGAAATGTCGATCGTCGGGTCGATGAAATGCGCATTTTTCCCGTCCGGCGCCAGAATGAAATCGTCATGGTCGCGCGGCACGGTATGGCCCGCGCAATGGCCCGCAACCGCTTCCAGCAGCCGCGCTTCGCCGTCATGCGCAACCGGAAGGAACAATTCGGTATTGTACAGCCGCGTCTGTGCGCGCAGCCACGCCGAATGCGCGGCCACGCCGACCGACAGCCGCGCATAGGGCGCGGCCGCGTCCAGCGCTTCGGTCAGCGATTCCGGATCGTGCGCAGACAGAATGACCGTGGACACGCCGATGCGCTGCAGCACGCCAATCGCCGCACGCACGTCCGTGCCGTCAGCCAGCCGGCCCTCGTCGTCTTCCACTGCCAGCTCGGCAATCACCGTCCGGCCGCACATGTCTCCCAGCGCGAGCACCGCCGCACGCAGCGCCGTAAAGGTCGGCGCGCCGCGCAGGTAATAAAACGCCGCGTCATCGTGCAGCCTGTCCCGGAAGGCGGCCTTGCACTGGCCGATATAGTACATCGTAATCGGCCGCGGCACATTATCCACATCGGGCTCGGGCGGGCAGTCCAGCACAAGGCCAACCGGCAGCGGCGCGAGCTGCGCCGCCCAGTCTGCGCACGCGGCGCCGTCCGGCGCAATGGCGGCCGCAAAACGTTCGGGCTGCGCATGGTACAGCGGCAGCGCGGCCGCATCTGTCAAAATAATCTGTGTTGCCGGCGCGTTTTCATTCGTCCGGCATAAAGGTATGTCCAATGATTCTTCCTCCCAGAAGCTCCCCGCAGGGAATGGTTCATTTTTTCTTCCAGCTTCCATCCGGCAGCGAAGTATACTGCTGCGGCTTGGCCGCTGCCAGCCGGCAGATCTCCTGCGCCGTATAAAGCTGTTCATCCAGCAGATAGCTCTGCCCGTCCAGCGTCTGCATCGCGTCGTTCAGCGCATGCAGCACAGCGGGCGAAGCGAACAGGTCGGGCGCCATCTCATAACTTGCGCGGAAAGCGGATACCGCGTCCAGAACCGCGCCGTCAAACGTGCGGCGCGCGCCGTCCAGCAGGCCAAGCAGCGTCAGCCGCTCGGTCATTGCATAAACCGCGTCCGAAGTATCGCCAAAACGCAGCGCGCTGTCTTCCGGCAGCGGCGTCAGGCTGCCGGCATGCACCGTCACCTCGCGGTTTTCCACAACAATATCCGGCGAAATGCCTTTGCCTTCATACGCGCCCGTTTTGGGCAGCTCAAGCTCCAGCGTGGTAATCACCAGCTTATCTCCATTTACCAGGTCCAGGTGGAACTGCCCCTGGCCTTTGCCGTAAGTCTGCGTACCGATTACGGTCGCAGCGCCGGTTTCCTTCAAACTGCCGGCCAGCAGTTCGGCCGCAGAGGCCGTGCCGCCGTCCACCAGCACAACAATTTTATTGAGCGGCAGCGCGTTGCCCGTGGACAGCGTCGTCTCCATGCCGCCCATGTCCGCGCGCCAGCGCACGCTGGCCAGCGGCACATTCGGCTGCTGCACCATCGCGTCCGCCATGCGCAGCGCCACATCAATCACGCCGCCGCCGTTGCCGCGCAGATCGAGCACAACCGCACGGGTGTTCTTTTCATCCAGCCCCTGCCAGATCTCCGAAAAAACCGTCCAGTCATTTTCCGAGCCCATCGCGCTGACCTTGATATACTCCACACCGTCGCACAGCGTTTTATTGGATACATATACCTGGTTTACCTTGCGCCGCGCGCACGAAACCGTGACATTTCTGCCCTGCCGGCGAACGGTAAGCCGGACCGTCGTCCCCTCCGCGCCGCGCAGCCGCTCGGCCACCTCGGTATGGGTCATATCCGCCGCGCTTTCGCCGTCAATCTCCACAATCATATCGCCGATCTGCAAACCGGCCTCTTCCGCGGCGGAAAAGCGCAGCACCTCGGCGATCTGTACGCCGCCCGCCGTCTGCTCAATGCCGACCCCTACGCCGACAAAGCCCTCCAGCGTGGAAAAGCCCTGCGAATATTCCTCCGCCGACAGATACATGGAATGCGTATCCAGCAGAGAGAGAATATCGTTGATGACCTCATACATCTCTTCCGGATGCTTTTGCAGATATTTGTTGATATAGTTCTGTAAAACATACGGATTC
>NZ_JBMNUP010000141.1:0-4949 GCF_050946325.1 Agathobaculum sp. | reverse complement strand
GGGATACCATCGAGATACACTGGCGTGCGGAGCCCTATCGTGAAAAAATTCTGATCGCTGCCCGGGGTACCCGGGAACAGCCGGTGACCGTGCGGGGGATCTGCGGCCCGCAAGGGCAGAAACCGGTCATCAGCGGGCACGGCGCGGCAGCGCGTCCAGGCTACGACACCGGGGTGACCAATGCCAATAAGTGGGTGGTTAAAATTGGAAGAAGCGGGTCAAACAAAGACAATGACTATTTGTCCAGCTATGTTATAATAGAGAACATTGAGGTTACGGACTGCCTGCCGGAATATACCTTTACAGATTGGCGGGGTGAAACGCATCATTACGACGTGTTCGGCGCGGGGATCTGGGTGGACAGAGGCGAACACATCACCTTAAAAAACTGCATTGTCCACAATTGCTCCAACGGCCTGTTCGTAAATTCGCGCGACAATGAGGCGGAAGGATTTTTTGTCTGCAGGGATATCCTGGTAGAGGGCAATGAATTTTACGATAACGGCATCCCGGGCAGCATCCTGGAGCATAATTCATACTGTGCCGCCATTGGCATCACCTACCAGTTCAACCGGTATGGGCCGTTGAAAAACGGCGCCTATGGCTACGGCTTGAAAGACCGGTCGGCCGGCACGGTCATTCGGTATAACCGGATCGAGGGCGGCCGCCGGGAGATATCGCTGGACGATGGGGAAGACAACCCCATGATCCCGGCACACGAGGACTATAATGACGCTTATGTGTACGGGAACCTGCTCATCGAAAATGATGACGGGCCCATTCGCGTATGGGGAGACGATGAGATCGTGCATTTCGGCGGGGATAACCCCGATGTGCCCGACCGCGGCGGTACGCTTTATTTCTTCAATAATACGGTGGTCAGTTACCGCCAGAGACGCGTCTATACGGAAAATTCCCTGGACCGAGGCGCGTACAACAATTCTCCGGCTTCGCAGCAGTGGGATACAAAAGGCCGTGAAGAACGTACAAGCCTTTTTTATTTTCCGCATGGACAGCATGTAGACGCGCGCAATAATATCTTTTATGCGGCAGGGCCGGAGCCTGCGCCCATGGTCCCGGTGGTGGATACAGGCAGCGCGTATTTTTCACACAATTGGTTCAGCGGCACCTACACGCGTTTTGTCCCAAACGAGACGGTGGACGAGGAGCGCGGGCAGGGCAGGGAGATCCGTCTGGATGACAGCAATATAATAGGCGGAGATCCGGGCTTTTGCGATGCGTCCCAGCGGGATTTTCGGCTGAGAGAGGACTCCGTGTGCCGCGGCATGGGCTGCGAAGCAGCACCGGAGTGCATCCGGCGCTGCCATAAGGCGGCGTTCCGTCTGGGCGCGGACAAGGCGGTTTTAACGCGTATGCCGGGCGACCGAAACATTGGCGCGCTGTGAGGAGGACACAATGAAAAAGATACCGGTTGGCACACAGGGCATCGAGCTGTACGGCCTGCCCTGGTATGCAAAAAACGGTTGCCGGACACACCGGCTGCCGGATACGGTGCGTGACGCCGTTTCGCTGGAGCTGTGGGACGTGGCACAGGATACCGCCGGCGCGCGTATCCGCTTTTTATCGGATACGGGAACCTGCGGTTTGATTTTCGAAGCCGTGAATTATAATGAGCGCAAGGGAGAGGGGACCGGCGCTCTGCAAAATTATCTGATGGGATTCGACCTTTATGCCGACGGCTGTTTTTGGAAAAATGCCGTTCCGGCGCACGCAGGAGAGAATGAGGTGTTTTTCTTTCGGGACACGGCACGAAAGAAACGGCTTTTTGAAATTTATCTGCCTATGCACCTTTCGGTGAACGATATCCGCGTGATTCTGGACGACGATGCGTCTCTCTGGCCGGACGCCGGTTATGCCGGGCCGCCGCTGGTATTTTACGGCACGTCCATCACACAGGGATATTCGGTCAGCCGGCCCGGACAGGCGTATCCGTGCCAGGTATCCCGCGCCATGGGGCGGGACATCGTGAATTACGGCTTCAGCGGGGCCGGGCGGGGAGAAGCGGTGGTGGCGCACGTTGTGGCGGAAACCCAAGCCTCATGCTATATTTTGGACTTTGGGCAGAATTGCGAATCGCTGCGGGAATTTCGGCAGAATTTGAGCCCGTTTGTGGAGATCGTGCGCGCGTGCGCGCCGGATACGCCCATCCTGCTGACGACACCCATATTTTATCTGCAGGAAAATTGGGATGAGGAACTGCAGATTTTCCAGCGCGGGCGCAGGGAGATCGTGGAAGAGGTTTATGCGTCCCTGCATCGGATGGACCCGAAGCTACACCTTCTGCGCTGGAACGAAAAAGCTCCGTTCAAAAGCGGCTGTGCCCAGACGGATGGTGCGCATGCGAATGACCTGGGTGCATACTGGATGAGCTGTGCGCTGTGTGAAGCGCTGAAGGAATTTTTGTAAAGCCTGTGAGAATGGTGAGAAAAGGGAGGTGCCTGCCGCATGTACCGGATCATGGTCGTGGATGATGAATACTATATACGCGACGGCTTGTGCAATGTTGTAGATTGGGCGAGCATTGGCGCACAGGTCGTGGGAGAAGCGGCGAGTGGCGTGGAGGCGCTGGCGAAGGTGCCGCTTGTGCAGCCGGACGTTGTAATCACCGATATCAGGATGGAGGACATGGACGGTCTGGAGTTCGCTGAGGCGGTCCGGGACGCTTACCCGGATACTCGGATCATTTTTCTGAGCGGTTACGACAACTTCGCCTATGCGCAGAAAGCGGTGGAACTCAAAGCGTATGGATACATTCTGAAGCCGGGAGACCCGGAAAAGGTGCTGTCCATCGTCCGGGATGCACTCACAGAAATTGAGGGGGAACGGGAACGCGTCAACCGCCTTACCTATTTGGAGGGGCGCGAGTCGGAAGGGCTGGAAGCACGCCGGGCACGGCTTCTGGGACGCGTATTGAGCAGCGTTTATTCCGACGGAGAGGCGCTGGAAGAGGAATGCGCAAAGCTGGAGATACAGACACACGCCATGCATTACTGTGTGGCGGTTCTGCAGCCGGACCGGTTTTACGACCTGGAGCTGCCGGAGGACTCCCGCCACCTGTATGCGCTGCTGGCGCAAAACCGAAGCTGCGCGGAAAGGATTTTACACAGCTGGGAGCTCCACTATTATGAGTCAAGGCCATGCGGCCTGGTGGTGCTGCTGGGGACGGCGCAGCCAAACATTCATGCTGCGTATTGCGCACTGAAGGAAGAACTGTATCAGCTGCAGGCACGGCTGCACGCAGAGCCGGGCGGTACCTATACGGTGGGTTTGAGCGACCCCGTGGAACAGCTGGCGCAGGTAGGGCGGGCGCGCCAGCAGGCCGAAGAATATTTGGAGTACAAGATTGTGCTTGGCCCGGGGCGCATCATTACTGCGGAAAACTTGCCGGTGCCCGCACGATATATTTACCCTAAGGCTGCGGAGGAAAAGATTCTGGCAGGCATCAAGGCGCGTGATAAAGCGGTGGTACGTGCCGGAGCGGACGCATTTGCAAATGAACTGATGCAGAGGAATTATGGGAAAACCCAGATCAAGGCTGCGCTGGCAGAGCTCTACGCAGTCGTGAACCGCCATTTCAACCCGGCGGAGATCGACCTTTACCAGATATTCGGAAAAAAGTGGATGGACCCGCATTATGTGGTGGAGAGCTATAACAGCATCGAGGAGCTGCGCAACTGGCTGCGAACACTGTTGTGCGAGGTGGTAAACATTCTTCGTTCGCACGGGCAGGTGAACAGCAAAAAGGTCGTGCTGCAGGTACAGGAATTTATCCGTGCGAACTATGCCAATGCGGAGCTCTCACTGTCCATGATTGCAGAACATATTTTTCTCAATCCAACCTATCTCAGCCGTCTTTATAAAAAGGAAACCGGCTCCAATTATGTGGAATATCTGACGCAGTACCGCATGCAGGAGGCAAAGCGCCTGCTGAGTGATTCCACATTGCGTATCAATGATGTGAGCGCGATGGTGGGATATTCCAACCCACAGTATTTCTGCACATTATTCAAAAAGTGCTTTCATGTCTCACCGATGGAATACCGGGAAAAGAGCGCATCAATCTAAAGGAGGTTTTGTCTTGTTCAAAATTTGTATGGTCGGCTGCGGCGAGCATGCCAGCCGTGTGCATGGGCCTTCCCTGCGCCGCTATGCCGGTGAGGAAGCGGGTGTGGAACTGGCCGCATGCTGCGATATTGACTGCGCGGCGGCGGAACGCTTTGCCGCCGCGTTCGGGTTCGCGCGCTGCGATACGGATTACCGGGAGATGCTGCGCCGGGAAAAACCGGATGCAGCGGCTGTTGTTGTGCCGGTCCCGCTTTCCTGCGCGATTGCCTGTGATGTGATGCGCATGGGCGTACCGCTGATGCTGGAAAAACCGCCGGGAGCGAATGCGGAGGAGGCACGCCGCCTTGTACAGGTTCAGCAGGAAACGGGTGTGCCGCACCGTGTGGCATTCAACCGGAGGTATATGCCTCAGCTGCGCAAGGTGGAGGATCTGATGCGCCAGTGCGGACGTCCCCCGGAGTATATCCATTACACGATGTACCGTGTCCGCCGTTTTGAAGAGGACTTTTCCACTACGGCGGTGCATGCCATCGATGCAGTTCGGTATCTGGCGGGAGCGGATTATGCGCAGGCGGATTTTTCCTACCGTGCCATAGCGGGGCAGAAGGCCGTTGATATTTTTATGGATGCAAGAATGGAAAATGGCTGTATTGCGAGAATCGATATCTGCCCCGGGGCAGGCCTTCTTGCAGAGACATTGACCGTCAGCGCGGACGGCTCTACTTTTTTTGCCGCGCTGCCCACGGGGGAGCGCTGGCTGCTGCCTGCCGGCGTATCCCGGTTTGAGGCGGGGAAACGAACGGAATGGACTATGGAAGCGCTGGGTACGGGCGATACATTTTATGAGGCGGGTGGCTTTTATG
>NZ_JBMNUP010000140.1:0-5058 GCF_050946325.1 Agathobaculum sp. | reverse complement strand
CGCCGACACCAGATGATGCGGCAGCTTGCGGATAAAGCCGACCGTATCGCTGAGCAGGATCTCCTGCGTATCCGAAATACGCTTTTTGCGCGTGGTCGGGTCCAGCGTATCAAACAGGCGGTCATTCGCCTCAATATTCGCACCGGTCAGCGTATTGAGCAATGTGGACTTGCCTGCATTGGTATAGCCGACAATCGCGACCATGGGCAGCTCGGTTTTTTTGCGCTGGCGGCGCTGCACCGCACGCACCTGCCGCACCTGCTCCAGGTCGCTCTTGAGCTTGTCGATCCGACGGCGGATATGACGGCGGTCGGTCTCAAGCTGGGTTTCGCCCGGTCCGCGCGTGCCGATCGGGCTTTTGCCGCCGCCCGCCGTCTGGCGCACAAGGTGCGTCCACATGCCGGACAGCCGCGGCAGGATATACTGGTACTGCGCCAGCTCAACCTGCAATTTACCCTCGCCCGTGCGGGCGCGCTGCGCAAATATATCCAGAATCAGCGCCGAACGGTCCAGCACGGTGCGTCCGGTCATCTCTTCCAGACTGCGCATCTGCGAGGGAGACAGTTCGTTGTCAAATAAAATCAAGGTGGCGTCGTTGGCCTCTGCCAGCGCTTTGACCTCCTCCGCTTTGCCCTCACCGATGAAGGTGCGCGCATCCGGTGCAGGACGGCGCTGCAGCGTCATGGCAACCGCCTGTGCGCCCGCGGTTTCCGCCAGCGCACGCAGCTCGTCCATGGTGCGCTCGTCCGCGCCCTGCGCGGCCGTAAAGCCGGGGCAGGACAGGCCCACCAGCACCGCGCGCTCCACCTGCTGTTCCAGTTGATTTTCGGTCATCTTGGTTCCTCCCTTCCGTGTCTGTTTCGACAAAAAAGCCATCGAACACTCGTTTCGATGGCTTTCCTGAGTTACTTATCCAGATTGAAACGCTTCTTGAAGCGATCAACACGTCCGCCGGTGTCTACCAGCTTCTGCTTACCCGTGAAGAAGGGGTGGCACTTGGAGCAAACGTCAACGACGATATTCTCCTTAGTGGAGCCGGTCTCAATGACATTGCCGCAGGCACAGCGGATCGTGGTCTGCTTGTACTCGGGATGGATGCCCTGTTTCATGTTGTTTCACCTCTTTCCACGGGAAATCATACAATTTCTCTTACAGTCGTAAAATTATGATAACACAGCATTATCAAAATTGCAAGCATTATTTTTCATATACCAGATTTTCTTCTGTCCAGCCGCGTAGCACCGGAATCATCGAGGCCGCCAGCACCTTGGCTCCCGCCAGATCATGCAGTTTGCAGTTGCCGCATTCCACGCGGCTTGCACCCGGAATCTCCCCTTCGTAAGCGGCGACAAAGTCCATCGTTTGCTGCACCAGCAGGATTGCATCCGCCGGCTGCATATCGCGCACAAGGAAGTAAAAACCGGTCT
This sequence comes from Agathobaculum sp., assembly GCF_050946325.1. GTDB lineage: Bacteria > Bacillota > Clostridia > Oscillospirales > Butyricicoccaceae > Agathobaculum. The sequence goes on along the minus strand of NZ_JBMNUP010000140.1, from coordinate 3,631 downwards.
GGCAGCCCATCGGGCCGCAGTAAATTACCTTATCCGCCCATGCGGAATTGCGGGCAAAGGTCGCAAACAGATGTTCAAACGTGTGTCCCGCCGCAGGGTCAATATAAGTGCCTGCATTGGGATAGACCATCCGGATATCATAGGTCGTGATATCGCCATCGACCCGCGAAGTATACATCCCCGGCTTCAGTTTATCGTGATTAACTTCAAAGCTTGCAATCCGCTTCATGCCTTACCCTCCTTACCGGCCTTTTCCATACCCAGATACTGCAATTCACTGCGGTATTCCTTCCACAGCAGCACATACGAAATGGCAAAGGAGACAACCTCTGCAATCGGGAAAGCATACCAGATTGCATGCAGTCCCATCCATCGTCCCAGCAGCCACGCCGCCGGCAAGATGATGACCAGCTGACGGCAGACTGACACGATCAGGCTGTTCATGCCGCGCGCTGTTGCCTGAAACAGCGTAGAATTAATAATACCGAATGCCGCACCGATAAACGACCAGCTAATGGTTTTGAGCGCCGGCACGCCAACCGCCAGCATCTCCTGCGCAGCCACTGCGTCCGTGCGGTCAACAAACAGCATCAGCATATTATCTGTCATCGTCTGGAAGATCACCAGACCAACAGTCATGATGACAAAAGCCGCAGCCAGTGAGATTTTATAAGCTCCAAACAGGCGTTTTTTATTGCGCGCGCCATAGTTGTATCCCATAACCGGCAGCGCGCCCTGGTTGAGGCCGAACACCGGCATGAACACAAAGGTCTGGAGTTTGAAATAGATACCAAGCACATTGACCGCGATCTGCGAAAAATCAATCAGAATACGGTTGAGTCCTGCCGTCATCACCGAAACCACGCTCTGCATCACAATGCCCGGCAGGCCGACGCGGTAAATATCCCGCACGGTCTGTACGCGCCACTTGAACTGACGCATATTGAGTTTCAGAATCTTCTGATGGAAAAACGCGCCCCACAGACCGATCAGCATACCGATGATCTGGCCGATGACCGTAGCAAGCGCCGCGCCCTGTACGCCCATTTCCGGAAACGGCCCGATGCCGAAGATCATCAGCGGGTCCAGAATGATATTGACAATTGCACCGACCAGCCCCTGTACCATTGGGATGATCATGTTGCCGGTTGACTGCTGAATCTTTTCACACATCATCGAAATCATAACGAAAATGCTCAGTCCCACCGCAATGTGCGAATACTGCTGCGCCTGCGTCAATATCTCCTCCCCCGGCTTGAACGCCGCAAGGAAAGGATTTGCCAGCACAAATCCGATCAGCAAAAACACCAATCCGCCAATCACAGACAGCGCCAGGCCGTGTTCTGCCGCGGATTCCGCGTGAAGCTGCCGTTTTTCGCCCAGCCGACGGGCAATCAGCGAATTTACGCCCACGCCGGTGCCCACGCCGATTGCAATGACCAGCGATTGCAGCGGGAACACCAGCGATACCGCCGCCAGCGCGCTTTGTGAATACTGCGCCACAAAGATGCTGTCCACAATATTGTACAGCGCATTGATCAGCATCGAGATCATCGCCGGCAATGCCATAGAGAAGATCAGCGGACCCATCTTGGCCGTTCCCATTTTGTTTTGTTCTTCCAAAGTACCATCCCCTAACGAAAACGAAGCCGCGCCGGAGTTTGTCCAGCGCAGCCGTAGATTTATTTCCACTTTATAGTATAACGCATCCCTATTTATAGCGCAATACTTTTATAACAGTTTTCCATACAATTCGTCAAAGGAGTGTTCCACAAAACAGTCGCTTGCGGCGCGCGCCTCCGCTTCTCCCGCCGCATAGGCCGGCTCTGCCATGCCGCATACACGGAATCCCGCCCTTTTCGCCGTTGTGCAGGCATAGGGGGCGTCCTCAAACACAACGCACTCTTCCGGCGCAAGTCCCAGACGCTCAGCAGTATGCAGATAGATATCCGGCTCATGTTTGGATACGCCGACATCTTCAATCGTAAGCATAAATGCAAAATAATCCAGCATATCCCTGTCCCGCAGCGCCTTTTCCGCATGACGCCGCGCGGTCAGCGTTGCGACCGCCATTTTAACGCCGCGCGCCCGCAGCGCATTCAGAAAGCCGAGCACACCGTCCTTTGGCCTGGCAATCGCCGCATACCGCGCTTCAATCAGCCGGTCCATACCGTCCATCAGCCCCTGTGCATCCATTGGCAGCACCGGATAGCGGTCTATAAAATACTGCGCAACCTCCGGCTGGGAAAACCCCTCCGTTCTGGCATAGTCCTCGTCCGAGATGTGTACGCCAAACTGCGCCAGGTAATTCTGCGTCAGCCGATGCCACACCGGCATGGAGTCAAGCAGCGTTCCGTCCATATCAAAAATTGCGCCTTTGAAATTCTGCATCGACAAACCCCTCTCACTTCGTCTTTCGGTCGATAAACTGCGGCCGCATTTTAGAATATAGAATTTTCTGTTCACTGTACAGCCCGTAATAACCGCTGAGCATATAGGAGATGGATATGACCAGCGCAAACAGAGCAAGACTTTGCCCGCCAAACAGCTCATAGGCCAGCAGAATAGAGGTCAGCGGCGAATTGGTCACCCCGCAAAATACAGCGACCATCCCCAGCCCCGCCGCAAACGACGGTGCAAGGCCGAAAAAGCCGCCATAGGCCGCGCCGAAGGTCGCACCAATAAACAGCACCGGTACGATTTCCCCGCCTTTATATCCCACGCCGATTGTAACCGCCGTCATGACCAGCTTGATAAAAAATGCTGCTGGGGGGGCTTCTCCCGCACAGGCGCGCTCAATCATCGCAACGCCCGCGCCATTATAGGCGCGCGTGCCCAGCAGAACCGACAGCAGCACAACCACCGCGCCGCCCACTGCAATGCGGACATACTGATCCGATATATAATGGTTAAACAGATGCCCGATTTTATGAAACACAATGCACACAACAGCCGACAGGACCGCACACGCCACGCCAAACAGCGTCAGCTTGACAAGCAGCAGCGCATCCGCCGCCTGCGGTATGCCGGAGACGGCAAAGCGCGTCGCTTCACCGCCGAGCTGCAGCGCCACCCAGTTTGCGATAACCGAAGCCAGAATGCACGGGAACAGCGCCGCATAGTACATCACCCCTACGCTGACAACCTCCATAGCAAACACGCTGGCCGCCAGCGGTGTGCCAAACAGCGCCGCAAAACCCGCCGCCATGCCGCACATCGTAATCGTGCGGGAATCCTTATCATCCAGGTGCATCCAGTGGCCGATATTGCCCGAAATCGCACCGCCAAGCTGCAGCGCCGCGCCCTCGCGGCCAGCCGAGCCGCCGAACAGGTGCGTCGCTACCGAGGTAATAAAAATACTCGGCGCCAGCCGCAGGCGAACGGGATGATTTTCCCGCACCGATGTCAAAATAAAATTGGTGCCCCGCTCCAGCGGCATATCAAAGAAATGATACCAGTATGCAATGAACAAACCGGCTCCTGGCAGAAAATACAGCATCCAGGCGTTTTGCTCCCGCATTTGTCCCGCCCATTCCAGCGCATGATGAAACACTGCGCCCACTACGCCGACCACCACGCCGATAATTGCCGCAAACAGACACCATCGCGCAAAAATCAGCGCATTTTTTGC
>NZ_JBMNUP010000139.1:0-5108 GCF_050946325.1 Agathobaculum sp. | reverse complement strand
TACACCACGGTTCCCGCAGCGGACGCACAGGCCGACGAAAACGACCGCTGCCGCATGACGGTTGAATCCGTGCTGTTTGACGAACACGCCGGCGTGGGGCTGGTCAGCCTGCATCTGGTAAACAAAGCGGAGGACGGCGTTATGCCGTTCGAGCTGCTCGAATATTCTCCGGAATATCAAAACCAGCCCGCGCTTTCGTGGAGCCGTCTGTCCCAATGCTATGCAGGCAAGGATGGGCAGCTTGATTTCAACATCCTGTATGGAGAATCCGATTTCTGCGGCAGCCGCTTTTTCCTGGATGAGAGCCGCTCGACCGAAAACAGCTATTATATAGAAGGCGTCTTTATTCCGAGCGGCGACTACACGCCGGACACGTCCCTGCGGCTGGCGGCGCAGGTGATGGGGCAATCACAAACGCAGGCGGACGGCATGGATATCGCCAAAATCGCCTTACAGGTCACGCTGCCCGATCCCCAGCCGCTTCCCAGTCTGCAAAGCGCGGACGGCGCGGTCACCCTGTCCCCCATCGGCCTGCGCGTGACCGCACCTCTGGACGGTCAGGTGCTCATCGACCGGATCGAGCGCATCGTCATCAAACTGCAAAACGGCGATGAGCTGGTCATTCAGGACGGTGAGGGCCAGACCGACCTGACCCTGTATAGCCTCGGCTTTGGAAAAGACGCGGGATACCAGACGGAGTCCGCTGTTTATGCCCTCGCCCGCACCTTTGACCTTGCGCAGGTGCAGGCCGTCGTGCTGGGCGGCACGGAATATCCGCTCAGTTAACCGCTTTCCCCCGTAAACAGCAAAAAGACCGGAAGAAATTCCGGTCTTTTTGTCTGCCCGTATTTAACCCGTATTTAATAAGTAAACATCTGCGCCCAGTAAGGCGTTCCGTTTATTACCGTATATCCCACTCCAATCGTTGTGAAGCCGGCATGCAGAATATTCTGCCGATGCCCCGGCGAATTCATCCACGCGCGCATCACCTCCTGCGGAGATGCCTGTCCATACGCAATATTTTCACCCGCGCCGCGGTAGCTTACGCCGGCCTCGGACAGCGCCGTAAAGCAGGACGCCCCGTTCGGCCGGGTATGCGAAAACGACCGCGCCGCCTCTCCTGCGCGCACCTGCGCCGCCCGCTGCACACCGGCATCTATGCGCAGCGCCGGCAGCCCCGCTTTGGCGCGCTCCTGGTTGACCAGCGCAGCAACCTGCGCGGCAAAAGCCCCCTGCGTCTGACCGGCGCCGTTGTCCGGTTTCTGCACAGGCGTGTCCGGCGCAGCGTCGGGCGCGCCGTCCGTTTCCGGCCCTGCGGACGGACCATCTGGCTGCAAATCACAAAAAGGGAAATCAAAACGTTCGCACAGCCGGTGCTGCGGCGCAGTATGCGCTGCGGAAAAATCATACGACTCCACTGCGCCTGCGGCGGCGGTGGTGGCAACCGTCAGCGCCAGCGCAATGGGTATCAGTCTCTTCATCTTCATGGCATTTGCCTCCTTGGAATTTTTTGTTCGGAGCGAAAACCGGCAGGCTTTCCCCCCTGCACCAAAGTATAGGATACTTTGTTACCGTTTTGCAATGGAAATGCCAGCAAGGTAATCCATTCTCCGCCAAAAAGCGGCCGATATTCCCAGATACCGGCCGCTTTGCATAATTTTAAAGCGTTTTTTCAATGCGGTAAAGATTATTCAGCACCAGCCAGAGCTGCGGAAAATACCGCATGATGTTCCACACGCTCACGCCGCGCAAGCGGTATTCGCCAGCCAGCGCAAGCTTGGTGCGGATGCTGCGCGCGTCCTCAAACCACACCTCGTGCTCGGCACGTTCGCGCCAATAGTTGTAATGCGGCGACTGCGCCGTTTCATCAAACCGTATGGGCGCGCCAAACTGCACCGCCTGTTCGGCAGCCTGCACATTGCCCAGACTGCGCGCGCGGGACTGCCCCTTGACATAGGGCAGTGTCCAGTCATAGCCATAGTTTGGAATGCCCAGAAAAATCCGCTCCGGCGGCATGACCGAAACCGCAAACTGCACCACCTGCTGCACTTTGTCAATGGGTGCGACCGCCATCGGTTCGGATAATGCATAGCCCCACTCATATGTCATCAGCAGAACGTTGTCCGCCGCCGCGCCAAGCGCGCGGTAATCGTGCGCCTCATACAGCAGCCCCTGCTGCGCCACCGAGGTTTTGGGCGCCAGCGCAACCATAACCGTAAAACCCTGCGGCGCAAGCTGTGCGCGCACATCGCGCACAAACGAGGCGTACACCGCCGCATCCTCCGGCGGAATATATTCAAAGTCAATATCCACCCCTGCATAACCCTGCGCTGCGAGCGTTCCTGCCAGGCTGGAAATCAGCGTCTGCCGCATAGCGGCGTCATTGAGCAGCGTATGCGCCCGTTCGCCCGAAAACCGGCCGTCCTCCCCCAACGTTGTCAGCACCAGCAGCGGCTTCGCTCCGTACTCCCGCGCCACGCGCGTAAGCGCGTCCGCAGACTGCGGAATGATGCGCCCTGCTTTGTCAATGCCGTAGGCAAAAACGGATAAGTAAGTCAGATAAGGCAGCGTTTTGCGCAGTATGCGCTGGTCTATGCCCGGATAGGCGTAGCCGTTGACGGCAAAGCTGCCCAGTTTGTTCTGCTGATAACTGAGCACCAGCGTCTGTCCCGGGTAAAGCCGGTCTCCGCCGCCAAGCTGCGGATTATTCTGCCAAAGCGTGATTTTATCCACACCGGTTTTCACTGCAACACCGTCCAGCGTATCGCCGGGCTGCACGGTATAGACCTGCCCGGGCCGCGGCACGACAATGGTCTGCCCCGGCGTCAGCCGATAGGGTTCGCGCAGCTCATTCTGCTGCACGATGAACGGCACGGAAACGCCGTATTGCTGCGCGATACGGTAAAGCGAATCGCCCTGCCGCACGACATGTATCACCATAAAAAAACCACCTTTCCCTGCAATCTATGCCGTAAAAGGCGGCGGTGTGAAAAACGCCGTCTGCCCAGCAGAAAAAGCGGCGCCGCCGGTATGGCAAAAAAGCACGGTCCGGCAAAAGCCGGACCGTGCGCTCCATATTATTTTGCATCTTTATGATGACTGCACTGGCGGGTACATCCCGCGCAGCCGCCCGGGCACTCGCCGTTCTTGACCTGACGGCGCACCGTGCGCGCCGCAAAGAACACTGCAACGGCCAGCAGTATGCAAATTACAATCGTTGCCGGCATAGCCAGACGCTCCTTTCTCTCCATCAGCCGGCCTGCGCGCTCATTTTGCGCAGACGGCCCGTATTCCGATCTGCCGGCCTGCGTACCAGCAGATAAACCATAACCGCCAGAACCAGCACGGCGGCAATTGTGCCCATGCCAAAAGACACCGCACCGGTCACAAGGCCGGCGAACTGATAAATCATCAGCGAAACCGCATAGGCAAATACACACATGTAGCCAATTGCAAACCAGGTCCATTTTGCGCTGTTCATCTCGCGCTTGATGGCGCCCATCGCTGCAAAGCACGGCGCGCACAACAGGTTGAACACCATATAGGCATATGCGGCAACCGGCGTATACGACGCAGCCAGTTCGCGCCAGATTTCATTGCCCGCGTCGGACAATTCGCCCGTAAAGCGGAAAAGCTGCGCAAAGGTGGAAACGACGTTTTCCTTGGCAACCAGACCGGAAACCACAGCCACCGCGCCTTTCCAGTCCCCAAAACCGAGCGGCCGGAAGATAAAGGCAAATGCCGAGCCGATAGATGCCAGCAGGCTGTTATCGATCTGCTCCACCGCGGTGAAGGCGCCGCCCTCAAAGCCGTAAGTCTGCAAAAACCAGATTACAATGGTGGAAAGCAGAATCACCGTTCCCGCCTTGCGGATAAACGACGAACCGCGTTCCCACATCGAACGGAGCACGTTGCCGGCCGTGGGCACATGGTAGGCAGGCAACTCCATCACAAACGGCGCCGGATCGCCCGCAAAGGCGCGGAATTTCTTGAGCATAACACCGGATACGATGATGGCCAATATACCGATTGCATATGCCGAAAATGCAACCCAGCCCGCATTGCCGAAAAACGCGCCTGCAATCAGGCCGATAATGGGCAGCTTTGCGCTGCACGGCACAAAGCAGGTGGTCATGATGGTCATGCGGCGGTCGCGCTCCTGCTCAATCGTGCGGGAAGCCATGACGGCCGGTACGCCGCATCCCGAGCCGATCAGCATCGGGATAAAACTTTTGCCGGACAGGCCGAATTTTCGGAAAATGCGGTCCATAATAAACGCAACGCGCGCCATATATCCGCAGTCCTCCAAAACGGCCAGGAAGAAAAACAGCACCAGCATCTGCGGCACAAAGCCCAGCACCGCGCCCACGCCGGCAACAATACCGTCCACCAGCAGGCTGACCAGCCAGTCCGCGCAGCCGACCGAAACAAGGAATCCCTCGACCGCAGGCGGGACGACCTCGCCGAACAGCACATCGTTGGTCCAGTCGGTCACCAGCGTACCCACCGTGGTAACAGATACATAATACACCAAAAACATCACCAGCGCAAATATCGGCAGCGCCAAAACGCGGTTGGTCACAATGCGGTCAATCTTATCCGAAGCCGAAGCGGCCGCCGGTTTTTTCTGCACGCAGCGCTGCACCATCTCCGTGATATACTGATACCGCGCATCGGTGATGATGGACTCCGCATCGTCGTCCAGCGCATCCTCCACCGCTGCAATCGTTTCTTCCAGCTTATCGCATACATCTTTGCCGAAGCGGAACCGGTCCAGCACCTTTTCATCGCGCTCAAACAGCTTGATGGCAAACCAGCGGCGCTGCGCAGGGTCGGTAACATCGGAAAGCATGGCTCCGATTTTTCCAATCGCCTGCTCAATCTCCGATGCAAACGCATGCTGCGGCGGCTGCGCCGCGCCGGCGGCCGCTTTCTTTGCCGCAGCCATCAGTTCGCGAACGCCTTCCCCCTTAATTGCCGCCGTTTCCACCACAGGCACGCCCAGCGCTTCCGAGAGTTTCTTGCCATCAATTTTGTCCCCGCGCTTTCTGACAACGTCCATCATGTTAAGCGCCACCACCACCGGAATCCCCATCTCGGTAAGCTGG
>NZ_JBMNUP010000138.1:0-5114 GCF_050946325.1 Agathobaculum sp. | reverse complement strand
GTCGTCGATCTCATCGTCGTCAATCATGCGGATCACGCCGATGGGATAACACTCCACCTCCACCAGAGGGTCAAGCGTTTCCGTACACAGCACCAGCACGTCAAGCGGGTCGCCGTCGTCCGCATAAGTGCGCGGAATGAATCCGTAATTTGCAGGGTAATGCGTCGATGTGTACAAAATACGGTCAAGCCGCAGCAGGCCCGTTTCCTTATCCAGCTCATACTTTTTCTTGCTGCCGGCCGGAATTTCAATCACCGCCGTGAACTTCTCGGGAGATACATAACGTGGATTGATATCGTGCCATATGTTTCTCAATGCACTCATTCCCTTCTCTTTTCTGTATCGTTAGTGTATCAGACTTTTGCAAGTTATGCAATGCAGACTTGCAGAAATTTATGATAAATTTTTTAGCGGCCGCTTCTCTCCGCCCCCTGATTCCGCCCTACGCAAAAATTTTACAGCCGCGGCCCCTGCATTGCAGGCAGAGCGCCGCAGACGCACCCGCACAGCAGTCTTTTCACCGGCAATTTACACGAATTTTACAAAAACCCCATTGTCCGTCCCGCAAAAAGCGGTATAATAGCACTATACTACGATTTGTATGCCTTCGCATACGCATTCGGCGGTCTGCCGCCGCAGAGGAGGACTTTTTATGACACAGGCGGTCTGGGAACAGGGGTATACGCAAAACCGCGAACTCTCCTGGCTGCAATTCAACGCCCGTGTGCTGGCCGAAGCGGAAGACGATGCGGTGCCGCTTTTGGAGCGGCTTAAATTTCTTTCCATATTCACCAGCAATCTGGACGAATTTTTCATGATCCGCGTGGGCAGCCTGTGCGATATGGCCGCAGTAGACCCTGCACATATTGACAACAAATCCGGCATGACCGCCAAAGAGCAGCTCCGCCGGATTTACGCAGCGGTGGAACCGCTGTATGTGCGGCGGGATACCGCTTTTTTTGACGTTGAGCAGCGGCTGCGCGCCGAGGGCCTGTGCCGGCTTGCCATTGCCGACCTGACGCCCGGCGAACAGAAATACATCAGGCAATATTTCAAAAATATCATCGCGCCCGTGCTGTCGCCGCAAATTGTGGACGCGCATCACCCATTTCCGCACCTGGAGGGCAAGGTGCTGCACATCGCCGCGCTGCTTGGCCATAAAAAGAACGAGCTGCTCGGTCTGCTGCCCGTTCCGGGGTCGCTGCCCGCGCTGGTATTCCTGCCGGAAGGCAAGGGCCGCTATGTACCGATTGAGACCATCTTATACGAATACGCCGACCATGTTTTTTCCATGTATGATGTGCTGGAAAAAACCGTCTTCTGCATCACCCGCAACGCCGATATCAATCCGGACGACGAGACCTTCGGCGCGGACGAGGAAGACTTCCGCCGCCGCATGGAAAAACTGCTGCGCCGCCGCCGCAGAATGGCCGTTGTGCGCGTGGAGCTGAACCGCCCGATCAGCGACCATTTTGCCGGATATTTCCGCACCCGCTTCGACGTGACAAACCACCAGATTTTCCTGTCGCGCGTTTCGCCGCTCAAGCTGCCATACGCTTTCAGTCTGGGCGAACGTCTGCCCGAAAAACAGCGCGCGGCCTTATCCGATCCCCCGTTCACGCCGCAGCAGCCGGCTATGCTGCCCGCCGGGCAGAGTCTGCTCAAAACCGCGCTGCGGCACGATGTGCTGCTGTCCTACCCCTATGAGAGCATGGAGCCCTTTTTGCAGATGATCCGCGAGGCGGCGAACGACCCCGCCGTGCTGTCCATCCGCATTACCATTTACCGGCTGGCAAGCAAAGCCAAGCTGGTGGAATACCTGTGCGCCGCCGCCGAAAACGGCAAGGATGTGATGGTGCTCATCGAACTGCGCGCCCGCTTTGACGAGCAGAACAATATCGATTGGTCCGAGCGGCTGGAGGAAGCCGGCTGCAAAATTATTTACGGCTTTGAGGAATACAAGGTACACTCCAAAATCTGTCTGATCACCCGTCGGGACCGCGGCGGCGTGCGTCACATCACGCAGGTCGGCACAGGCAACTACAACGAAAAAACCGCCGCCCAATATACCGATGTTTCCCTCATCACCGCAGACGAGAGCATCGGCGCTGACGCGGGCGCCTTTTTCACCAATATGGCGCTCGGCAATCTGGAGGGGCAGTATGAGCGGCTGCTGGTTGCGCCCAACACCTTCAAGCAGCGGGTGCTGGCGCTGATGGATGAGCAGATCGCCCTGGGAAGCGACGGCTATATTCTGCTCAAATTCAATTCGCTGACCGATATTGACGTGATCGAAAAGCTCCGGCAGGCCTCCTGCGCCGGCGTCAAAGTGGAAATGATCGTGCGCGGCATCTGCTGCCTCAAGCCCGGCGTTGCCGGCCACACGGAAAACATCAGCGTTACCAGCATCGTCGGGCGGTTTCTGGAGCATTCCCGCATTTTTGTATTCGGCCGCGGCAGCAGCGAGCGGATGTATATCTCCTCCGCCGACCTGATGACCCGCAACACGGAACGTCGGGTCGAGATCGCCTGCCCCATCGACTCCCCCGAGGTGCGCGCCCGCCTGCATGATATCCTGTATGCCATGCAGCGGGATACCGTAAAAGCCCGTGTGCTCCAGCCGGACGGCAGCTACCGGAAAAAGCCGGCCGAACCCGAGCCTGTCTGCGCACAGGAACTGCTGATGCGCCAGGCCGTCCAGCTGTCCGCACAGCAGCCCGCCGCGCCCGCGCCCGCACAGGGTGGCCTGCGCGGTATGCTGCACAGGCTGTTCCGGCAAACCGAACCGTAAAACGGCAGCCCGTTCGCTCCTCATGCGAACGGGCTGCTTTGTCAGTCTTTGAAATCAGCGGGAGAACACCCGGGGCAGCTATTTGCTCCCACATTTAGTCCCGCAACTGGGCTTAAAAAAACCGTAAAAAACGGTCAAAGCGAGACCGCATAGTAATTTAAGCGAGACCGCAAAAAGGTCATAAAAATAAGAAAAATCACCAGATTACCGCAAATAAACGGCATATCTGGTGCTTATTTCTGGAGCTGCTGACCGGATTTGAACCGGTGACCTCATCCTTACCAAGGATGCACTCTACCTACTGAGCTACAGCAGCAAAATGGCAGGGGCAGTAGGGATCGAACCCACGGCACTCGGTTTTGGAGACCGATGCTCTACCAGCTGAGCTATACCCCTGTATGGCTCCTCAAGTTGGACTCGAACCAACGACCCTGCGGTTAACAGCCGCATGCTCTACCGACTGAGCTATTGAGGAATATCAAATCAGATGCTGGTAATTTTGTGCAAACCGTTTTTTCTTGATGCCGCTGCGCGGCATGCATGCTCACCCTCGTCCCAAGCGCCGCCTGCGGCGGTTGTCCTCGGGACGCACACTGCGGTGTGTGTACCGACTGAGCTATTGAGGAATATCAAATCAGATGCTGGTACCTCTTTTGCAGTTTGCCTAAATATTATAGCGCGTAAAGCGCGGCGTTGTCAAGAGGAAAACAAAAGAAAAACCGGAAAACCTGTGCAGACAGGCAAAAAGGGAGCGCGGCTGCACCGCGCTCCCGCTTTTATGCTTTTGTCTGCATCCGTTCTGTTACTCCGCCAGCTTGAAGATGGAAACAATCGCCTGCTCATCCAGCGGCACATAGCTCTTGACCGGCCCGCGGACCGTCTTGACCGCATTGTTCGCCAGCGTTTCGTAATCCTCCGGCTTGAGACCAAGCTGTTCCATGCGCACCGGCATGCCGATTTCCGCAAAGAAGCGCTTCATCGTCAGGATGCCTTCGCGTGCGGTGCGCTCCGGATGAACAAAATCCATCTCCACGCCGAACACACGGTTCGCCAGCTGCGCAAACCGCGGAATATCATGCTCCATCACATACAGCGCCCAGGCGGGGAACAGTACGGACAGGCCCGCGCCATGCGCAATCTCATCATGGAAAGCGGAAAGCTCATGCTCCAGTTTGTGTACAGGGAAGGTGGACGCACGGCCGCAGCCCGTATAGCCGTTGTGCGATACGCTGCCCGCCCACATCAGTGTAGCGCGCGCCTCATAATCGCAGGGGTTTTCAATTGCAACGCGGCCGGCGTCGCGCACGGCAATCAGCAGGCCCTCTGCCAGACGGTCGGTAATGTCGCTGCCGTCGCCTGGCGTCAGGTAGCGCTCCAGCGTGTGCATCATGATATCAACAATACCGCAGCCCGTCTGGAACTTGGAAACCGTATAGGTGTTTTCCGGATTGAGGAAGCTGACGCACGGCCGGTTGGTCTGGCTGGTGATGCCGCGCTTTTCCATATTCTCTTCATTGGTCAGCACGCAGGAATTGCTGGTCTCCGAACCGGAAGCTGCAAGCGTCAGCACCGAAGCCACCGGCAGGGTCTTGTCCGGCGCGGTGCCGGTGGAGGCAAACTCCCACGGGTCGCGGCCCGTAGCCACGCCCATGCCAATGCCCTTGGCCGAATCCAGCACCGAACCGCCGCCCACGGCCAGAATAAAGTCAACATTTTCTTTCTCTGCCAGCGCAATGCCTTCCCGCACCAGCGACAGCTTGGGGTTGGGCGATACGCCCCCCAGCTCAATATAGGACAGGCCTGCGTCGGTCAGGCTCTGCTCCACTTTATCCAGCAGGCCGTTCCGTTTAACGCTGCCGCCGCCGAAATGCACCAGCACGCGGCTTGCGCCGAGTTCTTTCAGCTTGGGGCCGACGTTTTTCTCAATGTCACGTCCAAAAACGACTTCGGTCGTCGTGTGGAGAGTAAAATTCTGCATGATTGACAGCCTCCTGTTTTTTATAAAATACTGTACCTATTATTATAAGCGCGCCCTTGCCAAAAGTCAAAAACTTCGGTAGAATAAAAAACACATAAAACATGGGGATTCCTCCCCGCGTCTGTTCAGAGGGAGCGTTTCTGATGTATTCTTATTCCCTGCCCCAGTGGCTGCTCGTTTTTTATGCCTATTGTTTTCTGGGCTGGTGTTTTGAATCGACCGTCGTATCCGTACAGCAGCGACGTTTTGTCAACCGCGGTTTTTTGCGCGGCCCCATGCTGCCCATTTACGGCTTCGGCGCAACCATTTTGCTGCACCTCTCGCTGCCGCTGCACAACCATCCGT
>NZ_JBMNUP010000137.1:0-5178 GCF_050946325.1 Agathobaculum sp. | reverse complement strand
CCGTTTGGGCGTGATACAGCAGGACGGCACCGTACTCTACGCCTCTTCTTTCACCCAGGACAGCACGGCGCCCAACACCCCGCCCTATTATGGCTATGGCAACCCCTTTCCGGATTTCAGCGATCAGCGTTTCCGCGGATATGCTGTTTTGAATTCTGTTTTTCTCAACGCGGACTGGGAGAATCTGGGGGATGACTATCAGTTTCTCACCGTTTCCCTGCGGGACAGCAGCGATCAGTATCTCTGCCTTGCCGGCATATTGGACCAGCAGGCCGGCGCCTATCTGATCGCCTACATGCCCTATGCGTTCATCGAAAGAAGCTCGTCCTTCAATCTGCTGTTTCTGCTGATTGCAGGCGGCTGCGCGCTGCTCATCTGCCTGGTTTGCGGTTTCTTCATTTCCCGCCAGTTTACCCGCCCGCTGATTGCCATGGCCGGTCTGGCCGACCGAATGAGCGAGCTGGATTTTTCCACCCATTATGAGGGGCAGGAGCGCGATGAAATCGGCCGTCTGGGGCAATCGCTCAACCGGCTGTCCGCCTATCTGGAGCAGGCGATTGGCGATCTGCAGCAGTCCAACGCCCAGCTTGCGCAGCAGATTCAGGAAAAAGAGCGCATTGACAATATGCGCCGTGAGTTTATCGTCAACGTCTCGCATGAGCTGAAGACGCCCATCGCGCTCATCCAGGGCTATGCCGAGGGGTTGACGGCCGGCGTGGCGGACGGCCCCGAAGACCGCAAGTTCTACTGCGACACCATTGCCGACGAGGCCGACCACATGAACAAACTTGTGATGCAGCTTCTGAGCCTTTCCAAGCTGGAGCTTGGCGCCGAGCAGACTTATTACGAAGAAATTGACCTGTATCCGCTTTGCGAGGCCGCCGTGCGCAAGACGGCCGTATTGTGCGAAAGCAGGGGGCTGCATATCGGCTATGAGAACACCGCCGTTGCCGTGCGGACGGACGGCAACCTGATTGAACAGGTGCTGATGAACTATCTGTCCAACGCCATCCGCTATACCGTGGACGGCGGCCGCATTGAAATCACCGCATATCGCACAGAGACCGGTGTGCGCCTGTCGGTATTCAACGAAGGCTGCGGCCTGCCCGAAGATGAGCTTTCTAAGATCTGGGAGAAATTTTACCGCACGGACCGCGCCCGCTCGCGCGAAAACGGCGGCACCGGCATCGGTCTGTCTCTGGTACGCGCCATTGCGGATACGCTGCACGGAACCTGCGGCGCAGAAAACGTTGCAGGCGGCATTGTGTTCTGGCTGGAGCTGCCCGATGCGCCGGAAAATGATGAAGATGAAAATGATGTCGAAACATAATTTCCGTTTTTTGTGTTATCCCTCTTGACAAAGCCGCAAAACCATGGTATAGTATATAAGCACTTTAAATAAGGCGCTTATATCGCGGGGTAGAGCAGTTGGTAGCTCGTCGGGCTCATAACCCGGAGGTCGCAGGTTCAAGTCCTGTCCCCGCAACCATTAAAAAGCACTGATTCTTATCGAATCAGTGCTTTTTCTTTATCTCTTTGCGATGCAAAAAGGACACGCCGCTGTACCGGCAAGGCGGTCAATAAAAAAACGGTGTTCTCTCGCAAAACGAGCGTACACCGTTTTTTCGGCCGGTTTTCTTACTTTCCACGCACCCGCTCAAACCCCGCGAATCAGGCGCAGCACATCAAGCAGCGTATTTCTGTAGTCCTGCGCGCTGCGGGCGGCGGACTGCGAAAACGGCAGCGCCATCCGGTCAATCGAAAACATGGCGGTCACGCCCACATCATACGCCTGCGCCGCGCTGTCGTCAATACAGCCGACAATGGCAACCAACGGCACATTTCGGGGCTTGGTGCGCCGGGCAATGCCCGAAATGACCTTGCCCTGAACGCTCTGAAAATCAATACGGCCTTCGCCGGTGATTACCAGATCTGCTCCCTGCAAATGCCGGTCAAACCCCACCACATCCAGCAGCGTTTCAATCCCCGGCCGGAGCGATGCGCCGAGCAGCGCCGTGCATCCCGCACCCATACCGCCGGCCGCTCCCGCACCCGGCATGGCGGCATAATCCGCGCCGAAGGTACGCTCCAGCACCGCTCCCAGGTGGCGCAGCTGTGCATCCAGACGCTCGACCATAGCGCCATCCGCTCCCTTTTGCGGCGCGAATACATACGCCGCGCCATTTGGTCCATACAGCGGGTTTTCTACATCACACATTACGGTAACCGACACGCCGCGCAGCAGCGCGCGCACATCTGCGCAGTCGATCCGTACAATCTCTGAAAGGTCACGTCCGCGCGGCACAAACTTTTCGCCAGCCGCATTATAAAACGCCGCGCCAAGGGCCGCCGCGCACCCGCAGCCGCCGTCATTGGTCGCGCTGCCGCCAATGCCAAGATAAATCTGCCTGCATCCGTTTTCAACCGCGTGACGGATCAACTGCCCCACGCCATAGGTCGTTGTCTGCTCCGGATTTCTGTTTTCGCCCACCAATGGCAAACCGGCGGCCGCAGCCATCTCAATCACCGCAGTTTCCCCAAATTTTCCATACACCGCGTCGACGCGGTCATCCGGATAAGCCCCGCACACACGGACGCAAACCGCCTGCCCCTCCATCGCCTGCAGCAGGCAGTCCACCGTACCCTCTCCGCCGTCTGCAATCGGAATCGCTACGACTTCGCACTCCGGAAAAATCTGCGGAATGGTTTCACGCGCAATCCGGCAGATTTCCCCGCTGGAAAGCGTGCCCTTGAAAGAATCTGACGCGACAATACATTTTTTCATACGCTACCTCACTGCTATCCACATCGCCCTTTGTCTCAGCGAGGGCGGTTATTCGATACATCCAGTATAGCACTGTCCCGCTGCACGCGAAAGAGCATTCGAGGGTTTGCGTGTTTTTTCTTTCGCAGTGGCAGCGATACATTTTTGCCCTTTTCGACAATCTGTGCTACAATAGGACCATACATTGCTTTTGCGGAGGGGTGCGCTGTGAAAAAAAGACTGATCTTGGTGGCAATCGAACGGCATGCACGCGACAAATATATGCAGGCGCTGCGGGAATTCTTTCAGGATTCCTTGGAAATTATTGGCTATTATACCAACGAGCAGCAGCTTCCCGCACAACTGAAGTGTGATTTAGTCCTTTATACCTCTCAGGAGCTGGTACCGATTATCCGCTCGCGCATCACTGAAACAACCAACATCCTCCTGCTGCGCCGCGTGTTGGTCCGTCGTGAGATGCAGCGACTCTATGTCTACCCTCCAGGCACAAAGGCGGTATTGTTCGATTATACTGAAGAGACCGCAAAATATATGATTTCACAAATTCTGGACTGCGGTTATCATAATATCAGTTTTACCCCGTTGGGACGCGACAGCACCCCACAGGCACGGCAACAGGCACTATCCACCCCAAATCAGCTGCTTGTTATCGTTGGTCTCGGTGATCTTGTAACAATTTCCATGCCCGAAATCATTGATCTCGGCTGGGCAGCCATTGATCCGAACGAACTGCTGGAAATCGCTGTGCTCCTGCGCTGTTTTACCGACCGAATGGAGCAAAAATTACTGCAATACATACAGCTTACCTCCAATGCGAATCATGGTATTCTTTATTTTCTGCGTTCCATCATGGAATCCCAAAACCGATACCAAACCGTTGTTGAATTGCTCGAAGACGGCATTCTCGTCTACCAGAAAGACGGCTATATCACCCATTGCAATGATTCGTTTGCAAACGGCTTTCATTTATCCAAAAACCAAGTCGTGAGGGCATCCTTGCACGACCTTCCTCTCCCCAAGGCACTGCACGACCTCCTGCTATCACATCAGCCCGTAGAGGATAAATGGGTGCCCGGTGGCGCATCCCGATCCAGTTTTACCGTTTCCATTTATGAGGTCGGGGTACTCTCCGAAGTTGTCGACTATGTAGCGGTCATCCGCAGTTCCGACCGTGTACAACGCCGCAGTTCTCAAATCCGTCTCAACCTGAAATCACAGGGATTCCGCGCCAAGTACACTTTCGACCATATTCTCGGCAGGTCCGATGCCATTCAGACCTGCCGCAAAATTGCAGAACATATCGCACATGCCGATGGGCCTGTTCTGATTACCGGCGAAACCGGCACCGGCAAAGAGTTGTTCGCTCAAGCGATCCATAATGCTTCCACACGCCGCAACATGCCTTTTGTTGCGCTCAATTGCGCCGCTCTTACCCCCACACTGCTGGAAAGCGAACTCTTTGGCTATGAAGCAGGAGCCTTTACCGGTTCCAAGGCAGAGGGTCATATCGGTTTATTCGAATGTGCGCACGAGGGCACTGTTTTTCTGGATGAGATCGGAGAAATGCCGATGGAGTTACAGGCAAAACTGCTGCGCGTATTGGAAGAACATGAAGTTCGCCCTGTTGGTAGCCATCGAATCGTTCCGGTCAATGTTCGCATTATCGCAGCAACCAACCAGGATCTTTACCGTCAGATGGAAGAAAAACATTTCCGCGCCGATTTATTCTACCGACTGAGCCTGTTTCCTTTGCGTCTGCCGCCTCTGCGCGAGCGTCCAGAAGATATCCCTCTGCTGGCACACAGTTTTCTGGACCGTATTCGTCAAGGAGTAACCATGACCGATCGCCTGCTCCAAACGCTAATGCATCTGGAGTGGCGCGGCAATATCCGCGAGTTACGCAACTATATCCAATACATGGAAAGCAGCGGCAGCAGCGTGCTGGATATTGATGTGCTCCCCCCACAGCCACATGTACCGGCAGACAGGGATATGCCGCCTTGGGCAAAAACGGAAGCACTTCCTGCAGCCAGCCGTCAGGAGCAGCGACTGATGCTGGCGATACTGAAAACTCTCCAAAATGACACCATGAGTCGTGCCACATTGACGCAGGCACTTACGCAGCAAAATCTTTCTATCAGCGAATATAAAGTCCGGCAGTTGCTTACTCTGATGCGGGAACACGGCCTGCTGACCTACGGCACAGGACGCGGAGGAATCCGATTGACGCAGCACGGTATGTTTTCTGCCAGACAGCTATGAGTCTCTTCTCTCAATTGGGCCTTTATTGGATGAAAAATATCATCCAATAAAGGCCCAATTTTCTTTATTCTTAATTTTCCTGCAAAAAGAATCCTATTTTTTCTCTTCCTGAAAATTTTTCTGTTTTTTCT
>NZ_JBMNUP010000136.1:0-5290 GCF_050946325.1 Agathobaculum sp. | reverse complement strand
TTCCGCCAAGTCGGACAGGATTCGGTCAATATCTATCAGAAACATTTTGAGGCCCTGCTTGCGCGTGGTGCGCTTGAGGTGCCCGACGAAAGCGCCGCCATCCTGACCGACCTGTCATTATATGATGAAAATACCGGTCTGGCGCTGCTGGCAGATACGGGTATGGGGATCTTTCTGTAAAGCAGTCGGAACTACAAGGTGAAATTTCATTAAACATTTGATGTTGCAATTGGGGGTGGACCCTGTGGTGAGGCCAAAAAGAATCGGCGGCCGGTTTCATCGGCCGCCGCCCCTTTTAAAAATTTTAACAGGCGAGGTGAGAATTTTATGAGTCAAGGTATCCAGGTGGAGGTCTGGGGGCCGTATGCGCTTTTCACCCGACCGGAACTGAAGGTGGAGCGCGTCAGCTACGACGTGATGACCCCCTCGGCGGCGCGCGGGCTGATCGAATCCATATACTGGCATCCCGGTCTGAATTGGGTGATTGATCGCATCCATGTGCTGAACCCCATTGCCTTTACCAACATCCGCCGCAACGAGGTCAAAGACAAGATCCTGGCCAGCAATGTGCGTTCGGTCATGTCGGGCGCCGATAAGCCGCTGGCCATCTATACCGGCGAGAGCATTCAGCAGCGCGCATCCATGGTGCTGACGGATGTGCATTATGTAATTGACGCCCATTTTACAATGAGCGTCAAGGCCAATCCTTCGGACAACGAGGGCAAGTTCATCGACATCGCCAGGAGGCGCCTGGCCCGTGGGCAGTGCTATCATCAGCCCTGCTTCGGCTGCCGCGAATTTCCCGCCAGCTTCCGCGCATGGGAAGGCGGCCCCATCCCAGCCATCCATGAAACGCGTGATCTGGGACTGATGCTCTACGATATGGACTACAGCAACCCGCGCGATATCCAGCCCATGTTCTTCCGTGCACGATTGGAAAACGGCGTGCTGGAGGTTGCCGGACAGGAGGTGCTGCGATGATTCTGCAAGCGCTTTGCCGTTATTATGACGCGCTGGCCGCGCGCGGCGCCATTTCACAGCCCGGCTGGTGCGGCGTAAAAGTCTCCTTCGCACTCTCCATTGATGAACAGGGCGCCCTGCGCGGCGTGATTCCCCTCAAGGTGTCCTCTTCAGACGGCAAGAAAGAACTTCCTCAAGTGATCGAAGTTCCCGCGCAGGCGAAAAGGGCTTCCGGCGTGTGCGCCAACTTTTTGTGCGACAACAGCTCTTACTTTTTCGGCGTGGACGGCAAGGGAAAGCCGGAACGTTCGCTCCAGTGCTTTGCCGCCGCAAAAAAGCTGCATGAGGAGATCCTTTCAGAGACGGACAGTCCGGCTGCACGCGCGGTACTTGCCTTTTTTGCCCAGTGGCAGCCCGAAACCGCCCTCTCCCATCCCGTTCTCGCGTCCTGCCTTGACGAAATCATAAAGGGCGCAAATCTGGTCTTCTCGGTGAACGACCTGTATCCACAGCAGGACCCTGCCATCCGCGCCGCCTGGCAGGCCCATTCCATGAACCGATCAGCGGGCGCGGCTGCGGGGCGCTGCCTGGTCTCCGGCAGAACCGGCGCGATTGCCCGCCTGCACCCTTCGGTCAAGGGTGTGCAGGGCGCGCAGTCGAGCGGCGCGTCGCTGGTATCCTTCAACGCGCCCGCGTTTGAGTCCTACGGCCACGAAACTGTGGACAACACCGGTCAGGGGCTCAATTCACCGGTCTCAGAGGCGGCCGCCTCCGCCTACGGCGCCGCGCTCAACCAGCTGCTCAGCGACCGCAGACATGTGCAGTACCTGGGTGATACCGCGATCGTCTGCTGGGCGGAGGATGCCGAACCCCTCTACCAGGATATCTTCTGCGGCGCGCTGTTCGGCGGCGCGGAGGACCGCATCACACAGGAGGACCTGTGGGGCGTGGTGGCCGCGCTCGCGGGCGGAGGGCTGGTCGATGTGGACGGCATCCCCCTGCATCCGGAAAACCATTTTTTCGTGCTCGGGCTCGCGCCAAACGCCGCGCGGCTGTCGGTGCGATTCTTTCTGCAGGACACCTTCGGGAATCTGCTCATCCATGTGCAGGAGCATCACAAACGGCTGCGCATTGCCAAACCCGCTTACCTTGAAAACGGCGCGCTGCCAATGTGGAAACTGCAAACGGAGATCGCCAATCCCAACAGCCGTGACAAAAAGGCGGTCTCGCTGATGATGGGCGCGACCATCCGCGCTGTGCTGTCCGATGGGAATTATCCGGCCTCCCTGTTTGCGCAGACCATGCTGCGCATCCGCGCCGAACAGGCGGTCACCTATGGGCGCGCCGCTGTTTTGAAAGCCTTTTTCCTGCAAAACACCCACTTTCATATTCCAGAGGAGGTTTTGACCGTGGAACTGAACGAACAGAGCACCTATCTGCCCTATCTGCTCGGCAGGCTGTTCGCGGTGCTCGAACGGGTACAGGCGGACGCCAATCCGGGCATCAAATCGACCATCAAGGACAAGTACTTCAACAGTGCGTCCGCCACCCCCGCAACCATCTTCCCGCTGCTGACCAAGCTCTCGCAAAGCCATCTGCGCAAATTGAGCACCGGCCTGCGCATTCACTATGAGAAGCAGATCTGCGATATCGAAGGCCGCATCCGCCAAACGCTGCCCGCGCGGATGTCCCTGCCCGAACAGGGCGCCTTCCATCTGGGCTATTACCACCAGGTACAAAAACAGTTTGCCGGCAAACCGAAGGAGGAAATGTGAAATGAGCGAACCCATCAAGAACCGTTATGAATTTGTCATCCTGTTCGATGTGGAAAACGGCAACCCCAACGGCGACCCTGACGCGGGCAACATGCCCCGGCTCGATCCGGAGACCGGCTACGGGCTGGTGACCGACGTCTGTCTCAAGCGCAAAATCCGCAACTACGTCGAAACGGTAAAGGAGGACGCCGCGGGGTACCGCATCTACATCAAGGACGGCGTTCCGCTCAACCGTTCGGACGCCGAAGCGTTCGCACATTGGGAAATCGATGAAAAGACCATCAAGGAAGTCAAAAAGAGGAACCCCCAGCTCGACGAGAAGATCCGGGACTTCATGTGCCAAAACTTTTACGATATCCGCACCTTCGGAGCGGTTATGACCACCTTCGTGAAAAACAATCTGAACTGCGGGCAGGTACGCGGACCGGTGCAATTGGGCTTCGCCCGTTCCATCGACCCAATTGTCCCGCAGGAGGTCACGATCACCCGTGTTGCCATCACCACCGAGACAGACGCCGAGAAAAAAGGCACCGAAATGGGGCGCAAGCACATTGTCCCCTATGCGCTCTACCGCTGCGAGGGTTATATTTCAGCCAACCTTGCCCGCAAGACCACCGGTTTTTCAGAGGAGGATCTTGCCCTTCTGTGGCAGGCGATCCTCAATATGTTCGAAGTTGACCATTCGGCCGCGCGCGGCAAGATGGCCGTCCGCCAGCTGATTGTATTCCGGCATGACAGCGAACTGGGAAACACGCCCGCCTACCGGCTGTTTGACACGGTCAGCGTTTCCCGAAAAGAAGATGTGGTCAGTCCGCGCGCTTACAGCGACTATACCGTGACGGTCGATACCGCCGCACTGCCCGAAGGCGTGTCCTGCACGCAGATGGTGTGACCAGCCGGCAGGAAGAAGATTATCTCCCGCTATCCGGCCTACAGCATTTCGCTTTCTGCCGCCGGCAGTGGGCGCTAATCCATATCGAACGGCAGTGGGCGGAAAATTTGCGCACGGTTGAGGGACAGCTCCTTCACCAACGCGCCCATGATGAAAAGCAGATGGAACGCCGCGGAAACCTGCTGACCGCGCGCAGCCTGCGGGTCGTATCCCACCGGCTGCGCGCGCAGGGAGTGTGCGACGTGGTCGAATTTCATCAGGACCCGGCAGGAATCACGCTGGCCGGACAAGACGGGACCTGGCAGCCTTATCCGGTGGAATATAAGAAAGGCCGGCCAAACGCTTACGGCGCGGATGAATTGCAGCTCTGCGCACAGGCGATCTGCCTGGAGGAGATGCTGCTATGCAGTATTGCCGAGGGCAGTCTCTTTTATGGCGAGCCGCGGCGGCGCACCCGAGTCAATCTGGATGCGCCGCTGCGTCAGCGGGTGGAAGACATGCTTGGGGAAATGCATGCCCTGTATGCACGCGGGTATACCCCAAAAGCCACTCCATCCAAAGGGTGCAATGCCTGCTCGCTCAAAGAGGTCTGCCTGCCGAGGCTCGCGAAAGCACCCCCGGCATCCGCTTATCTGCGGATGCACCTGCCGAGGGAGGAGGAAAGCTTATGAGAAAATTCCTCAACACATTGTTCGTCCTGAGTGAGGACAGCTATCTCGCGCTTGAGGGCGAGACCGTATTGGTTGTGGCGGACGAGCAAAAACGCGGACAGTTCCCGCTGCACACACTGGAAAGCATCCTTTGCTTTTCCTACAAAGGCGCAAGCCCCGCCCTGATGGGAAAATGTGTGCGCGACGGGATAAATCTGGCTTTCCTCACACCACGCGGACGCTTCCTCGCGCGTGTCAGCGGAGAAAATCCCGGAAACGTGCTGCTGCGAAAGGCACAGTACCGTTTATCCGACGACGAAGGGCAAAGCTGCCACTACGCCCGCAGTTTTGTGTTCGGCAAGGTGTACAATGGACGATGGAGTATCGAGCGCACCCTGCGTGATCACTTGCTGCGTGTTGACAATGAAGCGCTTGGGCATGCTTCAGCGCTGTTGGCCGACAGCCTGCCCGCCATTCTGCAGGAAACCAATCTTGACGCGTTGCGTGGCTTGGAAGGCCAGTCGGCGGCTATATATTTCGGCACATTTGACGCGCTGCTGCTCAATCAACGTGAAACCTTTTCTTTTACCGGACGTTCGCGCCGTCCGCCGCTTGACCCAACCAATGCCATGCTTTCATTTGCATACAGCCTGTTGGCAAATGCCTGCGCGGGTGCATTGGAGAGCGTCGGATTAGACGCTTATGTTGGCTTTTTGCATCGCGACCGCCCTGGCAGGTCGTCGCTTGCCCTCGATTTGATGGAGGAACTGCGGCCACTGCTCGCTGACCGGTTTGTCGCCACGCTGATTAATAATCGCGTCATGCGTGCTGAACACTTTGAGTGCCAGCCGAGTGGTGCAGTGCTGTTGACCGACGAGGGACGCAAAATCTTTCTGGCTGCCTGGCAGAAACGCCTGGCAGAGCCGCTCACCCACCCTTATTTAAAAGAAAAGCTGGTTTGGGGATTGGTGCCTTATGTACAGGCGCTTCTGCTTGCCCGTTGTCTGCGCGGC
>NZ_JBMNUP010000135.1:0-5293 GCF_050946325.1 Agathobaculum sp. | reverse complement strand
ACATTGACGCCGCATTCAAGCAGGTCGTTGGACATGCACTTGGTCATCTGCGCCACACCGCCCTTAGCCGCAGAATAGGCGACGACGTTCTGTCCGCCGAAGAAAGAGGACATGGACGAAACGGTGATAATCTTGCCGTAGCCCTTCTTGACCATGATCTTCGCAGCCTGCTGGCACATAATGAACTGGCTTGTAAGGTTGACTGCAATCACATCATCCCAATCGCTCATCGGGAACTTGTCGGAGCGGCAGCGGCGCTGAATACCGTGCGCGGTGACGATGATATCCAGATCGCCGCCGAGTTTTTCCACCGCTTCGTCAAACGCACGGTAGCACTCCTCGCGCTCGCCGAGGTCGGCCTGCACGCTGAAGCACTTGAAGCCCTTTGCACAGAATTCCTCCGCAGAGGTGTGTACGCGGGCAGACGAACCAATAATAACAACTTCGCAACCGGCCTCCAGCAGGCCTTCGGCCATGCCGTGACCCAGTCCGCGGGTGCCGCCGGTAACGATGGCCTTGCGGCCGGTGATATCAAAAAGCGGGTGTACCATAATTACATATCCTCCTCATCGAATACAATAACCATTTTTTTGACAGACGGATCGGGATGCTCAATCTTATCCAAGACCTCTCCCACTTTGCTGAAGGGAATAAAATGCGTGGCAATGCCGTCCAGATTGACCGCATGCTTTTCAAACAGTTTGATGGTCGGCTCAAACTGATAGGCCGACATGCGGGAACCAATCAGATCGAGTTCACGCTGGTCAATCATCGCAGAAGAAATCTGCTCCGGCGCGGTGCAGAAGCCGAGCGACACCACACGGCCGGCATTGGCCATAATGCCGTCTGCAAACAGGCTGGTCAGCGAGCCGGGGAAGCATGCGGAGTCAAATGCGCAGGTTACGCCGTGCCCTTCGGTAATTTGCTGCACACGCTGCACCAGGTCCTCTTTTTTGCTGTTGATGACATAATCGGCTCCGTATTTTTTAGCGCGCTCCAGCGAGGAATCGCTGATATCGCAGCAGATCACCGTCTTAACGCCCTTTGCTTTGCAGGTCTGGAGAATGATCGCGCCAATCGTGCCCGCGCCGAGAATCAGCACGGTGTCTTCGGGCACCACGCGGCCGCGGCCCGTGCAGTGTCCGCCGATGGCGAACGGCTCGATCAGCGCCGCGTCCTTCCACGGAATCTCCGGCGAGACGACATAGGTCTGATGCTCCGGCACGACGATATAATCACGCCAGCCGCCGTCAATGCTTGAACCGCGCGCACGGACATGCTCGCACACATTATATCGGCCGATTTTGCACTGGTAGCACTCCCCGCAGGCAACAACCAGGTCCAGCACAACATGGTCGCCCGGCTTTACTTTTGTCACCTTGGGACCGACCGCCTCCACAATGCCGGCATTCTCATGTCCAGGAATGCGCGGATAGGAAGCACAGGGATTCTCCCCCAGAAAATTATGCACGTCCGAACCGCACACGCCGCAGGCTTTCATTTTCACCAATACATCATAATCCCCTGTTGCCGCCGGCTTCGGTACTTCACGCACCTCAAACCGGTGAGGCGCGGTGATAACAACCTCTCTGCTGGTTTCCATTTTAATCCGTCTCCTTCTTTTCTCAAATTATCTTTCTGTTCTTCAAACCGCTCTATTACGGTGTTTGCAGCGAGCCGTCCCTGTTGCGCGTCTGCGTCCAGGTGGTAACCGTATTTTCGCACGGGTACTTGGCCGCTTCCTTTTCATCCAGGTCAACGCCGAGGCCGGGCTTATCGTTGGCATACACATAGCCGTCTCGGAACTCCGGCAGGCCGGGGAATACTTCAAGCAGCGCGCCGTGCGGGCCCTTCAGATCCTGAATGACAAAGTTGGGCGGTTCAATGCCCGACCACTCCTGTACGCCGAAATTAGGCGCCGCCAGGTCGATGTGGATATTCGCTGCGTGCGCCAGCGGCGACATATCGCCCGGTCCATGCCAGGCCGTGCGCACGCCGAACTGCTCGGCAAAGATGGCCAGCTTGCGCGCCGGCGTAATGCCGCCGATCTGGCTGATGTGGACGCGGATAAAATCAATCAGATGTTCTGCAATAATCTGCTTCCACTCGCGCGGGTTGTTGAACAGCTCGCCCTGCGCAATCGGGGTTGCGGTATGCTGCCGCAGCGTGCGCAGCCAGTCCAGCTGCTCCAGCGGCACAGGGTCTTCCAGGAAGAACAAATCGTACGGCTCCAGCGCGCGGGCCAGTTTGACCGCGTCAATCGGTGCGATGCGCTCATGCACATCATGCACCAGCTCCATCGTGTCCCCAATGCGGGCGCGGATGCCCTCAAACAGCTTGACCGTATCACGGATATACTGGTGCGCGTCCAGGTACACGCCGTCCGGCGCGCCCTGCGGAGCCGTGCCGGGCGCTGCGCCGTAACCGCCGCCGCCATAGCCGCCGCACTGGCAGCGGATGTGCGTAATACCCATATCGCGGAAGCGCGCAATATTATCGCAAATCTCCTCAACGTCGCGGCCGTCTGCATGGCGGTAAACCGGAATGCCTTCGCGGCACTTGCCACCGAACAGCTCGTAGCAGGGCATGTTCGCCAGTTTTCCCTTAATGTCCCACAGCGCCATATCCACGCCTGAAATCGCATTGTTCTCAATGCCGCCGTTGCGCCAATAAGCATTCTGGTGCATAAGCTGCCAAAGCTGCTCAATATTGTTCACCGGGCGGCCAATCAGCAGCGGTTTGAGGTAATTTTCCACCAGATGCTGCACCGTCAGATGCCGGTACGCCAGCGTCGCACAGCCCAGACCATACAGCCCCGGTTCGCTGGTTTCCACTTTAACCACAGCCAGATTGATGCCCTCTGGCGCCGTGCAGATGACGCGGATATCGCGGATCGTAATTGCCATTTTTATGCCCCTTTCACTTGTTATACAAGTCAAACTTTATCATAGTTTTGCAGGATATGCGCTTCCATCAGCGCCCGCGCCCGATTCGGGTTGCGCGCCTCAACCGCATCCAGTATCTGCGGGTGAAAAAACAGCGCGTGTCCTTCGCCGAAGCGCTGGGTCAGCTGCTCATGGTTGCGAACCGTCTGTGCAAATACTTCATGCAGGCTTTTAACCAGCAAATGATTGCCCGAAGCCTGGCAGAGCGCTTCGTGAAACGCCATATCACACCGGACAAATTCGCTCCATCGGCCGCTCAGTGCCGGCAGTTCCGCTGTTAGCTTTCTCATACGCTGCAAATCGCTTTCCGTTGCATTTTCAGCCGCAAGAGCCGCTGTTTCCGGCTCTAAAATGCGCCGGAATTCCAATACTGCCCGAATGTCCGCACAGTCGGCCGGCGTAATCTGGCTCGCTCCCGTCAGCAGGGTCTGCACTCTGTCATCCCGCAAAAAGGTGCCCTTGCCATGCACGCTTTCCAGCACACCCACGCCGATCAGCTGCTGAATCGCCACGCGCACGCTCGCTCTGCTGACCCCCAGCTGGGCAGTAAGCTGATTTTCTGAGGGAATTTTGCTGTTCAGCGGCCACTCCCCGCTTTCAATGTGCGCTGTCAGATACTGAACCACGCTCTCCGTTACATTGATACGGTCGGATTTCATGTTTCCCCTCCCAACTTGTCTGACAAGTTATGCTTTTATTATAATCCCTTTTCTTCTTCTGTCAAGGGACTTACTCCAATTTTCTGTTTTGCACAAGGGATTCCCCTCATTTTTTATATTTCTATATAAAAATGGCAGAAGCCCCTGCGGTTAAACCACAGGGACTTCCACCAAACTTTATGAAAAGAAAAGAGAGTGAATAGGAGTCAAAATAACGGTTTACTTGATACGAGCGATATCCTTGGCGAGCTGCTTCTTCATCTCGAGGTTGGACTGACGCGCGATCATGATGCGCTGCGCCTGCGGCGAGCCGGCGCCGTGCATGGACTCGGGCAGGTAGCCAACGGCTGCGGTGCCCATCGTCATGTTCTCAATCAGGCGGAGTACACGCATACGGTCTTCGGTCGGTACGCTTGCTACGCCGCGCAGGTACTTCTCGATGTAGTCGTGCGTTGCCGGATTGCGGTAGTCAGCCTCAGACGGCTGCGTTACCATGATGCCGCCCGCCAGATCCTGCGCCAGACGCGCAATCTCATACGGGAAGCGGGTTACGTTCTGCTTGCACACGTTCGCCAGCAGCAGGTCGATCAGGTAGTTGCCTGCCTTGGTCTTCGAACCCTGAGAAGAGCATGCAATGCCGCAGCAGTACAGCGTCTCATTCAGGTGGGTCATCTCAATGATCTTGTCCTTGACGTGGGATGCCTTGGAAGAACCAGCCATCTCGCCCGCCAGTACCGTCGCGCCGATCAGTACGTCGCCTACGCCGACCTTGCAGCCGCCATAAGACTGACGGTGATAGCCTGCAAAGCGCTCTACCATCATGCCGGCAAACTGCGTCTCGCCGTTCAGGAAGATCATGTTGTTCGGAATGAACACACGGTCAAAGATTACCAGTACTTCGTGGCCGCCGTAGACCTTGTTGCCTACGTCGATATCGTTGTACTCTTCGGTCTTGCGCGTATCGCAGGACTGACGGCCCAGAATCAGCGTGATGCCTTCTGCATCCGTCGGGCATGCAAACGAAATTGCATAGTCCTCGTCGCCTTCACGCATCGAGATCGTCGGCATTACCAGTACATAGTGGCTGTTCAGGTAGCCCGTCTGGTGTGCCTTCGCGCCCGTTACATATACGCCCTCCGGCGTGCGCTCTACTACATGTACGAACATGTCCGGATCCGCCTGCTTGGACGGGGACAGGCTGCGGTCGCCCTTGACGTCCGTCATCGCGCCGTCTACGCCCCAGTCATTGTTCTGTACGTCGGTCCAGAACTTCACAAAGTTATCAAAGTACTTCGTGCCGCACGCTTCGTCGGTCTCGTAAGTGGTCGAGTATACTGCGTTCGCAGCGTCCAGGCCTACGCAGCGCTGGAAGCAGGCTGCCGTCTTCTGGCCCAGCAGGCGCTGCATCTTTACCTTCTTGATCAGGTCGTCCGTCGACTGATGCAGGTGCGTGAAGCGGTTGATCTTCTTGCCCGTCAGGTTCGATGTCGCCGTCATCAGATCCTCATACTGCGGATCCTCTGCCAGCGCGTACGTTGCCGCAAACGAGTTCAGCGACGGACGTACTACCGGATCGTCTACTACATTCTCAATCTTCTGGCCCTGGCGGTACAGGTTCAGCTTCAGGCTCCGCAGCGATTCGATGTACTGCTCTCTTGTCATCATTTTGATACAGATCCTTTCTTTATG
>NZ_JBMNUP010000134.1:0-5319 GCF_050946325.1 Agathobaculum sp. | reverse complement strand
CATCGCGCGGCTACTGACTGAACGCGGGGTGCCGACGCCGAAACAGAGAAGCGCTGTGTGGTCCTCCACTATGGTGCTGCGGATACTGCGCAATGAAAAATACTGCGGCGATTTGCTGCAAAAGAAGACCTGCACACCGGATTTTTTGACGCATCGCAGCGTGCCCAACCATGGACAGGAGCAGCAGCTTTTGCTGCGGGATCATCATGCGGCCATTGTCAGCAGAGCGCGGTTTGAGCAGGTGCAGCGGGAATTGGCGCGCCGCAGCGCGGGCAGGACGCGCCATTCGGCGCAGTACTGGTGTTCGGGGAAGGTGCGGTGCGGCCGGTGCGGCCGCGCACTGCTGCCCAGACGTTCCGTGCATAAGGACGGAAGTGTGCATGTTCGATGGACATGCCGCCAGTGCGGCGGAGGTTCGGTACGGGATGAAACGCTGCGCGAATGTGTGCAGCAGGCGCTGCAGCAAGCGGAAGCGGATATATCAGGCGTGGTACGGCGCCTATGCGCCGATTGCCGTGCAGCAGAACGCCGGCTGGGAAATGCGGCGCGGCCGGAGGCGGCGCGGGCAAGGCAGGCGTGGCTGTTGACGCAGGGATGGCAGGCGGAACAGGTATACGAAGAGGCGGTTGAGCGGATTTTGGTTTTGGATGGAACGATACAGGTCGCTCTCTTTGGCAGGCAATCGTTGTATAAACTGCAAAGAAGTGTCGATACTTGACGATATTTTGCATCCCTTAAAAGGGATTCTGACTTGCATCAAAGCCCAAAATATGTAAAATAAAAAGAAAGACGAATTTTGTTGAAATGTGTATTAACCGAAGTAGGATGTGGAGGTAACAATGGGGGAGGAAAAACAGAGCCTGCGCGTTTTATTGACAACTGCCGATATGGAATTTATGAAAAAGACCGCAGCGCTGATGCAGCAGAGCAAGACGCTGGTACTGGCGGGCACGGCGGAAAATGGAGATGAGGCAGTAAAGCGCTTTTTGCAATGCGCTCCGGACATAGTGGTGCTGGATAATGATTTGCCGCTGACGGATGGGATGACCGCCGCGGCGCGGATTCATAAATACAGGCGGGATGCAGGAATCCTGATAATGAGTTCGTTTATGGGCGCGCAGACGCAGATGGAAGGCAAAGTGGTCGGCGCAGATGTGCTGCTGCGGAAACCGGTGCAGCCGGCTTCGCTGTGCGAGCGCTTGCTCATCTGGTCGCGCGCTGTGGCGCTTTGCAAAAGTGAACAGCGGCAAGCGGATATGCGGCGGCGCCTGAAACAGATACTCAGCGAGCTGGCTGTACCGCTGACGGAAATGGGATATAGATATTTAACAGACTGTGTGTGCCTGCGAACCCATGAGAGCGGCGCTATGACCAAGGTGATCTATCCCGAAGTTGCCAAGACATACGGAAGGCAATGGGAAGATGTGGAAAGGGTGCTTCGGTATGCGGTGCATAAGATCTGGAAAGAGGGTAACAGAGAAGCGCTGTTCCGCTATTTTGGCGAGAGCTATGTCAACCAGCACAAAAGTATAGGAAACGGTATGTTTTGCGGCGTGCTGGCGGAATATTTGCAGCTTGAGGAGCAGGAATAGCAGGGGAACCGGCGGTGCGCAGACAAAAGGCCTGCCGGCTGCGGTGGCAGCCGGCAGGCCTTTGCGCTTCCCATACAGCCGCGTTTTTCGCTAATGAAACAGGTACTGCGTTGCGTATCGCAAGGTCATCGCGGGATAAGTAGTCGGTCAGACGCAGCTCGTTCTGCACGGCGCGGGCGTGAACCCAAAAAGGAACGGCGCCGGCAAGCGTCAGCGTGCCGGCGGGAACTGCATCCAGAATGCCGGCAAGCGGGTGAGGTGCATTGGATAAGGGCGCGTTGAGCATCATATCCCCGTGCTGCACGGGCAGCGGCAGAATAATCGCCTGCACACCGGAAAAACCGACGCGCAGATCTGTAAGCGGGATGCAGCCCTCTATGGGGTGCCGTTCAAGCGCATAGGTGCGCACCTCGTGGCCGTCGGCATGGAGCAGCCCAGCCAGGTAGGCCTGCCGCACGTCGCCGCCGACGACGGCAAGGGACGCCGATTTGTTCATAGAAAAACCTCCTTTGCGCCAGTCTATGCTGACGGGCAGCAGGAGGTTCGCAGACAGAACAAGGGTCCGGACAACTGTCCAGACCCTTGCGATACGGTTTTGGTTATTCCGGCTTGCGGTCCCCGCCAAAGAAGAATGTGGTCAGCACGCCTGGGCCGGTGTGGGAGCCGATGACCGTGCCGATATAGCGAATATCAGACTTCACACCCTGACGCAGCAGCAGATCGGCCAGCGTCTGCGCATCTTCCGGACAATCTCCGTGTCCGATGCGAACGGTCTGATTTTTATCGGCCATTTCGCGTATTGTGCGCTCTGCCAGATGCGCAATGGCTTTCTGCCGGCCGCGTACCTTGCCGCATACGCCGAGCTTGCCTTCATCGTTGACCCAAATGAGGGGTTTGATGCCGAGCAGACTGCCGACAATAGCGGAGGTCTTGCTCAGCCGTCCGCCGCGGTGCAGATGGTTCAAATCGTCCACGGTGACAAGGTGGATTACATGAAGCCGCATTTGTTCGATTGCGGCGGCGGTTACCTCTGCCGTGCAGCCGCTGTCGCGCATTTCGCGGGCTTTTTCCACCAGCAGATATTCGCCGCCGGTGGCGGAAAGAGAATCCACACAGAAAATTTTGCGGTCCGGATACTGCGGAGCCAGCTCGTCGCGCGCCATGCAGCCTGCGCCGTAAGTGCCGGACAAGCCGGAAGAAAATCCGATATACAGCACATCCATGCCGGCGTCAAGCGATTCGCGGAACAGCCGCAGGAAGGTTTCCAGCTTGGCCTGCGAAGTCTGGGACATTTTTCCCTGCCGCAGCAGGTCGTAAAACTGGTGGAAAGAAATCGTTTGTCCGCAGTCTTCTTCAATTGTGCGGTCGTCAATTGTGAAGGAAAGCGGCGCGCACTTGATATCATTTTTTGCAAAATAAGCGGCGGTTTCGTCGATGGTCGAGTCCGTTACAAGGGTAAACTTGCGCATGGTAAAACTCCTCTCAAATGCGGCATATCGGCCGCTGTTTTTAATTGATTTCAAAAACGGTATCGCTTTTACCGGTCAGAGATACGGCCGGTCCGTCCGGAACGATTTCGTAAGTGTTTTCGCAGCCAACCAGGCCGATGCCTTCCAGTGCGATTTTGGGCTCCACTGCAAGGACCATGCCGGCCTGCAAAGGCTCGCTGAAGCCCTGTGCCAGCACAGGCGTTTCGTCCATTGTCAGGCCGATGGAATGACCGACAAATTTGCAGCCGTTCATAAAACCGTCCCGGAAAGCAGGGTCGACGCAGCTGCAAAGCTTCTGATAAATTTCAGCGGGGACTGCGCCGGGACGCAGCAGGGATTCTGCCATATGAGACAGAAAGATACAATGCTCCCGCGCAGCGCGGATACGGGCGCCCTCAGGATGTTTGGCAAGCGAACCGTAGAAAAAGCAAATGCTTTTGTCTGTGTGATAGCCGCGGAAACCGCAGGGAATATCCAGCAGAACAAGATCTCCTTCACGCAGCCGGCGCTGGGAGGAGCCGATGGATTTCATCGCAATGCAGGTGCCGGCTGTGCCGGAAGGGCTGTCGTTCGCGATACGGAGCAGGCTGTTCTCTCCAAAACTGGCCAGGCCGAGCACATCTTCAGCAGCCGACTGATTGAAGCGGGAAATGCCCATTGCGCCATGCTCCAGCAGCGCAGTGCATACCTCGCTGCACAGACGGGCTTCGCTGACCCCGCGGCGCAGCAGCGCGGGCGCGATGTCCTCCAGCGCAAACTGCTGCACGCCGCCTGCGTGGCGCATGCATTCCAGCTCGTATTTGCTTTTGACGGCGCGCAGACCGGCGAGCACATCGTCAGCCGGAAGCGGCTGGGAAAACGGCAGATATTTCTGCAAAAGCGTGAGCTTTTGCAGCGTCATGGTCTTCACGGCAACGTGAACTGCCGAAGGAACGCGGGGAAAATCCTGCGCAATAACGCGGAAGCTGCCCATCGGCCGGATATCGGGGAAGAGGGATTCGCACTGCGCGCGCTCAAACGATCGGCGGACATAGAAAACGGCTGCGTCCTGCGTGACGACAAGCAGCCCCTCCTGCATGGTGCCGGTCAAATAGTAAAGATCAATTTTGTTGTCCAGCAGCAGCATGGACCAGTCCGGATGACGCTGCGACATGGCGATGCGCAGACGAGCAAGGCGGCTTTCCAGCTCTGCGGCCGGAACAGAGGTGTGGGGCATAATATTCCCTCCGGTGATTTCAGATTGGTATACAACTATATTTTATCATAGTTTTCACGTCAGGGCAATCCGCCCGCGTTGACTTTTGATAAGAGGTGCGATATGATAATATAGACATGATATTGCAGTAAAAGGAGGTGCGGCATGCGCAAAATATTGGGACGGGCGCTGGGCGACCGGCGCGTGGTCGGCGGTGTGCTGCTGATTATCCAGTTTGTGATCGTGATGACCGGTGTGAATTGGCTGAGCGGACGATGGGAATGGATGCCGCGCCTGCTGACGATTTTGAGCCTGCTCATCGTCATCTGGCTGGTACGCAAGTATGATAACCCGACCTATAAAATTTCCTGGATCGTAGTCATTTTGCTGATGCCTCTTTTTGGGGGACTTTTTTACCTGTTCTGGGGCAATACGCCGCTCAACCGCGCGCGCACACAGCATAAATATGAACCGAACCCGCCGGATTTTAAGGATTATAAGCGGCAGCCTGCAACAGAAGAACTGGCGCGTGTTTCTCCGCGCCATGCGCCGTGCGCCCGCTATGTGGAGGCGCTGGACGGCATGCCTGTATGGACGAATACCGAAACAAAGTATTTCCGCGTGGGCGAAGAGATGTTTGCCTCGATGTGTGAGGAACTTTGGCTGGCCAAACGGTTTATTTTTCTGGAATATTTCATCGTTGAAGAAGGCGTAATGTGGGATACGATTCTGGATATCCTGCAAATCAAGGTGCGGGACGGTGTGGATGTGCGCGTCATGTATGATGACGTTGGCTCCATCGCCACGCTGCCTAAGCATTATGACCGGTATCTGGCCTCGCTCGGTATCCGCGCGGTGCGGTTTAACCGGTTTATCCCGACGCTTAACACCTATCTGAACTACCGCAACCACCGTAAAATGATGATTATTGACGGCAATGTCAGCTACATGGGCGGCATTAATATAGCGGATGAATATATCAACAAAAAGGTGCGTTTCGGCCACTGGAAGGATACCGGCGTGATGCTGCGGGGAGAGGGTA
>NZ_JBMNUP010000133.1:0-5320 GCF_050946325.1 Agathobaculum sp. | reverse complement strand
CTCACCTGGGCCCTGTATCGGTTCCGTAACCGCGGGCCGTGGCTGTCGTTTCTGGGCAGTATGTTTGTGGGCAGCGTGGTGGAATACCTGTGCTCCTGGGGGCAGGAAACGCTGTTCGGCTCCCGTTCCTGGGATTACAGCGCAATGCCGTTTAACCTCAACGGCCGCATCTGTCTGCTGTACGCCTGCTTCTGGGGCATTTTGGGCGTTTTATGGATTAAGGATATCTATCCGCGCATGGCAAAGCTCATTTTAAAGCTGCCCAACAAAATCGGCAAAATTGCAACCTGGTGCGTCACCATCTTCCTGATTTTCAACGCCGCTGTGTCGCTGCTGTCCGTGCAGCGCTGGTCAGACCGGATTCACGATGTTCCCCCGTCCAGTCCTTTCTGGGAAATGATAGACCGCCGCTTTCCGGATGAGCGCATGGAGCGCATATACGCCAATATGGAATTTGGTACATAAAAATTTAAGCCCGCAGCCAAAAAACAAAAGCCCTGCCAGGCCCTCCGCTGTCAATCAGCGAGGGGTCGGCAGGGCTTTTTCCCTGTCCGTTCAGACGCGGTCCGGCCGCGGCAAAAGATTTCGTTTTGGTTTTCCACTGCGGACGATAACGCGCCGCCTCAGGCCAGCGGAATGCACACAATGAGCTCAAACCGTCCGTTTTCCGCACTGGCTTCCAGCGTGCCGCCGTAACGCGCCGCGATCTCCCGCATGCCGCGCAGGCCGAAGCCGTGCGCCTGCCGGTCGGCCTTGGTGGTGCCGAAAATACCGTTCTGGGCAGTCCGCACGCCCGTATAGGCGTTGGATACCCGCAGCATCAGCAGCCCCTTATCCGCACGGGCGCGCACAGCAACGCGCTTTTCCGCTGCCTGCCGCGCCGCCTCCAGCGCATTATCCAGCGCATTGCCGAACAGGGCGCACAAGTCCACATCCCGCACGGGCAGCGCAGACGGCAGCGATACCTGAAAATCCGCTTCCAGCCCCGCCTGCTCCAGCTCATGCGCTTTGGCGCAAAGCACAATGTTGACCGTATCGTTTTCACACCAGCGTCCGGCGCCGGAGGGGCCAGACGCAGCCTGCAGGCTGCGCACATAATCGGCCGCACGGCCGGTTCCCCCCTGCTCCAGCAGGCCGGACAGCGCGGTCAGGTGGTTGCGCATATCATGCCGCAGGCGGCGCACCTGCTCCTGCTCCCGCCGGATGCCCTGATAATATACCTCGCGCAGATCGGCAAGCTGATGCTCCTGCTCGAGCGCCTGATGACGCGACAGCAGAACAACCGCCAGCAGCAGCGCAAGCGAAGAGACAAAAACAAACGGCAGCAGCGTGTAAAACGCCGCATCCAGCACAACATCCGCACCCTCCGGCGTGTACGCGCGGATATTCCACATGGAAAACGCCAATTCACTCAAAAGCGGCGACAGCGCCAGCAATCCCAGCAGCCCCCACAGCCGTCCGGACAGCGTGATCGTCTTGCTGTCCCGGAACAGCCGCCGCGCCAGCGCATACACCGCTGCCCACATGGCAAGTTTCCACAGGATCGCGCCCCAGTAATCCGCGGAGGCGGGCAGCACCGCGCGCGTATCCACAATCATCCCCCATGCGATGACCCACTCAAAAAAGATGACGCCCACAACCAGCCGCGCGGCCAGCCTGCCGCCGTATCCCACCACAAAGGCGGCGAGCAGAAACGGAAAATAATACAGCGGGTTTCCGTCCCCCATCCACGTTGGCATACTGAGCGCCGCGCCGAATACCAGACAGGGCACAGCGCGGCGCACCCGCCCCTTTGCCGGCGCCAGAAAATACTGCGCCGTGCGCGCCGGCAGGATGCCGCCAAAGATGCAGAGCAGCGCCCATACAACCAAATCCCCAGCCGTCATGCCGCGCCCCCTATTCCAGCACCGCGCGTGTCAGTGCGGCCAGCGCGACGGACTGATACGACCGGCTGACCGGCAGCGTCTCCCCGCCGATGTACACCGTGCCGCCCTCGACCCGATCAACCGCGGCCGCGCGCACCAGATAGCGCTGGTGGATGCGCACAAAGGATGCGCCCACCGTCTGCGCCACGTCATCCAGGCGGGCATAAAACGGGATTGTGCGCGTTTGGGTCACACAGGTGACCTTGCGCCGGTCGGACGCAAAATACCGGATGGACTTTTTGGGGATACGGAACAGCCCCTCGCTGTTGCGGCACAGAAACACCGTATCCGCCTCCCGAAACAGCGCGGCAAGCGCACGGGTGAGCACCGCATCCAGCTGCTCCGGCTGCGGCGGCTTCATCACATAGCCCAGCGCACCGACCGTGTACCCATCGAACACATAATCCGCGTAGCCGGTAACAAAAACGATCTGCACGCTGTCGCTCTGCGCGCGCAGTGCCCGCGCTGTTTCCATTCCGTTGAGACCGGCCATTTCAATATCCAGAAAAACCAGCTCCAGCTCACCCTCGTGCTTTTCCAGCCAGCCGAGCAGCCCCTCGCCCGAGGAAAATTCGTAGGTCGTATATTCCGTGCCGCGCTTTTCCAGCAGGCGCTGCAGCACCGCGCGCAAACCGAGCCGCGCTTCCGCCGAATCATCACAAATGCCGATGCGAAGCATGGGTATCCCTCCTTTGTTTACCGCAGTAAATTATATCACAAGCCTTCCTGTTCTCCAAACCAAACTTTACAGCATCTGCGCCGTTCTTGACATTGCCGCCCGCCGCCGTGCCAAACTTTACAGCCGCCCTGCCAAACTTGGCAGGGCGGTTTGCTTTCGCCCGTTTGCCGCAGTATGCTGAAACCAGAAAAGGGGCGATCCATTTGACTGCAAACCACACACTTTCCCGTGTACACACGGGATATCAAAAAATACCTGTTCCGGCTCGGGCTGTTCGCGGTGCTCTCCCAGCCGTTTTATGTGCTGGCCTTCCATCCGCACCACTTCTGGACAGCGCTGACCAACTGGAACATCTTTTTCACGCTGTTCCTCTCACTGCTTGCCATGTACGGCTTGAAAGTGCGCAAATGGTGGCTGTTCCTTGCGGCATTTTTCGTGGTATCGTGGTGGAATTTCGATTATTCGGGCAACGGCATCCTCTATATGCTCATCTTCTACCTGTGCCGCAGCCGCCCGGGCATCGGCGCGGCGCTGTACTGCGCCCAGTTCCTGCCGGGCCTTTTGATGGGGCAGCCGGGCGACCCGCTGAATTTCACGCTTGGCGGCCTGTGCATCGACTGGTCGTTCTTTGCCGTGTTCGCCGCGCCGCTGCTCTTCCGTCCCACCCACTTTGACCTGCACATTCCCAAATGGGTGTTTTATGCGTTTTATCCCGCGCACCTTGCGGTGATCGCGGTTTTACAATTCATTTTGTTCTGAAAGGAGCTTTTCCATGTTAAACGTACAAAATCTGCACAAATCCTATCAGGTAGGCAAAACTACTTACGAGGTGCTCAAAGGCGTCTCCCTCTCCGTGCAGGAGGGTGAATTCGTTGCCGTGATGGGGCCTTCCGGCTCGGGCAAGACCACGCTCCTCAACTGCATCTCCTGCTACATCCCTGCCGACAGCGGCAGCATCACCCTGCGCGGGGAGGAAATCGCCCGTCTGGATGAGGACGCGCTGGCCGAGGTGCGCAACCGCAAACTCGGCTTTGTGTTTCAGGATTTCCTGCTGCTCGACGGGCTGACCGTGCACGAAAACATCCTGCTGCCGCGCATCATCGCCGGCCAGGTCGACAGCGGCATGGAGCATGACGCCGACAGCCTGTGCGATGTATTCGGCATTTCCGCCATCAAAAACAAATATCCCGCCGAAATTTCCGGCGGCGAAAAACAGCGCACGGCAGTCGCCCGCGCGCTGATCAACCACCCGCTGCTCATTCTGGCCGACGAGCCGACCGGCAATCTGGATTCCAAATCCTCCCGCGCCGTCATCGACAGCTTTACACAGGCGCGGCAGGCGCTTGGCGCGACCATTTTCATGGTCACGCACGATTCCTTCGCCGCCTCCTTCTGCGACCGCGTGGTCATCCTGCGGGACGGCGTGGTATGGCGCGTGCTGGAAAAGGGCGGACAGGCACGCGGCGCTTTTCAGGATGAACTGCTTGACGCCATCCGCGAAATGTCAAACGAATAATAACTAATATAGGAGGTATCCATACCCCCTGTGAGACTGTCGAAAAACTTCGTTTTCCGAACAGTCTCTCGATCGAAACCACACTTTCGATCGAATTTGCGACTGCGAATCGCGCCCTACGGGCACAATCCTCCGTCGTCTTGTATAAAAACCCACGCACTGGTCGCGGGTTTTTATGAAAATTACAACTTGTTGCAATTTTCTATTAAATGCGCGCTGCGGCGCGAAAACTTTTACAACAAGCTGATGAAAATTGCGGTGCGCCGCAATTTCCGATTGCATGTGCGCTTTGCGCCAATAACTTTACCTTGATAGGGAGTGACTCACCTATGAAAACCTTTTCCGAAGTCTACGCGGCGCTGCGCCGCAAAAACCGCGGACAGTACGGACTGCTTGCGGGCTGCTGCTTTTTCTCGGTGCTGCTCATCACCGCCTACGCCTGCATGATGCGCTCGCCCACCATTCTCACCATCCTGCCCGAGGGCGGCGACAGCCGCAAGCAGGTCGTGATGGTGTTTGTACTGGCGGTGCTGGGCTGCGCGGTATTTACCACCTATGCCGCAGGGCTGTTTTTCCGCCAGAAATCACGCGAAACCGGTATTTTCCTTGCGCTGGGCGCGTCGCGCCGGCAGCTCCGGCACGAGCTGGGCCGCGAACTTGCGCTGATCTCGTTCGGCTCGTGCGCTGCGGGCGCGGTGCTGGGCGCACCGCTTGCGTGGCTCATCTGGCGCGGCTTCCGCCTGTTCCTTGTGGATTCGCAGGAAATGCCGCTGTCATTTGATCCGCAGGCGTATCTGCTTGCCCTGCTGTTCTCTGCCTATGTGATCGTCATGCTGTTTTTCCTCGCCGCGCGCTTCATTCGCCGCACCAACATCATCGACATTGTGCAGGAATCCCACAAATCCGAACCCATCCGCGCGGTGCCGCGCTGGTACGGGCCGGCCGGCATCCTGCTGATGCTGCTCGGCGCGGCGCTGGGCTATATGATGCCGACCTTTTTCATCAAGGTGCTGCACTGGTATGCCCCCGGCGCGGTGGACGCGCTCTTCTATCTGCCCGCCCTCGCCGGCCTGTACATGGTTTTGCTGCACACCGTAGTCAACGGCTGGCGGCGCGGCGCCAACCGCTATAAGCACATCATCTCCAACTCCATGATGAAATTTCAGGGCCGCCAAACCGTGCGCAACATGCTGGTGATGA
>NZ_JBMNUP010000132.1:0-5371 GCF_050946325.1 Agathobaculum sp. | reverse complement strand
TATTTTGCGTAATGAAAAATATGTTGGCGACCTATGCCAAAAAAAGACCTATACCCCTGATTTCTTAGATCATGCTAAAAAATATAACCGTGGAGCAGAGGAAAAGGTATATATTCGTGATCATCACCCAGATATAGCGATTATTGATCGTGATTTATGGGATCGTACACAGGCCGAACTTGCAAGGCGTTCTCCTTCAGAAGAACAGAAGTCAAAACATAGTAACCGCTACTGGTGCAGCGGTAAATTGACTTGTGGAGAGTGTGGAGGCGCATTTGTCAGCCGGACTAAAAAGCTGAAGAATGGAGGAACTTATAAGGCGTGGCGTTGTCATGCTTCCGCAAAAAATGGACAACCCAAAATTGACAAATATGGTAATCATTTGGGATGCACTGGAAAATCTATCGGAGATCGTACACTAAGGATTTTGACAGGTTACGCTATCAATATGATAGTAGAGGATAAAGACGTAATCAAGCAGCAGCTTATTCAGACTATTAAATCGGTTTTGGACGAAGCCCCTAAAGCACTTGATAAGGGACGGATAGAAAAGGAAATTGAAAGAATACGGAAAAAGAAAGCACAGATCATCGACCTTGCCACGGAAGGTATGATTTCAAAGGCTGACTTGAAGGAACAAAATGCTCTTTATACTGAACAAATCGAAACCCTCACAACTAAACTTGCAGATGCGGAAAATGCAAGCATTGTCCAAAATGCACAGGCAAAGCAGATGCAGAAGTACATTGAACGGATTGAAGCATTGCTCGAATTTAACGAGGGCGATGATGCTACATTGCATGAAGCCTTGAAAAAGGCCATTGTCTATGCTGATAACCGCATTGACTTATATCTGAATTGTGTTCCTTTTGGTATCCGAATTTGCTATAAAACTTCTGGGAAACTTGACTTTTTCAAGGTTGAAGTGTTATCTTCAGAAATTATAGACCCGGAGCCACAAGAGGTGCAATAACGATACCGATATACCCACATCGGTTAAAATACCCTTGCATGCCGCATAAGGCATGGCGTACCGCTGGTTGAGATAGCGCATGGAAGCGCCAAGTTCGCCGTCCGGCCCACCAAGCTGCGAAATAACAATTTTTGCAGCCTGCGGGTCAGGGTTCTTGATTTTAACGGGGAATTGCAGTCGTTTATCGTAGGACCACATCAGTTATCAGCTCCTTCCCAAGGCCACGGGTCATCGGTCCAGGTCCAGCGGCCGCTGCGGGTGTCTACTTCGCGGGCGGTCAGCGGGCCGAAAGCATCCTCATATTCTGCGGCGGCCTGATCAAAGGCCGTGCGCATCTTGCTGTAATACGCCAGCGCGGCGGCGTTTGTCGGATGTCCGTCGAGGAACTCAATCACGTCGACAAGCGCGAAATCATACATGCGCACACGGTTTAACAGTTTTTCCCGTTCGTTCATTGCGGCAGAGCCTCCTCTCCGAGAAAGGGCTTGTCAAGCGCGGGGAAGATGGTGCCGCGGCTGAAGGCAAGTGTTGGCTCATATGGCGTATCAAAGCTTTGCTCGGGCA
Organism: Agathobaculum sp.; assembly: GCF_050946325.1. Classification (GTDB taxonomy): domain Bacteria; phylum Bacillota; class Clostridia; order Oscillospirales; family Butyricicoccaceae; genus Agathobaculum. Next base: position 3,834 of record NZ_JBMNUP010000132.1, on the reverse strand, counting down.
CAAAGGCCATGGCAAGAGAAAGCAGGCGGGGGGCAATGCTGTCTGCGGGCAGCTCCTGATCCGTCTGAAAATTGGGCAGATTCATAGGCGATTGCTCCTTTATATACTGGTGGAAGGCAGAGAACCCCGCCGGTAAGCGGCGAGGGACCGCGCTTCGGTTCATTCTATGCCGCAGGAAAAAAGACCGTGAAAAAACAGGGCATATGTGATATACTGTAAGCAAGATAAGGAGGCAGAGCATTATGGAGCTTGCTGTAATCAGGGAACAGGCCGCACAGGCGGCCGAGGCGGTGTGCGGCGCGGCCCAGCTGCGCGCGGGCGATTTGTTTGTAGTCGGGTGCTCCTCAAGCGAGGTGTGCGGTGAAAAAATCGGCACGCATTCCAGCGTGGAAGTGGCGGAGGCCGTTTTTGACGGCATTTACGCCGTGCTGCATGATAAAAATATCTATCTGGCCGCACAGTGCTGCGAGCATCTGAACAGGGCGCTGATTGTGGAACGGGCTGCGTGTGAGCGATTCGCGCTGGAAGAGGTCAACGTTGTGCCGCAGCCCAAGGCGGGCGGCTCGTTTGCGACAACGGCGTACCGGCGGTTTGCCGATCCGGCAGCGGTGGAAAATCTGAAACAGTCGGCGTCGGCAGGAATGGACATCGGCGGAACGCTGATTGGCATGCACATCAAGCCGGTGGTGGTGCCGCTGCGCATCGGCATGAAAAAAGTTGGCGAAGCCACGCTGATTTGCGCGCGCCGGCGGCCTAAATTTGTCGGCGGCAGCCGTGCAGTATATAACGAGGCGCTTTTGTGAGGGAAGTATGGGACTGAAGGCTGTATTTTTTGACCTGGACGATACGCTGTACAGCAGTTTCCAGGAGGGCGATCAATATGCTTACGAAAAGCTTGCCATGTATGCCGAGGCGCATCTCGGCGTGCCGGGCGAACAGTTTGCGCGCGCCTTTCGGGATAACCGCCGGCGGCTGGCGCGGCAGCAGCCGGGCATGCCGCCTACACATGACCGCGTGCTGTTTGCGCAGGGCGCGCTGGAAAGCCTGGGGCTGAACGCGGTCAAATATGCGCGTGCGGTGCATCGTGTTTACTGGAACGCAGTGTTTGACAAAATGCAGGTGCGCCCGGGGGTGCATCAGCTGCTGGATGAACTGAAGATGCGCGGAATCAAGACCGCGGTATGCACCGATATGCTGGCCGATATCCAGATGGAAAAGCTGGCATATCTGGATTTGCTGGACCGCGTCAGCTACCTTGTTTCAAGCGAGGAAGCCGGTATGGACAAGCCGGGCGCGCCTATTTTCTGGCTGGCACTGCAAAAGTGCGGGTGCCTGCCGCAGGAAGCGGTCATGGTGGGAGACAATTTCCGGCATGATATACAGGGGGCGCTGGACCAGGGCATTGCGGGCGTTTGGCTGAACTGGACGCATCTGCCCAAACCGGAAGAAGCCCGTCCGTATACAGAGGTGTTCACGTTTGAGCAGGCGGCGCAGTATATCCATGCGCTGCTGTGAGGAGGATTTGGAAAATGGAGCATTTTGATTACAGGCCGCGCGGCGTATGCCCGCGGAACATTTCTTTTGATATGGAAGGGGATACCGTGCATAACGTTTCCTTCCAGGGCGGCTGCCACGGCAATTTGCAGGCAATCAGCCGTGTGGTGGAAGGAATGACGGTTGAGCAGATTGAGGGCTATTTTAAAGGCATCAACTGCGGCGGCAAGGGTACCTCCTGCTCGGACCAGCTGGCAACGGCGGTTCGCGCTGCTTACGAGCAGAAAAAATAAATGCGGCATGGCGCTGCAAAGGAAAAAAGACGGCTGATGCAACGATCAGCCGTCTTTTTTATAAACAAAAATTCAGTTGAGCACGTTCAGAACGGGTTCAGACGCATCGGCCTGCGCAATGCAGACCGCCAGCCGGTAGCCGCGCTCCGCCGTAAAGGGAAGGAGAAACAGCGAGTGCGGCGAAGCGTTATCCGGGCAGTCCAGCCGCGGGGCGCCGCGACGGATATCCACCCAAAAGCTGCGCAGCGGCAAATCGAGACCGCGGCCGGTGGATTTTACAAAACTTTCTTTGAGCGTCCAAAGAGAGTAGAACGCATCATCCCGCGCGGTGGGAAGCAGGGAGTTGAGATAGCGCACTTCCTCCTTGTGGAAAAAACGCGAGGCGATGTCTCTGCGTCCCGGTTCGCATTTTTCAATATCCACGCCAACCGGATGATCGCTGAGCGCGCAAACTGCCCACTCGCCTGAGTGAGACAGGCTGAAATGGACGCCGGGCTCGGCCACCAGATACGGTTTGCCGCCGTCTGCAACAGAGATTTGCAGCGGATGCACAATGGAAGGAAAATGCTTGGAAACTGCGTACTCCAGCAGGAGCGAGGCGGCAAAACTCTGCGCCCGCGCCGTGCCGTGCCGACGGTCCACCAGCTCGAGCCGTCCAGGGGAAATATGCGCACGCGAAGCAGCATCATCCGGATTGACGGCAGCAATCGGAATGGCATATACAGCGGTCAAAATGGATTCCTCCCTCGGTGCAAAATGGTTTTGGTGTGGATATTATAGCACAGCCGAACAGGATTTGACAATGCTCTTCATCGGAAGAAAAAGGAAAAAATATCTTATTTTTTCCGGCACTGCTTCTCCGCAGTCTTGCAGCCGGCGTTTTGAATTGCCCCGTGCGGGCAGGCGCGCTGGCAGTCGCCGCATCGGATGCATTCCGGACTGTTGGGCGTCTGCCAGACGGGAATATCCAGTTTGCATACTTTTTGGCACAGCCCGCAGGAGGTACACTTGTCCGCGTCAATCGTAAAGCGGCGGAAAGCGATGGGATTAAACAGCCCGTAAACAGCGCCGAGCGGGCACAGATACCGGCAGAACGGCCGGTAAACGATGACGGACAGCAACAGCAAAACGGCCAGAATCGCGGTTTTCCAGGTAAACAGCCAGCCGAGCGCCGCGCGCAGCGGCGGATTGGACGCAATCAGCGGAATGCCGGCAAACAGGGTGCCGGAAGGGCAGACATACTTGCAGAACCACGGCTGCCCCTGGCCGACGATATCCAGTACAGTCAGCGGCAGAATGATGACAAAGCCGGCCAGCAGCACATATTTCAGGTATTTGAGCCAGCGGTCGCCCGGCAGACGGCGCAGTTTTTTTGGGAACGGGATTTTATGCAGCAGATCCTGCACCAATCCGAACGGACACAGCCATCCGCAGATAAAACGGCCGAACAGCGCGCCGAAAAACAGCAGAAAACCGACGATGTAGAAAGAAAAACGGTATTCGCGGCTGCTCAGCACCGCCTGCAGCGAACCAATCGGGCAGGCGCCCAACGCGCCGGGGCAGGAATAGCAGTTGAGCCCGGGCAGGCAGAAGCGCTTGCCTGGGCCTTTATAAATGGTGCCGCCGGCAAAACCGGCCGCATACCCGTTGGAGAGAGCGGCAAAACCGATTTGCACCAGCGTGCGCAGCCGCCCGCGCAGCGCGGTGAATCGCTTACCCAAGGCCGATACACTCCATACAGATGTTGATCGCTTTACGGAAAACGGTTTCGTCTTCTCCGCGCCACAGCCCAAACGCGATCATGACAACGCCGGCAGCGAGCAGCGCGACGGCTGCGCGGTTTTGTTTCCAGAACATCATGCCGCAACCTCCGTCAGCATCTGTTCGATGATATCCGCCCAATCCTCTTTATCCTTGGCGTCAAGATACGCCGTGCCGACCTGTGCCCCCGCGCTGTTCACAAAGAAGGTGGTCGGCAGAGAGGAGATCTGTGCAAGCAGGCCTTGCAGGTCGGGCGAAGGCAGCAGATGCACATAATCCGCGCCGG
>NZ_JBMNUP010000131.1:0-5449 GCF_050946325.1 Agathobaculum sp. | reverse complement strand
CTTACGGTACCAGTCCTCGGTGATGAATTCCTGCACCTTTGACACTTGTCCGTAGATGCGGCCGGAGGCGGTGATGCCGTTCTGCGCGCTGATATCCGCAATGACGTTGTCGGGAACGGCTTCATCGGTGGTGCTGAAGCCCGAACCGGTTTGGAAATAGGCCGCGTCGCCCACGATGAAATCGACTGCCGACTTGCTTGCCAGATACTTATCCATATCAAAGCCGCTGGCAAAGGTATAGGTGAGCTGGGTCAGCACCACGGCCAGCGCAAGCGAGATGACCGTGACAAGGGTCTTGCTGCGGCTGCGGCCCAGATTCATCCACGCCATGCGGGGCAGATGGGCGCCGTAGGCGGCCTGTTTGGGCGCTGTGTGCTTCCCCTTGGCGCGGCGGGGCTTTGCCGGGGCGGCATCGGTATAGCGCACCGCCTCAACCGGCGACACCCGCGCTGCCATTTTGCCGGGACGGCGGCAGGAAATGCGCACGGTAACAAGCGAAAACAGAATGGAAAACACAAAAATCAGCGGGCTGAGGGAAACGGTTTCGTGCATGCCGTCCAGCCGTGAAATGATGACCGGCACCAGCCCTGCGCCGACAAAATAGCCGCCCGCCAGCCCGAGCGGGATGCCGATGAGCGAAAGCACATAGGCCTGCCGCCGGATCATGCGGCGGATCTGCCGGCCGGTCGTGCCGATGGTTTTCAGCAGGCCGTAAAAACGGATATCGTTCGTCACCGAAATCTGGAACACGTTGTAAATAATGAGATAACCGGTGAAAATGATGAGCAGCAGCATGGCGGCAACGGCAATCACGGTCATGGGGTCAAGGTTTGCCGAAAACTGCGCACCCGAGTAGCCCCAGTTGACGCCGATGTTGATATAGTCGTCCGCACCTGCGTTCGCGCACTGGTAGCCGTGGTTTGCCAGGATCTGCTCCAGATCGTCCCGAATGTGGAACGCGCTGCCGAGCATGACGTCCAGCGACCAAAGGCCGGTCGAACTGCCGGTGGCGCCGCTGGAAAGGGCGCACAGCTCTTCTGCTGCCGACCGCGGCAGCGCAACGTGCGAGGCGACAACCGCGCTGTCGTACTCCCACCAGCCGGACAGGGTGAAGGTGCGCTCAACCACCTGACTGGACGAGGTATTTCCGTCAAGTTCGATGGGAAGGGTAAACTGCGCGCCGATTTTCGGCTCCACGCCGAGCAGGGAAAGCACGCGGGTATCGGTTGCGGCCTGATCGGTGCCCTCGGCGGGCAGAGAGCCTTCTGTCGGTTCGATGAAGTAGTGCCGTGCCTGATCTTCGTCCAAATAGCCGATCTCGACATGGCTTTTGTTGAACGGCGGATCGCCGCTCGTCATGCCGACCAGCAGGCGTGTGCCGTATTCCTTGATGAGCGGGTCGTCTTTCAGCTCGTTTACCTGCGCTTCGGTCAGGTCTTTGAACGTGCCGTGGTTGTCGCCGCCCGCCTGCCGGAAGTTGCCCTGCTGAAAGGATTCATTCATCGAAAGGGCGATGGTGAACAGAGAGGTAAACAGCAGCGTGGTCAGGGCAATGGCCATCACCGCAATGATGTTGCGGGTTTTGGCGGCTTTTAGGCTGCGGTCGGACAGGCGGCGGATGCATTTTTTGTTTGCTACCTTGAGCATGATGCGCGCCCCCCTTACGAATGGACGATCCGGCCGTCCTCAATGCGGATGATCCGGTGCGCAAGCTGGGCGATCTCCTCGTTGTGGGTGATCATCACAATGGTCTGGCCGAATTTCTCGCTCGTCACCTTGAGCAGGGCAAGCACGTCCTGACTGGTGCGGCTGTCCAGATTGCCGGTCGGCTCATCCGCCAGAATGATGGCGGGCTTGGTGGCAAGTGCACGGGCAATGGCAACGCGCTGCTGCTGTCCGCCTGAAAGCTGGCTCGGCAGATTTGCAAGCTTGCTTTCCAGACCGAGCGTGCGGATGATCTCATCCACATAGGGGCGGTCGATCTCGCCGCCGTCCAGCTCAATGGGCAGCACGATGTTTTCGTACACGCTGAGTACCGGCACCAGATTATAGGCTTGGAACACAAAACCGATGCGCCGGCGGCGGAAGATGGTCAGCTCGTCATCCCCCAGCGCAAAAATATCGTTGCCATCGACCAGCACCTTGCCGTCTGTCGGGCGGTCCAGCCCGCCGAGCATGTGCAGCAGCGTGGACTTGCCCGAACCGGAGGTGCCGACCACCGCGACAAATTGGCCGCTTTCCACCGAAAGATCGACGCCGGCCAGCGCGTGTACGGCGGTATCGCCCGCGCCGTATACCTTGCGCAGCGCCTGTGTCTGTAAAACTGTCATAAGAGAAAACCTCCCCGAAAAAAAGTCTGTACCGCACCCTTGGGTACAATACAGACAATAACATAACAATCTGTCGAGAGCCTGTCGGAAATCTAACAGTTTTGTCAGGATTGGGCCGGCTCTTGCGTTTTTTCGTATGCCATGGGCAGAAACAGCGAAAAGGTGCTGCCTCCGCCGGGACGGGACGCCACCTTGCAGTAGCCGCCGTTTGCCGCGGCGATCTCGCGCACCAGATACAGGCCAAGACCCACTCCCGGCGCGTGCCGCACGGCAGGCGAGCGGTAAAACCGCTGAAACACCCGGCTGTATTCCGCTTCGGTCAGGCCGATGCCGGTGTCGCTTACATCAATGCGGCAGAACAGCTCGTAGGGCGTGACCGAAACCGTGATGCTGCCGCCGGAGGGGGTGTATTTTACCGCGTTGTCGAGTAGATTGTCCAGCGCTTCGCGCGTCCATTTGCGGTCGAAGCAGGCGTGCGCCGTTGTGGGCAGGGCGGTCAGCGCCAGCCCCTTGGCCTCTGCCGCCGCCGCAGCGGCGGAGACCGCCTCCCCGATCAGCTCCTGCAGGTTGTCCGGCTGAGGATGGACGGCGATCACGCCGGTTTCCAGCCGTCCGGCCTTGACGAGCGAAGCGATGAGGAACTGCAGCTTTTCCGCCTGACCGGTGAGCTGTTCGACGCAGTCGCGGCAGTCGGGCGGCAGGTCTTTACTGTCCAGCAGCTCGGCATACAGCAGGATGGAAGCGAGCGGCGTTTTGGTCTGGTGCGAAATATCGGCGATCAGCCCCTGTACCCGCGCTTTGTCCTCAGCCAGATGCGCGGCGGAGGTGCCGCTGGCCTGCAAAAAACGCGCCATTTTGTCCTCCACGGCGGAAAGGCGGCTTTCATCAAAGTGCGAAGCGCAAAAGCTGCCGCGGATGGCGTCGTCCAGCATACGGTCCAGCGTGCGCAGGGTGCGGCGCAGGTGCAGCCGGTCGAGCACAAGAACGGCAGCGGCGAGTACAATAGCCGCTGCGGCAGCATACATCATGGCTGCACCGCCCAGCTGTAGCCCACGCCGTACACGGTTTTGATGGGCGCATTTTGGCCGAGCTTGCGCCGCAGCCGCCCAACCGTGACCGACAGCGCGTTTTCATCCACATAGTCGGCACCGTCCGTCCAGATGCGGTCGATCAGCGTTTCGCGCGGCAGGGTATGCCCGCGGTTTTCGATGAGCAGGCGCAGCAGCCGCTGTTCGGTCTGTGAAAGCTGCAGGGATGCGCCTGCGGCGGTAAAGTCCATGCGGTCAAAATCAAAGCGGAAGCCGTCCTGCTCGAACACAGCGGATGCAGCGGCGGGGGTGTTTCGGCGCTGCGCGGCCTCCACCCGGGCGCGCAGCACCGCCAGCGAAAACGGCTTGGTCACATAGTCATCCGCGCCGCGCCCCAGTCCGGCGACGATATCGGTCTCCATATCGTTGGCGGTGAGCAGGATGACCGGCGGGCCGCCGCCCGCACGGATTTCGTCAAGTAGCGCAAGGCCGGAGCCGTCCGGCAGGTTGATGTCGAACAGGGCAAGGTCGAAGGCAGTTTCGCGCAGCGCCTGCCGTGCTGCGGCGCAGTCGGGGGCAAGGGTGCAGCGGTAGCGGTCGCCCAGCGCAAGCGTCAGCCCGCGGCCGAGCGCGTCGTCGTCCTCCACAATGAGAATCTGGTTCATAGGGGTCACCTCACGCCTTATTGTAGCAGAAACGGGGTGTGTTTTCCATAGGGAAAACACGCCATGATACGGCCGCAAAACTTTGCTTTCCCAGCAGCCCATGTCGGGAAAGCGCGGGCCATAAACGAAAAAAAGCTCCTATGCAGGAGCTTTTTCTCGCGCAAAGCATAAAAACTGCGGTGTGAAGGCTTTTCTGACCGTCTCAGCGGTGGATGCGCAGGGCGCGGCAGACCTTGTTCCGCGTGATGCGGTATACCGCATACAGCAGGACGGAAACCGCCGCAATCACGGCAAGGCACGCACCCATGCCTGCCAGCTCGCCCCGGGTAAAGCCGAGGGGATCGCCGTTGAAATACATGATCATCATGTAAAAAATCCAGATCAGTCCGGTGCCGACGAGCGCGGGCACAAGGAACACCCGGCTGACCTGTCCGCGCACCGAGCGGAAGAGGTAGGCGTTGGACGCGCCCAGATGCCGCAGGTCGTCATACACGCGGGCGTTGACGAGCGCAATGGTCATGCAGCGGGTAAAGGCGATGACGATGACCGCCGCAAAGCATACCACGGCAATAAAGATGAACAGCATGAGAAATACCGCCATCGTGGTGGTAAAGTCGTTCTGGTCAAGGATGCGGAACTGCGGCATGTATTTCCAGTAGGAGCGGAAACCGGAAGAGTCGCGGTCGTTGTAATCCGGTGTGAACAGATCACGGGAAGCGGCTTCCTCGGGAGAATAGCGGTAGGGCTCGCCCGCCTGCGCCGCCAGCGATGCTTCGACCTCGTCATAATAGTCCCCGACCTCAACCTCGGGGCCGGAGCGGTCCACAATCTGGTCAAACAGCGCTTTGGCAAAGGGGTAGCTGCTGCCCACATCTGCAACGTTGAAGAACACATATTCCTCGCGCCATAGATCGGTAAGTCCGCCGGTCAGCGCGGCGTAGTCCGCGTCATCCAGCACATAGCAGCCGAGCAGCATGGTGTAGCACAGCGGTTCAAGCGGGGTCACATCCATTTCCGCGCCGGTCACCATATTGGTCAGGTGGGTCACGTCGCCGCCGGACAGATAGCGGGTGCCGCCCTCGTCATCGACGATGTTGGCGCACGCCCCCGCAGGGATATCCACGCCCTGTCCGGTCAGGGCGTTGTACGCGCTTTCCGAAAAGAAGGTCGAGCCGCTCAAAAGCTTTGCATATTTGGTTGTGTAGGTGGTGCCGAAGCTGGTTTCGTTTTCGATGGAGTAGGTGCCGTCCCGTCCCAGCACGGCGGCGCTCTGCTGCGCCCATGAGGTGATTTCGACCGCCGCTTCATCGGCCAGCGTCTGCACCTCGTCCCGCTGGGGCAGGGACTGATCGGCACGCCAGTGATATGCAAAGTCGATCGGGCGCGAGGTGTAGGTGATTTCCGAGCTGCTGGACAGCATGGGCGA
>NZ_JBMNUP010000130.1:0-5479 GCF_050946325.1 Agathobaculum sp. | reverse complement strand
CTCATAATAATTCTTCGGGATAGACTGCAGCCCTGCCAAAAGAATCACCATCGTAAAGCCGGTCCACTTCCACACCTCGATGAACGCGACAGAAAATATCGCCAAATGCGGATCTGTCAGCCAGTTCTGTGCCAATGCATCCAAGCCTGCCGCACGCAGAGCGATATTGATAATGCCTCGAGTCGGATGCATCATTGCAGTAAAGATAAGGCCCACCGCTACACTGCTGAGCACAGCTGGCAAAAAAAACACAGTTCGCAGAAAATTTGTCGTCCGCATCTTATTGTTCAGGAATACAGCCAGCACCATGCCCAGAATCACTTTTAATACAGTGGTGACTGCGGCAAAGATAAATGAATTCTTAATTGCAATGTTCATCCCGCTGTCCGAAAGAACATTGATATAATTGCGTAGACCTGCAAAGGTAGCCTGTGAAAAATCAAAGCTTCGGATATTCAGGAACGAAAGCCCCAGCCCCACTACCGCGGGAATGATAAAAAACAAGCCGTATAAAATCAGACATGGGACTGCCAACCAATAGCTGTATATGCTTTTATTTTGTTTCGACATACTCAAGACACATCCAATCAAAAAAATATGGGATACGAGCTTCGCCGCCCGCATCCCATACCGAAAGCTGCCTTATTCGGCCCAGTTGGGGTCGTTTGCAGCAACCGCATTCTTTGCGGTCTCCTCATCCATGGCCGCAAGCACCTGCTCGACGGTTTTGCTCCCGACATAATAATCCTGTACATACTTGTCATAGGAACCGTACCCATAATTGTTGCCGGTTCCCTGCCACAAAGCCATAGCCTTGCCCGCCTGCATCACATCTACAAGGTCCTGATGTGCCGGCGACAGTTCTGCCTTCACATTCTTGTTCAGATAGATGCCCGGCTGTGCGTCGGCATAAATTTGCTGTGCTTTGGAAGAACTGATAAAATCGACAGCACGTTTTGCCGCTTCCACATCCTTACAGGCCGTGGTTATGCCGATCGCGCCCGGCAAAGAAGAGTCCGTATAATTTTCCGTATCCTCGTACAAGGGAAGGACGAATGCACCGATGTTTTCTACCGCCTCCGGGTACTTACTGGCGATCTCGTCCACGACCCAGGTGGCGTTCACATACATTCCTGCCTCGCCTTGCGCCAAAGCCGTCTGCGCCATGTCGTAAGTGTCAGAAAGATAGGTCTCCTGAACATAGCCTTTGTCAATTACTTCTTTCGAACGGGCGATGGCATCTGCAAAATCAGCGCATTCGGAATAATGACGCTTATTGGTGTTCATCTCATCCCAAAACTCATTGTACGTCAGGCCGCTGTCGAACACTTCCTTATTAAAGCCGAAGTGCGTAAAACACTGCAGCGTCCAAGAATCGCTGCCTGAATAGTAAAGCGGCGTTTTGCCAATGGCTTTGATCTTTTCACATACTGCGGTAAACTCGTCCCAATTCGTGGGCAGCTCCGTGATGCCGGCTTCTTCAAATACATCCTTATTATAGAAGCATCCCAGCAGATTTGTGGTGTCCATCGGCATGCCGTACAGTTTACCATTGTACCGGTATCCGCCTTCCTCCAGCGTCGCGGCGTCATATTCCGCTTCGCTTGCCAGAGACCCCATGTCCACCATCTTGTCCAGTGCGTTCACCTGCGTATCGATCCACTTTGCACCATAGCTTTGGATAATATCGGGCAGATCTCCCGTGGCAAAGCGCGCCTTGACGACCTCTTCCCCCTCCGAGCCTCCGGCGATCTGCTGGATGTCCAGTTTAAAGCCAAGCTCATCGGAATTCTCATTGATATAATTCTCCAGAGCCTTCCACCCATCCTTGTACCATTCTGTAAAGGTGAGCATCGTAAGCGTCGGCACCTCTGTCGGCGCTGCGGGAACGGACACCGACACGCTCTGCTGTACCGGTGTCGATGCCGAAGTGTCGGCCGGTGCGCCGCACGCCGCCATGGACGCTGCCAATGCCGCGCACAACGCTGCGCTGATGATACGTTTCAGTTTCATACAAGTTCCTCCTTTTTAATGTACAGGTTCCTTTCGGTGGTTTCAGTATACCTGAAATTCTTCCATACAAAATTGTCTTTTTTTAAACTGTACTGTTGGAATTTATCCACTTTTCCTGTTGGAGCCGAGGCTGTATTGACTTTCCCCGCGCCAGGTGCAACAATAAATATTGTAAGAGAAAAAGCATACATTTTCCACTGTCTTGGGGTACTGCCCGGAAAGGATGCCTGACGCATGCGCAGAAAAGCATGGAATCTGGTCCTCAGCTTACGGTTCAAACTATTGTGTGCTGTCTTGGCGCTGTTTTTTACTTTCGCAGGTGTCACGACCTACTTCTGGTATGACCGTCTAACACGGCAGGCCTCTGATGCTGCCGCCAACAATCTGCATGCCATGCTGCGGATTTCCAACAGCAACTTTGAAACAGCACTCAAGGATCTGAACAGTGTAACAGCGCTTGTATCCAGCAACTTCGGCAACGGATTGAACACCCGTATTTTCAATTATCTGCTCAGCGGCGACGAAGATGACGTCACTCTGCTGCAATACCGCCGGGAGGCAGAGGACTACATTATGAGCCTGTGCAACTTCAAATCATATCTAAACAGCTTGGCCGTGTACGACCGCACAGGCAACAGCCTTTCGTATGGGCTGATTATGGACAGCGTAACTTTGAGCAGCCAGCCTTGGTACGGACCTCTTATCAACGGGAACGATGATGTGCGCTTCATTCCTCCGCATTATTATGAGCCGGATGATCCGCATCCATCGAAGCTTGTCTTTTCCATCGCTCGGCCAATTCGTTACCGCGGCGATTGCATCGGACTGGTTGTAGCCGACATAAAAAGTACTATGCTGAATGACATGTTCAGCATCAGCAACCTGAACGGCTATTCCATGCTGGTTGTGGACGAAAATGCGGGCGAGATCATTTTTCCTGCCGCAGAGAACGCCGCCTCTCTGAGCAGCCAGGACCGTACTGCGCTGTTTCGTGCCTTGGAGCAAGGTGCGCCTCAGTTTTCCGTTTCTCTGCACGGCAAAAACTGTCTTGCCGTTACACAGGAGGCATCGCTCACTGGTTGGACTGTCGTGGGCTTTGTTCCCTATGAAAATATCCTCTCTGATTTCCTCGAAACACGCACACAGGTGCTCTTGATTGCTCTTGCATGCGGGATGTTTATCCTGCTGTGTATCCTGTTGTCCACTTCTCTTGTTACACGCAATCTCAACCGTCTCTCTCAGGCCGTTGCCAAAATCGATCAGGAGCATTTGTCGCTGGATGTAGAGATACAATCTTTGGACGAAGTAGGACAACTGTACCGCCAAATCCAGTTCATGCTCCGCAGCATTCGGGAATTGATTGCAGATATCCGGCGTACGGAATCCGAAAAACGCGATTCAGAGATTCGGGCGCTTCAAGCGCAAATCAATCCGCATTTTTTGTATAACACACTCAATACCATTCAATTCCTGGCCTCTCTGCAGGGTGCGGAAAACATCAAAGCTGTTTCCCTGGCGCTTTCCAGCATGCTGCATGTCAATCTTAACCGTGAAAAACTTATCCCTGTGAATGAAGAGATCCAATACCTTAAGAATTATCTGGAAATACAGGAGTATCGATTCACCGGGAAATTCACTTCTTATTTCTCTTCAGACACAACTTCACAAAGCGCTCTGATCCCCAAGCTGCTTTTGCAGCCAATCGTTGAAAATGCCCTTCTGCATGGAATCGCCCCGCAAGACCGGGCGGGCATCCTGCAGATAAAATTTTTTTGTCTGGACGGCGCGCTGCATATCCGTGTTAAAGATAACGGGAAGGGAATCTCCCCACAGCTGCTGGAAGCACTTTCGCATCAGCCTGAAAGGGACGATGGCAGCCACATCGGCATTGCAAACGTCCGGGCACGGCTTCACCTTCTTTTTGGCGACGCGGGAGCGCTTTGGATTGAAAGCGAACCCAACCTGTATACCATAGTAGAGCTTTCCATGCCATGCATCACAAAAGAAAACAGGGAGCAATATCTATGAATGTGATGATTGTAGACGATGAAGTACTGACCCGCACCAATGTCAAATACATTCTGGAAGCAGAGATTCCCGCTTATACGGGCACCACTTCCTATATGCTGTGCGGCGAAGCCGGAAGCGGTGCCGAAGCTCTGGAAAAACTGCCGGTCTGCAGACCGGATATTGTGTTGTCGGATATGAGGATGCCGGGAATGAACGGCCTTGAGCTGTGCGAGACACTGCACAAGCAGTACCCACATATACAATTTATCGCGCTCAGCAACTATGACGATTATGAATATGTACGCGGAACTTTGCAGAACGGCGCGGTGGATTATCTGCTCAAGCACCATCTCTATGCAAAGGAACTGTCGGAAGCACTTGATAAAGCTCGTGAACGCATCTGCGGCGGCGGTGTCCCTCTTTCCCAGCTCAGCGGAAACAATACAGCTGCGCTGCGTCGTGAATTTTTGCTGCATCTTCTCACAGGCTTTTATACAGACTCTCAAGAAGTGGACAGCCGTATTCGCACGTTGGAGCTTCCATTGGCATCCTCTCGCATACTTCCGATTGCCATGTGCCTCGATGACTACAGATCAGACAGCCTGCGCAACAACGACCTGACGAATTACTCAATCATCAATATCGTAAGCGAGATCCTATCTGATCAAAAAAACGGCGTGATCTGCTATGCGGAACAAGGCAACTATGCTATTTTACTTTCTTTTGCTCACACATTCAGCGAAAATGCAGTCTCCAGCGTCATACACGCTACTCTGACGCGTATTCGCACTTGCATGTCCCGTTTTTTGAATCTCTCCGTCAGCTTCAGCATTGGTGTGCTCTGTCCAAGCTTTCAGCAGCTGCCAGAAGCCTTTCAGGCAGTCAGTGAACAACTTCAAAACCGTTTTTACCAACAACCCGGTGGGATCGTGGAGTCATTTGCTCCAAACGCTCAGGCCGATATTTTCAATTACTTCAATGAGGAAAAGGAAAACACGCTCACATTTCTGGTCTTGGCTGGTGACGCCGCCGGTGTACAGGAGGAGATTGACGACCTGTTCGGATATATCCGCAATGCGCGTCCGCCACTGCCTATGGCTCAGATGCTTTTTACCGACCTGCTGGGCGTTTTGAATCGGATCTGCAAGCAACAGGCTCTGGATATGCGCGACATCTATACAGATGATGTCCTGCCGGAAAAGCATTTGGGGGAGATGTCGTCGCTTTCCTCCGTACACAACTGGTTTTCTGCCCTTTTTGCACGGCTGTGCGCTGCTCTGCAAGCACGCACAGCGCATCCGGTTTCAATTTACGTAAAGCAGGCAACAGCCTATATCCACGCCCACTTCTGCGAAGACATCTCTCTTGCCTCCGCCGCGCATGAAGTCAACGTAACCAACGTTTATCTCAGCCGCCTGTTCAAGCAGGAGCTTGGCATCGGCTTCAATGAATATCT
>NZ_JBMNUP010000129.1:0-5544 GCF_050946325.1 Agathobaculum sp. | reverse complement strand
AATCCGGTTTTCGCCCCTGGAATAGCCGCTGAGATATACGCCGGTAGAGACGGTCCATGTCCGGACGGTTTCGCTGATTTCATCAGCTGCCACATCAAATACCGCCTGAGAGTTGCGGGAGATTCTCAGAGTGCGAAGGGTTTGCAGACGCTCCTGCTCCTGCTGCCGTGCCTGCTGCGCTGCATTTTTTTCTGCTGCGCGGCGGTGCAAAAGATTTTGTATCTGTGTTTGCAGCGCGGAATCTTTGAGCGTCAAATAATCTGCGAATGCATCCGGATATAAGAATTTCTTGTCTCCATCGGCAAAGCAAACGGTCAGAATGTTGCCTTTGCAGCCTGTTACAACACCCTTTCCAAAGGTTGTATGGCGAAGTGCCCGTCCAATTAACTCCATCGTGCTGCTCCTTTCCTGTATGGGGTCATTGCGCATACCGGCATCATGATTCGCCGGCCTGCTGCTCATCCATGCGCTTTTTATCGTTGATGCGCAGTACCATGCTGTCGGCTTCAATTTGCAGGTCAACATGGCCGTCACGGAATTCGGGAATATCTGAAACGGTCAGAACGGTTCCGGCAGGCATGCCCTGCAGGTCAATGGTGACCGTGTCAATCATGTCTCCGGGCAGCGAAGAAAACGGAACTTCAAAGAGCATTTGTTCCAGAACGCCCGGTACGATATCCTCATTTTTCAGCAAAATGTGCGCGACGCTGTTGACCTTCTGGTTCATTTGCAATGCCTGGAACTGAATGTGCGCAATTTTGCTGTCGGCAAAGTTTCTGGTTTTTTCCTTGATCTGTACCGGAATCAATTTGCCGTCCAGCTCCAGCTGCACCCTGCTGCCCTCGCGTTTTTCGCGCAGAAGCTGTTCGGCTGCCGCCTGTGTCATTTGGATGTGGAGGGACTCCGGCAAACCGCCGCCATATACACAGCAGGGAACCAGACCAGCCTGCCGCAGCCGTTTTGCCCTGGTTTGTAAATCCCGCTGTTCCACTTTGATGATGTCCATTGTGATCCTCCTCTATCAGATTTGTTATTTATTCTGTAATCGCAATGTGCGAATACGGACGGATAATAAAAAAGAAGAACTCCTGCCTGGCTGAACAGCCGGTGCGCAAAAGCCCTTCTTAAAAAGACGGTTCTTTTTGAAAGAAAACCGCCGCATATATAGAAAAGAAGGACTTTCCATATAACGCCAATCAGCGCAATACCAAAAGCCCTTCTTGAAAAGACGGTTCTTTTTCTTCTGTTTTATTTAGTATACCATAGTTTATGAAAAAAAGCAACAGTAATGCAGAAAGATACAGCAGAGCGCGGCTGCCGCGCCCTGCTGCATAGTAAAAAGTTGATTTGAAAGGCAAATGAGTTATTCTGCCGCCGCAACATGTTTGGTGACCAGCACATCGCTGTCCAGCCCGCAGACATGGTGCAGCGCGATGGTGCCGGCCTTGACAGGCGCGGTTAACACGATTTTGCGAATCTCTTCCATTACAGGAAAAATCATCTCTTTTGGGATGGGGGCCGTCAACCGGACGCTGGCAAGCGGCAGCACGCCGCCGCGCACCAGAACCGAACTGGCGATGGTACGGCACGGTGCGGTCAGTTCCTGGCGGACATATTCCTCGCCGCGCGGACAGGTGTGCCCTGTGATGGAGCAGATGCTGCCATTTTCCAGCTCTGCCTCAATTTCGCAGCCATTGGGGCAGATGATGCAGGTATATTGCTTTTTCATTCGACCGACACCTCCAATACGCCTGTGTCTTTGAGACGGTCCGCAGAAACGCGGAACTGAATCATTTCGGCAGGGATGGCCTTTTTCATTTTGCAGGACGCGACTTCCTCGCCGTTTTGCCGTACAACGATGCGGCAGTTGCGATAGTGGCCGCGCACACGCAGCGACAGCAGGAAATCGTTTTTGCCGCTGATGCGCTGCGGAACCGTATGGCCTATGCCGGTGCCGCTGCGCACTTCCAGCGGGCAAGGGGAGAGGGCCTGCCCCGCGGCATATGCGGCGGCATGACGTGCCAGCGCTTCCGCTTCAAGAGAGACAAAGTCGACCAGATCATGTACATGCAGCACATTGCCGGCAGAGAATACGCCGGGGATGCTGGTTTGCAGATACTCGTCCACGACCGCCCCGTTGGTGTGTGGATCAATTGCGATGCCGGCATCCTCCAGCAGATTGTTTTCGGGAATCAGACCGGCCGAAAGGATCAGCGTATCGCAGGGATACTCTTTTTCCGTGCCGGGAATGGGGCGCAGATTTTCGTCGACCGCTGAGATGGTCACGCCGGTCAGGCGTGAGCGCCCGTGAATGCCCGTAACGGTATGGCTCAGGTGAAGCGGAATATTATAGTCATCCAGACACTGCACGATGTTGCGCGGAAGACCGGAAGGATGGGGCATCAGCTCAAATACGGCATGGACGTGCGCCCCTTCCAGCGTCAGACGGCGCGCCATAATCATGCCGATATCGCCCGAACCGAGGATGACGACCTCTTTGCCCGGCATGCGATTATAGAGGTTCATATAGGCCTGTGCGGCGCCGGCGGTGAATACGCCGGCGGGACGTTCACCCGGGATGCCCAGTGCGCCGCGGCTGCGCTCTTTGCAGCCCATAGCCAGCACAACCGCCCGTGCGCTGTACTGCCGCAGTCCGCTTCGGGTGGAGACGGTTATCTGACGGTCGGGCGTCAGGCGCAGTACGGCGGCGCTGGTTTCATAGGGGATTTGGCGCTTTTCCACTTCGTCTATAAATGCCTGCGCATACTCGGGGCCGGACAGGCTCTGCCCAAAACGGCTCAGACCAAACCCATCGTGGATGCACTGGCGAAGAATGCCGCCAAGCGCGGGCTCGCGTTCCAGAATAACCATGTCGCGTACACCCTGTTTATGCAGTTCGACTGCCGCGGCAAGCCCGGCGGGACCGCCGCCGATGATGACAACATCTTTCTGTTCCATGGTTCAGTTTTCCTCCTTCCGCATGTCTCCGCGCAGCACCCAGGAGCCCTGGCGGCTGTAGCGCACATCGGCAGACGCAAAGCCGCGCTCCTGCTCGATCAGCTGCTCTATTTTCATTTGGCAGAAACCGCCCTGGCAGCCGCCCATCATCGCGCGGGTACGGTATTTGATGCCTGTCATGGTGCAGACGCCCAGCGGATTGCGGATGGCCTGCAAAATTTCGGCACGGGTCACCTGCTCGCAGCTGCATATGATTTCACCGTAATCAGGGTCGCGGGCGATGAGTGCGTCCTGCTGCTCGGGGGTGCAGTCTGCAAAGCGGACGATGCCCTTGTGATAAGGGTCAAAAGCAGGATTTTCTGCGAAGCGCTCGCGTTCCTGCATCATGGCGACGACGTGCTGTGCCAGCGGTACGGAACCGGTGAGTCCGGGGGATTCGATACCGATAAGATTGACCGCGCAGGGCGCGATATCGTCACGGATTTCGACCTTCCAGTCCTGAATTGCTCCGTTTTCGTCCACCCATTTGGGCTGGATGCCGGCAAAAGTGCGAATCTGATCTTTTTTGTGGATGTGCGGCCAGAGTTTGGCGCCCTCCACGGCCAGACTGTCGATATTTTTCTGCGGTACGCGGTAATCGTCCACCACGTCCGTGTTTTCCGCGTCCGGACCGACGGTTACATTGCCGTCCACCGTTGGGGTGATATGGATGCCCATATAAGTGTTGCTGGGCACGGGATAGACCGGCATCGGCAGCAGCTTGCCCATCCGTTTGTGCAGAATGATATAGTTGCTGCGGGAACCGATGACGCGATAGCCGGTCAGTCCCAGCATATCGGAGATTTTCTGTGCGCCCAGACCTGCCGCATTGACGACCCAGCGGGTGCGGAAATCACCGTGCGCGGTATGCAGTATGTAGCCGTCATCCACCCGCGTAATACCGGTTACTGCGTGGTCAAAGAAATAGTCCGCGCCGTTGGCGTGGGCGTTTTCGGCCAGCGCCACGGTATAGAGGAACGGGTCCATGATGCCGCTGCTGCGGGACCACATGGCAAATTTGCCCACAACAGCCGGAACCAGCTCATGCAGCTTTTTCTCGTCCACCATCTCCAGACCGGTGCAGCCGTTGACCGCGCCCTGCTGCATCGTGCGCTCAAGCTGCGCACGGTCTTCCGGCGTATTGCCTACCAGCACTTTTCCGCACCGGCGGAATGGGAAATTGAGTTCAGCGGCAAGCTGGTCCATGATCTTGTTGCCCTGCACACAGCATTTGGCTTTCAGGCTGCCGATTGGATTGGCAAAACCGCCATGCACCACCGCGGAATTTCGCCCGCTGGCTTCACAGCAGACATCCAGATTTTTTTCCAGTACGGCAATGCGGAGCCGGTAGCGGCAAAGTTCGCGCGCAATGGCGCTGCCGACGACGCCTGCGCCGATAATAGCCACATCATATTGTTTCTGCAAGTTGGTCACCCTTTCAAAATGAAATATATTTCATTGATATTAATATATAACAAGGAAGAAAGAATGTCAAGAAAAGAATATAAAAAAGCCGTGGCATGAAAACATGACACGGCAAAAGGGCTATTTGAAATAATGGGGGAAAGATTTCCGGATGGCAGAGATGTTTTCGGTGTATCGCTGCATATGCTGACCGGCAACAGCGCGTGCAGCGGCCTTGTCTTTTTGCTCAATTGCCCGAAGCAGGTCAATATGATCCTGCAGGATTGCGCTTGCAGGACGGCAGCGAAAGCTTAAAACGGTGGTGCGGTCAAAGTGCGGAGAAAGCTGCTCAACCAGTTCGTACCAGTAAGGACGGCCGCACTGGCAATACAGCAGCTGGTGAAACGCCTTATCGAGAGAAAAAATCTTGTCTTCCTGCGCACGGCTGATATAGAGCTGCCAGAGCGCAACGTTTTCCCAAAGGCGGTCTATATCTGCCTGGGACAGCTTTTCGCAGGCCATTTCGGCCAGTTCGGTTTCCAGCACTGCGCGCAGGTGACGGACCTCTTCAACGAGCTCCGCGTCAATGAAGGAGACATAGGTTCCGATTTTTGGGCGAATTTCAATCAGCCGCCGCTGCGCCAGATCCAGTTCCGCTTCGCGAAAAGGCGTGCGGCTGACCCCCAGAGCCTGACAGAGTTCAGGCTCATTCAGCTTTTCGCCAGGCAGAAGGTGGGTGTTGATAATGTTGTCAATCAAGACGCGCAGAACGAATTTTTTGGCGGATTCGCGTTCTCTGCGTTCGGAAATCGTAATCATCAGGATGCTCCTTTTTGGGATGCTGTTGTTTGCATTATACGACAGGGGGGAGGGCTTTGTCAAATCACGGCAGACAGAACAAGGGCGGCCGAATCATCGGCCGCCCTTGCGGGGGTAAAGGGAGTTATCCCGTTACTTTACAATATTCTCGCAGAAGCGCATCAGAATGGTAGCAACTTCCGCGCGGGTTGCGCTGCCCTTGGGCACCAGCGTTACCGAAGTCTTGCCCGTAATCAGGCCTTCCGCATTCGCCCACTGCATTGCATTGGTGGCATAAGCGCTGACCTCGACGCCGTCCTTGTATTCGTCCAGCTTGGCGGTCTT
>NZ_JBMNUP010000128.1:0-5550 GCF_050946325.1 Agathobaculum sp. | reverse complement strand
AAAGATTATCATATTCGGATTTCCAGCGAGGAAATGACGATAGAAGATGATTTTATTTATGGCATGGTTTCCAATTCGGTATCGGTCGGCGGTTTTAAGACCATTAAACCTGACGGCGTGGTGTTGGATGATGGGCTGTATGAAGTGCTGCTGGTTTACCCCGTAGAAAATCCAATGGAGCTGCAATGGCTGGCGAACGATCTGCTGACGAATAATATGGCGTCCAATCGGTTTGTGTATTTCCGTACGTCAAATATCACGTTTGACTGCGATGATAAAGTGATGTGGACGCTGGACGGTGAATTTGGCGGAGCGGTCAAACGGGCGGAAATTCGTAATTACAGCAGGGCGATTACTTTTGTAACCGGCAACGCAAAAACACTTGAAAAGCCGCCGGAAGGATGATATACTTTCATACAAGGGAATGAAGTGCTCCCGTGGCAAAATGCCAAAACCGCTTGAAAGAGCTGATGACTTCTGCACGAACCATATTATCGTGCGGGTCATCAGCTTTTTTTGATGCACCGGCGCACGGAAGGGAGCAATATGAATGTTAACAAGCCTTGCATATGTACTGATTTTTGGAATGTTTTTTGGGTGGCTTGCCGGCCGGCTCGGTTTGCCGCGGCTGTTGGGTATGCTGCTCACAGGCATTTTACTGGGACCGTGCGTATTGGACCTGCTGGATGATACGCTGTTGGGAATCAGTGCCGACCTGCGGCAGATGGCATTGGTGATTATTCTGCTGCGCGCAGGCTTGTCCCTGGAAACGGAAGGGCTGAAACGGCTGGGAAGGCCGGCCGTGCTGATGTGCTTTGTGCCTGCCTGTTTTGAGATTTGCGGCATGATTCTGCTGGGGCCCCGTCTGCTGCATATCTCCGTGCTGGAGGCGGCGATTATGGGCGCTGTGGTAGGCGCGGTATCGCCTGCGGTGATTGTGCCGAAGATGATCTGGCTGATGGAAAACGGCTGGGGCACCAAGCAGGGGGTTCCGCAGATGATACTGGCGGGCGCGTCGGTGGATGATGTGTTTGTCATTGTGCTTTTTACCGTGTTTACAGGATTGGCGCAGGGCGGCAGTGTTTCGGTATTGGATTTTGCACAGGTGCCGGTGGCTATTGTTCTGGGCATTTTGGGCGGCCTGTTGGCAGGCCTGCTGCTCGCGGCGTTTTTTCGGGCGCATCCTATGCGGGATACGGCAAAAACGCTGCTTCTGCTTAGTGCGGCGCTGCTTCTGGTCGCCTTGGAAAATGCGCTGAAAGGAGCCGTGTCGTTTTCCGGCCTGCTGGCTGTGATGAGCATGGGCGTGCTGCTGCAAAAGAAAAGCGGCGCGGTCGCCAGCAAACTGTCAGAAAAATGCTCCAAACTGTGGGTTGGCGCGGAAATTGTGCTGTTTGTACTGGTGGGCGCGGCAGTGGATGTCCGATATGCGCTGCAGGCCGGTGCGGCGGCGGTTGTGCTGCTGTTCGGTGTGCTGCTGTTCCGAATGGCCGGCGTGTGGTGCTGTTTGCTGAAAACGCCTCTCGATGCAGGGGAACGGATCTTTTGCATGATCGCTTATCTGCCAAAAGCAACGGTGCAGGCAGCTATTGGTGCGGTTCCTCTGGCCATGGGGCTGCCCTGCGGAAAACTGGTGCTGACAGTGGCGGTTTTGTCCATTCTGATTACGGCGCCGCTTGGCGCGCTGGGGATTGAAAAAACGTACCGGAGATTGCTGTCCATGCCGGACAGGGAAAAAGCGGATGCCTGACAGGAAGTCAGGACATCCGCTTTCCGAGAAGAAGTTGTCAGCAGCACTTGCGCGTAAAAGATTTGCAGTCGGTGCATTGGTCAACCGTCGGGCTGGTCTCGTGCGTGCCGACGGTGATCGCGTCCAGCGCGCAGTATTCTGCGTGATCGCAGTGGTTTGCACACTGCTCAACCGTGCAGCGGATTGCCTTGTTGCATTGAGAACGATCCATGAGAAAGACCTCCTTTTTGATTTTGATGATAGTGTTTCCGTGCGCCTGGAAAATATACATTGACAAAACTCCCTTGAAGAGGTATACTTTTGAAAGAAAACTTTCCCAGAAGCTGTTCTGATGGGCGAGCGTTTAAAATGATATTCTGCTGTCAAAGAGAAAGTCTGCGATGAAAGAACGGAAAAGCTGATTTGCGTCCTGCATCGTATGATGTGGGGCGTATTTTTTTGGAAGGAAGGATAAGTTATGGAAAAAAGAATTGCAATTCTTGGAATTATCGTGCATGATCGCGCGTCCAGCAGCGAGGTCAATCGCCTGCTGCATGAGTATGGTGAATACATTATTGGCCGCATGGGCATCCCGCATCAGGACCACTGCTCGATTATTACAATTGTGCTGGAGTGCCCGAACGATACGATCAACGCGCTGTCGGGCAAACTGGGGCGGCTGAAAGACGTGCAGGTAAAATCCATGCTGGCAAAGTGAAAGGGGAAATGAAAAATGAAACGTATCACAGTGGGGCTGTCTGCCCTGATTTTAGCTTTTTCCATGCTGGCAGGGTGCAGCCAGCCGTCTGCGCAGACGGGAGATGCGCAAAACACCGCTCCGGCTGCGCCGGATGCAGTGGAAGCCGGATATGAGGATGGGCTGGTGACCCGCGTAGCCGCGCTTAAGGGACCGACATCTATGGGCCTTGTGCAGCTGATGCAGGATAACGAGGGGAATGCGGATGCACCGTATGCGTTTGAAATGTATACGGCTGGAGACGAGGTTGTGCCGCTGCTGGCGCAGGATAAAGTGGATATTGCACTCATTCCGACCAATCTGGCTGCAACGCTGTATCAGAAAACCGAAGGAAACATACAGGTTTTGAACGTCAATGCCGGAAACGTCCTTTATGTGGTTTCTCATGATGAAGCGCTCGCGGAGCTGGACGGACTGAAAGGCCGGACGGTGTACATGACGGGCAAGGGAACAACACCCGAATGGACGCTGCGCTGCCTGCTGAACAAGAGCGATATCACAGAAGATGAGCTGACGATTGAATTTAAATCCGAACCGACCGAAGTGGTGGCTGCTTTGGGACAGGATGCGCAGGCGGTCGGCATTTTGCCGCAGCCGTTTGCCACGGTTGCGCTGATGCAGGATCAGGAAATGTCGGTTAATTTCCCGCTGGATGATCCATGGCGCGCCCTCAACGGGCAGGGGATTGCAACTGGTGTGACCGTTGTGCGCAAAGCGTTTGCAGAGGAGCATCCGGCGGCGGTTGCACAGTTTTTGGCGGACCATCAGCAGTCCGTGCAGCGTGTTTCGGAAAAAACGGAGGATGCGGCACAGCTGATTGAAAAATACGGCATCGTTAAGGCGGGCGTTGCACAGCAGGTGCTGGAGAATTTCAACCCGCTTTCAGCAGAAAGCGGCGATGCAATGAAAGCCTGGGTTTCCAACTATCTGGAAGCTTTGTATGAGATTGACCCTGCGGCGGTAGGAGGAGCGCTGCCCGATGAAGACTTCTACTATTTGGGATAAACGTTTTGTGCGCGTTGCTGCGGCCGCTGCATTTTGGCTGGCGGTGTGGCAGGGCGTCTCCATGGCGATTCCGAAGCTGTTATTTGCAGGCCCTGTACCGACGGTGCAGAGCCTGCTTTCCATGTTGCCGACCGCTGCGTTCTGGGTGTCTGTCGCAGGTACGGTCGGCAAGATTGCGGCGGGCTTTGCAGCGGCGTTTGCGGCGGGCGGCATACTGGCGGCGCTGTGCAGCTGGTCAAAGGCATGCCGCGCGGTTTTGGAGCCTGCCGTACACATGATGAAGAGCCTGCCGGTTGCCTGTTTTGTGGTGGTTGCATTGATTTGGGTGCCTTCGGCATGGATATCGGTGCTGACTGCCTACTTTGTCGTCTTTCCGGCTGTTTATATCAACTTGCGGACAGGGATTTCCGGAGCAGACAGAAAAATGCTGGAAATGGCGCGGGTTTTTCGCCTGAGCGCGGCCAAGCGGGCGCGGGTAGTCTGGATTCCGGCCGTGCTTCCATATTTGCTGTCGGCCTGCCGCGTAACGGTGGGCATGGCGCTCAAAGCGGGCATTGCGGGCGAAATTATCGGGCTGCCGCGGCATTCGATTGGCGAACAGCTTTATCTTGCCAAATTGTACTTGAATACAGATGATTTGTTCGCATGGTCGATTGCGATTATCGGGCTGAGTTTTGCCCTGGAGAAATTGCTGATCCATGCGATTGCGGCGGCACAGCGGAAATGGGGGGCGCCGGCATGATAAAACTGGAGCAGGTGAGCAAACGATTTGATGGGAAACCGGTGCTACATTGCCTGAACTGGCAGATGGAGAAGGGCGAATGCTGGAAAATTTCCGGCGCATCCGGCGTGGGCAAAACAACGTTTTTACGATTGCTGATGGGGCTGGAAACGCCGGACAGCGGACGGATAACAGGAGCGGACAAAGTGCGGTTCTGCCCCGTGTTTCAGGAAGATCGGCTGGCAGATGCTTGGAGCGCTGTGCAGAATGTTGCTTTGGTTTGCCGAGGTGCGGCGCAGGCACGGGAAGTGCTGGGCGCACTGCTGCCTCCTGATTCTTTGGAGCAGCCGGTGCGAACCCTTTCCGGCGGCATGCGCAGGCGCGTCTCGTTGGCGAGAGCGTTGGCCGCGGAGGGCGATGCGCTACTGTTGGATGAGCCGTTTGCCGGCTTGGATGAACGGACGGTTGACCGTGCCTGCCGGGCAATTGAAAAATATCGTGCCGGACGGGCGGTGCTGCTGGTTTCGCACGGTACAGAGGAGCTGTTTTCTGCGTGGAAGGTCTTGCGGCTGGATGACGGCTCCGGTATACTATAACCAGTAAAGGTGTGATGAATGATGCAGAAAGGCGATCAGGCCAAACTAAAACTGCTGCTGAGCGGCATTTCGGCCAGACTGACAAAGAACAGAGATTATTTTGTGCGGGCAGACTGTACGTTCGTGTCCGGTAAAAAGAAGTTTCTTGCCGGCTTGCAGCGGGCGGAGGAGAATTACCGGCTGTCCTTCCAAGGGACAGAACGCGCTGTTGGTGCGGAACAGTTCTGCGCTTTTTTTGCAGAGCAGGCAGAAAAGTTTGACGAGGCAGCGCTGACGTATACGGAGCGCGGAACCGTGGTGACGCTGACGGTGACGGCGCGCGGCGTACAGATGAAGCAGGCGGAGCGGACCGCCTCTGCGGAGGAACAGGCTGCTGCCGCCAATCCGCTTTTGGACAGCGGAAGACAGTATCTGATCCGCGTGGACAAGGCGGGGGCACTGCTGCGTGAAATCGGTATTTTGACAGCAGAGGGAAAGCTGAAGAACGATATGATCCGCAAATACAACCAGATTGACCATTATGTGGAACTGGTGGCGCCCATGTTCGAGCAGGATGACAGTGAGGAAATCGTGCTGCTTGACTGCGCCTGCGGAAAATCCTACCTCAGCTTTGTGATGAATTATTATCTGCGGGATGTGCTTCGCCGCCGCTGCCGGGTAATCGGGGTGGATATTAACGAGCATGTGATAGCGGAGAGCAGGGCGATGGCCAGCCGTCTGGGTTACCATAATATGACTTTTC
>NZ_JBMNUP010000127.1:0-5555 GCF_050946325.1 Agathobaculum sp. | reverse complement strand
ATCAGCGATCTGCTGCCGCGCGGCGGACAGGTTTCCGTGCTGGAAGGCACGCTGTCCGCAGGGTTTGAGTATCCCGATCTCGGTCTGGTCGTCATCACGGAGGGACAGGTGCTGGCGCGCCGCAAAAAGGTGCAGCCAAAAAAATCCAACCGTGACCGCGTCAAGTCCTATACCGATCTGACCCCCGGCGATCTGGTGGTGCATGAGCACCACGGCATCGGCCGTTTTATCGGCATGGAGCGCATGACGGTGGACGGCGCGGAGCGTGATTTTGTCAAAATCGCGTTTGCGGGAACGGATTTTCTGTATGTTCCTGCGACCTCGCTCGATCTGATCTCCAAATACATCGGCGGGGGCGAACCCGAAAAGGTGCGGCTGAACAAACTTGGCGGCACAGACTGGTCGCGCTCCAAGCAGCGGGCCAAGGCGGCCGCCAAGGAGCTGGCCGAGGGCCTCATCAAGCTGTATGCCGAGCGGGCCAAGGTGAAGGGATACGCTTTCCCTGCGGATGATGCGTGGCAGCGTGAGTTTGAGGACGCCTTCCCCTATGAGGAGACCGACGACCAGCTGCGCTGCATCGCGGAGATCAAAATGGATATGGAGTCCGACCGGCCGATGGACCGCCTGCTGTGCGGCGATGTGGGCTTCGGCAAAACCGAGGTTGCGCTGCGCGCCGTGATGAAGTGCGTGCTGGCGGGCAAGCAGGCGGCGATTTTGGTGCCGACCACCGTGCTGGCGCGGCAGCATTACCTGACCGCTTTGCAGCGGTTTCAGGGGCATCCCATCAATATCGAGCTGCTGACCCGCTATAAAACCGGCTCGGAGCAGACCAAAATTCTGCAAAAGCTGGAGGCCGGTTCGGTCGATCTGGTGATCGGCACCCATAAGCTGTTTAATAAAAAAATCAAGTTTAAGGATCTCGGCCTGCTGGTGGTGGATGAGGAGCAGCGCTTCGGCGTTTCGCATAAGGAGACGCTCAAGGAGTTAAGCAAGACCGTGGACGTGCTGACGCTGTCGGCAACCCCCATCCCGCGCACGCTGAATATGGCGCTGTCCGGTATTCGGGATATGTCCTCGATCGAGGAGCCGCCGCTCGACCGCCATCCAGTGCAGACCTTCGTGCTCGAACAGAACGACGGCGTGCTGCTCGACGCGATCCGGCGCGAGCTGGCGCGCGGCGGGCAGGTGTATTATCTGCACAACCGGGTGGAGAGCATCGAGCGCTGCGCCGCCCTGTGGCAGCAGCGTCTGCCTGACGCCCGTCTCGGCGTTGTACACGGCAAAATGACGCAGAAGGAGATCGCCGCCGCCATGAACGCCATGGCTGAGGGCGAAATTGATATCCTGTTCTGCACGACCATCATCGAAACCGGCATTGACATCCCGAACGCCAATACCCTCATCATTGAGAATGCGGACCACATGGGTCTGGCGCAGCTGCACCAGATCCGCGGCCGCGTAGGGCGTTCGTCGCGCCATGCGTTTGCCTACCTGTGCTACCGGCGCGGCAAGGCGCTTTCCGAAGTGGCGCAGAAGCGCCTGTCCGCCATCCGTGAATTTGCCGCATTTGGTTCGGGCTTTAAGATCGCCATGCGCGATCTGGAGATCCGCGGCGCGGGCAATGTACTGGGGCCCGAGCAGTCCGGCCATATGATGAGCGTGGGCTATGACCTGTATCTCAAGCTGCTGGAAGAAGCCGTGCAGGAGGAAAAGGGCGAAACACCCAAGCCGCGTGTGGACTGCGCGGCCGAGCTGCTGCTCTCTGCCAATCTGCCGTCCGCTTATGTGCCGGATGCAGGCCAGCGGGTCGATCTGTACCGCCGCATCGCGCTCATCCGCACGGAAGAACAGAAGAGCGATATGCTCGACGAGCTGATCGACCGCTTCGGCGAGCCACCCGCAGAGGCGGTGGCGCTGCTCGATATCGCGCTGCTGCGCAGTCAGGCAAGCGAACAGGGCATTGCCGAGCTCAAGCAGAAGGACGGCCGCCTGCTGCTGACCTTTGCGGAAACCGATTTTGCGCGCCTGTCCGCCCTGTGCGGCGAGGAGCGCTTCCGCGGGCGGCTGCTGCTGAACGCAGGCTCCGCGCCGTATCTGTCGCTGCGGCTGAACAGGAACGAGACCGCGCTGGAAATGGCACAGCTGCTTGTGCAGCAGTATGCTGCGGCCGCAAAAACTGTGCCGGTTGCTTGACTTTCCGCCGTGCGGCTGATATACTGGCAATATAATATGGAAAGTATGCGAGGAAGCGGAAAGAGTAACCGTATCCCGCGCGGATAAGAGAGGCGCCCCACCGGCTGCAAGGGCGCTGCGCGCGGCGCGGCGAAGGTGCGTCCGCCGAGCATCGGGGTCAAACGCCCCGCGGGACACGCCCGTTACCGCGTATCCGAGTGATAAACAGGAGTGGAACCGCGACATTACGCCGCCTCTTTGGATAAAAGAGGCGGTTTTTTCATAAAATCAATCCAGTAAAGGAGTTTATCGTATGAAACTGTATAATACCCTGACCCGTCAGAAGGACGAGTTCGTGCCCATCACCCCGGGCGAAGTGAAAATGTATTCCTGCGGACCGACCGTGTACAACTATTTCCACATCGGCAACGCGCGCCCGTTCATCATGTTCGATCTGCTGCGCCGCTACTTTGAGTACCGCGGCTATAAGGTGACGTTTGTGCAGAACTTCACCGATATCGACGATAAGGTCATTAACAAGGCCAATGAAGAAGGCGTGGATTTCAACGAGATCGCCGAGCGCTATATCAAGGAATACTATGTGGATGCAGAGGGGCTTGGCGTCGGCCGCGCGACGGTACACCCCCGTGCGACCGAAACGATGGACGCGATCATCAGCATCGTGCAGAAGCTGCTGGACAACGGCCATGCATATCTGGCGGAAAACGGCGATGTGTACTTCCGCACCAAGTCCTTCCCGGAGTACGGCAAGCTGTGCCATATGCCGATGGAAGAGCTGCAGGCCGGCGCGCGCATCTCGGTGGGCGAGGTCAAGGAAGACCCGATGGATTTTGCCGTTTGGAAGGCGGCAAAGCCCGGCGAGCCGGCGTGGGATACGCCGTGGGGCTCGAAGGGCCGTCCGGGCTGGCACATCGAGTGCTCGGCCATGGCGTGCAAGTACCTCGGGGAAACGATCGACATCCACTCCGGCGGTCTGGATCTGATCTTCCCGCATCATGAAAACGAGATCGCCCAGTCCGAATCGGCAAACGGCAAGCCCTTTGCGCATTACTGGGTGCATAACGGATTTTTGACCATCGACAACGAGAAAATGTCCAAATCCAAGGGCAATTTCTTCATGGTGCGCGAGGCGGCGCAGGAGTTCGGTTATGAAACCATCCGTATGTTCATGCTGTCGGCGCATTACCGTTCCCCGCTCAACTACTCGGCGGAAAGTTTGGAGATGAACAAGGCGTCGCTGGCCCGCCTGTATGAGAGCCGCAATAACATGGAGTTCCGCATCGAAAAGGCGCAGGGCGACGCGATGACCGCAGAGGAAGCCGAAAAGCTCGAGGCGCTGACCGCGTACAAGCAGAAGTTCATCGACGCGATGGATGACGATATGAACACGGCGGACGCACTTTCCGCTATTTTCGAGCTGACGCGCGAGATCAACGGCTGGATGACCGCGCACGACGATGCGACGAAGGCATTCCTGACCGCAGCGCACGACCTGTTCATGGAGCTGACCGGCGTGCTCAACATCGTGCAGAAGCGCGAGGACGCCAAGGATCCGGACGCGGACAAGATCGAAGCGCTGATCACGCAGCGCGCGGCGGCGAAGAAGGAAAAGAACTTTGCGGAGGCCGACCGCATCCGCGGTGTACTGGCAGATATGGGCGTTACGATCAAGGACACCCGTCAGGGCACGCAGTGGAGCCGCGCCTGATCGCCTGACGGCGGCAGTGCGCATGGGAATGTTTTTTCGTTTGTGTTTGGCGCAGTTCCAACACAGGGCGTTGAAAAGAACATGTTTCTGACAGCAGAAAAGACCGGCCGTTGGGCCGGTCTTAGCTTGTCGAAAGAGTCTTCGCGCGAGCCGCGCGCATCAAATAGAAAATTGCAGCAAACTGCAATTTTCATAAAAACCCGCGACCGGTGCGTGGGTTTTCATACAAGGCGATGGAGAATTGTTCCAAAAGGGCGCGATTCGCAGTCGCAAGTTCGATCGGAAGCGTGGTTTCGATCGAGAGACTGTCGGCAAACAAAGTTTTCCGACAGTCTCAGGCCGGCCGCCCGGCCGGTCTTTGCCTGCGCGAAACGAAGTACAAAATATAGGAGTATCCGGATGGTAACACTTGGTATCATGCTCGCCGGAATCGCTGTGGGGCGTTTTTTCCCGGAGCGGCATAAGGCGAAAAACGAATGGGCACAGCTTGCGTTCACCCTGCTGCTGATTTTTTCCATGGGTGTCGGGCTGGGGCAGCGCGAGGGCTTTTTTTCCGAGCTGGCCGTGCTCGGCCTGCGGAGCTTTCTGCTGTTTTTGCTGCCCACGCTGTGCTCGGTGGCAGTGGTGTATGTGCTGACCCGCTGCTGCATGGGGGAAGGGGCTGCTGTCCGTGAAACGGCAGGAGGCCGTCCGGAATCCGCACCGGTGCAGATGGGCAGCGACCCGATGGTGTTTTTCGCGCTGGGCGCACTGCTGCTGGGCATGGTATGCGGGGCGTTTCCCGCCTGCGCGGCGGCGCTGGCGCCGCTGACCGCGCATACGCAGTGGCTGCTGTACGCGCTGATGTTCTCGGTGGGCATCAGTGTGGGGCTGCGCCGCGGCCTGCTGGAGAGCATCCGCAAATACCATATGCGCATTTTGGTCATCCCCTGCGGCATCATTGCAGGTTCGCTGCTCGGCGGACTGCTGTGCGGGCTGCTGCTGGCATATCCGGTCAATCAGACGGTTTCGGTTGCGGCAGGTCTGGGCTGGTACAGTCTTGCCGGCGTATCCATCGGCAATCTGGCCGGCGCCGAGCTGGGCAGCATTGCGTTTTTGAGCAACCTGATGCGGGAGATCGGAGCGTTTTTTATGATTCCCTATCTGGCGCGGCGGCTGAATTACTTCACCTGCATCGCCCCCGCGGCGGCCACCAGCGAGGACACCACCCTGCCCATGCTCATCCGCCACACCAACGAGGAGACCGTGGTGTTTGCCGTCATCAACGGAATTCTGTGCTCGGCCGCAGTGCCGGTGCTGATTACGCTCTGCTATTAAACCCGCGCGCGATCCGCGGCTTCCGGACGGATGCCGACGGATCTTTTTTTCTCCGCACCGCAAAGAAAAAAGAGCAGGGCATATTGCAGCCTTGCTCCTTATAAGCGGTATCTGTTTTGTCAGCCCAAACCGGAAGCGGCTGCGCCGGCAGAAAATTCATTTTCCAGATTTTTCAGCACATCGAAACACAAGCCGCCGTCACAGGTATAGAAAAACGGGTCTTTCCGGATGGCCGCATCGCCATTCAGCATGAACATGGGCACAACCGGCTTTTCTTCTTTATCCAGATAGGTGATTTTGAAACCATAGCCCAGCCTGCCCAGAGAGATACCCGCTC
>NZ_JBMNUP010000126.1:0-5562 GCF_050946325.1 Agathobaculum sp. | reverse complement strand
ATGGAATACGATGAGCGAATTCAAAGTGCAGCCCGAATCAGCTGCGCGCGGGACAAATGCTTTTCAGCGCAGCGCCTCCCGTCCAACGCGCCTGAGTGAAATTGAGAGCGCGGACGAGACCCGCTTTCACTCTGGAATCGGTGAATTGGACCGCGTACTGGGCGGCGGCGCGGTTCATGGGTCGTTCGTGCTGGTTGGCGGTGAGCCGGGGATCGGCAAATCGACGCTGCTGATGCAGATGTGCCAGGAAATGTGTAAAAATGCACGGGTGCTGTATGTATCGGGCGAGGAATCGCTGCGTCAGATCAAGCTGCGTGCAGCGCGTTTGCATATTTCGTCTCCGGGACTATATATCCTTTCAGAAACGGATATGGAACAGATCCTTCATGAAACAGAGCTGATGGAACCGGATATTTTGATTGTAGACTCGATTCAGACAGTATACAAACGCGATTTAACCGGCGCGCCGGGCGGCGCTGCGCAAATCAAGGAGTGCGCGATGAGCCTGATGCAGTATGCAAAGAATCGTAATGTGACAATTTTTATTGTCGGTCATGTCAACAAGGAAGGAACTTTGGCAGGCCCGAAAATGTTGGAACATATGGTGGACTGTGTGCTGTACTTTGAGGGAGAAAGCGCAGGTCCGTTCCGCTGTCTGCGTGCGGCTAAAAACCGCTATGGCTCAACAAACGAGATTGGTGTGTTTGAGATGAGCGGACACGGTCTGCTGGAAGTGCAGAATCCTTCTGCAGCGATGCTTGCCGGACATCCGCAAGGCGCGTCAGGCAACTGTATTGCCTGCGTGGTGGAAGGAAGCCGTCCGCTGCTGGCCGAAATACAGGCGCTGGCAGCAAAAACACAGTTTGGCGTTCCGCGGCGGACAGCCGCAGGCGTTGACTATAACCGGATGGTTTTGCTGCTGGCAATTCTGGAAAAGCGGTGCGGACTGTTTCTGTCCTCGTCTGATGTTTATGTGAACGTGGTGGGCGGCATGCGGCTGGATGAACCGGCTGTCGACCTGCCGATGGCGCTGGCCATTGCTTCCAGCTTTCGGGACAAGCCATTGCCTGAAGGCGTGATGAGCTTTGGCGAAATTGGCCTGACAGGTGAAATGCGTGCAGTTTCCGGTGCGGCGCAGCGTATTAACGAGGCATACCGTCTTGGGTTCCATACCTGCATTATGCCAATGCAGGATGTGGACAGTGAATTGACCAGTAAAATGAATATTGTGCGCGTGAAAACTATAGGGGATGCGATTCGCGCCGTGCTGTAAGTACAAATTTCCACGAGTAAAACCGGTCTTTCTGCTAAAACTATGTTCAGTTTGCGGCAGGGAGGCCGGTGTTTTATGGAAAAGCAGGCGAGGGTTGTATTATTGGGGACAGCGGCACTGCTGACAGTGATGGCGTGGTGGTCATGGCGCAATCGGGCGCCGGAGCCTGTTCCCGTCAGCGCAGGGATGGCTGCTGTGCATGATATTTACAACAGTGTGACCGTGCCCGGCACGGTTGAGGCAACGGAAAGCGTTACCGTAAGTCCGATAGCGGATGCGGTGGTACAGCAGGTTATGGTAAATATGGGGCAGCGGGTGGAAAAAGGGGATCTGCTGTGTACGTTATCGCAGGCGGATGCAGACGGTGAATATGCAGAAGAGCTCCAGAACGTTTGGCGTGCAATAAAAGGAATGGCGCATAAAAATGTTGCTGCCAACTCGGATATTGCAATTTACGCACCGCAAGATGGAACTGTTGTATCGCTGCCCGCAGCAGGACAGCGTGTATTTGCCGGTCTGCCCTGCGTACAGCTTGCAGAATTAAAGCAGTTGCAAATTCGGGCAGAGGTGCCCGAGCTGTATGCGGGGGCGATGGCCTGCGGGCAGCAGGCCAATGTCACCGCCCCTGCGGTGTCAGGGCGTTCGTACAGCGCGGTTGTCAGCAGCATTTCACCGGTTGCTGTGCGTGCAATCAGCTTGACAGGTGCTTCTGCGGCGGCAACCGTAGAGGCAATTTTACCGCTGCGCGGCAGCGTTGCCGCACTGCGGCCAGGGTATTCGGTTTCTGTTAAAGTGTTTACCGATCTTCATGAACAGGCCGTAGTGGTGCCGCACGAAGCGGTGTGCCAGCGCGGCGAACAGGAATATGTGTTCTGTATAGAACATGGTAAGGCTGTGCAGCGCGCAGTTTCCACGGGATATATGCTGGAAAACGTGGTCGAAATTGTCGAGGGATTAGAGGGGGATGAGCAGGTTGTTTTATCCCCGGCAGAGAGCCTTGCGTCTGGCGTGCGGGTTGAGGTGGCGGTATGAGAGTGGGCGATTTGTTTCGCTTGGCAGGGGCCAACCTTCGTGTAAATCCGGTGCGCACTCTTTTGTGTGCGCTCTCGGTTGCAGTTGGAACCGGCGCCTTGCTGCTGATTTCCTCTATCGGCTTGTTTGGACGCAGTCAGGTGGAAGCAGGGCTGCAGACCATCGGAGTGGGTGGACTGTCAGTCTATCTGGACGGCGCGGGAACAGAGGGCGCGCTGTCGGTCGCGGCGGCAGATGCAATGGAGCAGGCGGTTGCAGCAGTGGAGCGTGCAATGCCAGTCAAAGCCAAAACAGGCAGTGTGCGTGTCGGGCATACAACGGAGAATGCGGTTTTTGTGGGAGCAGACGGCCGAATGGGACAGGTCATGCAGTTTGAGGTGATGGCTGGGACCCTGCTCACACAACATCAGGCAGAGTCTGCACGGCAGGTGGCGGTCATTGGAGATGATCTTGCAGAAACACTCTATGGGCGGGCGAATGTTGTGGGGCAGAAAATGCATATTCGTTTGAACGGAGCAGAACAGGTTTTTACGGTTTGCGGCGTTGTTCGGTCGCAGACAGGGGCCTTTGGCGGCGTACTGTCTGCGGTAGCGCCGCATTTGGTATATCTTCCATATCCGTGTCTTGCAGGGCAGCAGGACAGGGCAGACCAAATTTTTGTACGATGTGCAGCGGATGCTGATTTGACAGCGGTCAGCGGGCAGATCACGCGCTATTTCAGCAGACGCGGGCCAATAAGCGGTACTGTGCGTGTGCAGAATATAAGTGGAATGGTTGATACGGTACGGCATATGGCGGACCTGTCTTCGACGCTCTTTTTATTAATTGGCGTTATTACGTTGTGCGTGGCGCTGATCGGCGTGCTTTGCAGCATGTTGGCTGCGACTTATGAAAAAACAGAAGAAATCGGCGTTTTTCTTGCGCTTGGTGCGCAGCCGCGCGATATCAGACGCCTGTTTTTGCTGCAATCCCTTTTGATATGTGCCGTAGGCGGCGGCAGCGGCTTAATGACGGCAGGCGCTGTGTTGTATTTTGGCGCCTCTCTGCTGCTGCCGGGGTGGGGGTATTGCATAGCGCTGCTCCTGCTTTCAGCTGTGTGCGGTGCAGGCGCAGGGCTGATGCCGGCAGTATATGCTGCGCGGCTTGACCCCGTTGCGGCCATGAGCAAATAAGGCCTTTCCTTTTGAGTGGCAATATGATAAAATAAGCATAAAACAGAATAAGAAAGGTCTGTGCAACATGCGCCATATCATTGACCTCAGCGACCTGACGGAAAAGGAGTTTTCCGATCTTTACAAGCTGACAAATAATATAATTGACCGCCCGGAAGGATATACGGATGCCTGCCGCGGCAAGGTATTGGGCAGTCTGTTTTATGAGCCTTCAACCCGCACCAATTTGTCGTTTTCCACAGCAATGATGCGGCTTGGAGGCAGTGTGGTCGGTTTTTCTGACCCCAATTCCTCTTCCACCGCCAAAGGAGAGACCTTGAAGGATACGATCAGCATGGTGTCGAGCTATGCGGATTTGATTGTGATGCGTAATCCGCGCGAAGGGGCAGCCAAGGCGGCATCCATGTATTCTTCTGTGCCGGTGATCAATGCCGGTGACGGCGGGCATCTGCATCCAACACAGACGCTGACGGATATGGTCACAATTCTGCGTTTGCGCGGGTCTGCGGATGATATGAAAATCGGTCTGTGCGGCGATTTGAAATACGGCCGCACCGTGCATTCGCTGATCCATTTTCTGGCGCGATACCGCAATGTGCAAATATACCTGATTGCGCCGGACGCGCTGAAACTGCCGGATTATATGATTCAGTTCCTCAAGGAGCACAACATGCCTTTCTGCGAGGCAGCGAGTATTGATACCGTGCTTCCCGAACTGGATGTGCTGTACATGACGAGAATTCAGAGAGAGCGCTTTGTTACCACGCAGGAATATGAAAATCTGGAGGGCAATTACCGGCTGACAGCGGACAAGCTCAGACATGCAAAGAAGGATATGCTTGTGCTGCATCCGCTGCCGCGTGTGGATGAGATTGCACAGGATGTAGACGATGACCCGCGTGCAGTATATT
This sequence comes from Agathobaculum sp., assembly GCF_050946325.1. Lineage (GTDB taxonomy): Bacteria > Bacillota > Clostridia > Oscillospirales > Butyricicoccaceae > Agathobaculum. The sequence continues at coordinate 1,174 of NZ_JBMNUP010000126.1, read as the reverse complement.
TTCGACAGGCGCGTTTCGGTATGTTTGGCCGCATGGCGCTGCTGCTGACGTTGTCCAAACTGCCGTTCCAGCGGGCTGGACACCAGCCGATTGGCGCGCATGGCGTGAAGTGTTCCAACCATAAGTGTATTACCCAAACGGAGCGGTATCTGCCGCTGGAAGGCACCGTCGGAGGCCGCTGCCCATATTGTGACGGTGTGCTGGAGCGTATTTTGTAAGTAGAAGTACACCGGATCGTTAAGAAAGGAAGGCTTATCATGAATTTATTTACCCCGTTTTCTGTTAAGAATATGCAGGTACGCAACCGTATTGTAATGCCCCCGATGTGTATGTACTGCGCAGGGGAAGACGGTATCGCATCCCCGTTTCATTTTTCGCATTACACAGCGCGCGCAGTGGGCGGCGCTGGATTGATTGTGATGGAAGCCACTGGCGTACTGCCGCGCGGACGTATTTCCGACCATTGCCTGGGCTTATGGAATGATGAGCAGGCAAAGGCACTGGCGCCCATTGTTGCTGCATGCCAGGAGCAGGGCGCAAAAATGGCGATTCAGCTCAACCATGCGGGCCGAAAATGTGAGGCAAAGGCGGAGCCGTTTATCCATGCGCCAAGCGCTGTTGCATTTGATGAAAACGCACGCGTCCCCCAGCAGATGACGGAGGCTGATATGCAGGAAACTGTGGACGCCTTCCGCGCAGCGGCAAAGCGGGCTGCGGATATTGGCTTTGACGCCGTTGAAATTCATGCCGCGCATGGCTATCTGCTGAGCGAGTTTCTTTCTCCGTTAACCAATCAGCGCACGGATTGTTACGGCGGATCGGTGGAAAACCGCTGCCGCTTCGTAATTGAAGTGCTGAAAGCTGTGCATGAGGTGTGGCCGGAAGATAAACCGGTTTTGCTGCGCATCTCGGCAGAGGATTATGCATCCGACGGCATGCATCCGGAACAGATGGCGGAAGTGCTCCGCTGCCTGAAACCCTATATTGATGTGGTGGATGTGAGTACAGGCGGCGTCATTCCTGCACCTCCGTCCAAACTGTATCCGGGCTATCAGCTGAAAGCAGCGGAATACCTGCGGAAGAATGTGGGGTTGCCGGTGATTACAGTGGGCCTGATTGTTGAACCGCGGCTGATTGAAGAAATTCTTGGGAATGAGCGTGCGGATCTGGTTGC
>NZ_JBMNUP010000125.1:0-5617 GCF_050946325.1 Agathobaculum sp. | reverse complement strand
ATTCAGTCTGCCACATTTTCATCAATGATAAACATTTTTCAGCAGGAGCCTAAAAACGGTATCCTCAGTTCAGGAAATCCTTCAGCTTCTTGGAGCGAGACGGGTGACGCAGCTTTCTGAGAGCCTTTGCCTCAATCTGACGAATACGCTCACGGGTAACGTTAAATTCCTTGCCGACTTCTTCCAGCGTGCGTGTATGGCCGTCTTCAATGCCAAAACGCAGGCGCAGCACCTTTTCTTCCCGCGGGGTCAGCGTTTTGAGCACCTCAACCAGCTGCTCCTTGAGCAGCATAAACGAGGCTGCCTCCGCCGGTTCAGGCGCATCATCGTCTGGAATAAAGTCTCCCAGGTGGGAGTCCTCCTCCTCGCCAATCGGGGTTTCGAGCGAAACCGGCTCCTGCGCAATTTTCAGAATATCGCGCACTCTGTCAACCGGCATGGACATTTCCTTGGCAATCTCCTCCGGGCTTGGGTCATGTCCCAGCTCCTGCAAAAGCTGACGGGAGACACGAATCACCTTGTTGATCGTCTCCACCATATGCACAGGAATACGGATGGTGCGCGCCTGGTCGGCGATTGCGCGGGTAATCGCCTGGCGAATCCACCACGTTGCATAGGTAGAGAATTTAAAGCCCTTGCTGCTGTCAAACTTTTCTACCGCCTTGATCAGGCCCAGATTGCCCTCCTGAATCAGATCCAGGAACAGCATACCGCGGCCGACGTAGCGCTTTGCAATGGACACTACCAGTCTCAGGTTCGCTTCGGCAAGACGCTTCTTCGCCTTTTCGCCTTCCTTTACCGCCTTTTTCAGCTGCGCCGTTTCTTCCTCAGACAGTGTTTCCTGCTCTGCTTCCAGGCGCTCAATCGCTTCGTTGCCGCGCTGCATCAGCTCCGCCAACGTGATTTCTTCCTCGGGAGACAACAGATCGACCTTGCCGATCTCCTTCAAATACATGCGCACAGGGTCGTCAATCGCCAGCGTCTCGGCCATCGCCGAAGTGTCGACCAGTTCTTCTTCCGCCACATCTTCCACATTTTCCGGCTCGAAGGACTCGTCATCATCATCGCCAAGCGCTTTTTCCAATGCGGCGCCCGTCTCAATCTCTACACCCATCGCTTCAAGGGTCTCATACAGCTTGTCAATATCCTCGCTCTCCATCTCAAGCTGACCCAATGCGTCGGCAATTTCTTTCAGCGACAGCTTGCCGTTCTTCTTGCCCAGTGCCAGCAGGTCGCGCAGCACCTGCTGCTGATCCACCGCCTGCTCGGATGCGCCGCCATTGTTGTTTGTCGTCATATCGTTTGTCCTCCCGCGTTTTGTTTTTTAATACGTCCAAAAGTCAGCAGCGGGTCCTCACCCTCTTTTCTGAGCGAACCATCTTTGACGCGCTGCATCCGTATTGTATTTATGTACTCTTCCATATCCTGCCGGTGGCTGCCAGCAGGCACCGCCTGCTCCAGTATGCCGGACAGCAAATCCATTTCATTCTGCTCCAGCCAGCCCTCAAACGCCAGAATGTCAACAATCTGCCGTTCTCGGTCAAGTGCCAGCACACGCTCGTATATCTTACGCAGCACCGGCGCAGAAAACCAATCGGGCGGCAGGCTTTTTTCCGTTTCAGCCACCAGCTTTTGGTCGGCAAAAAGCAGCCGCAATACATTTTCTTCCGCTTTTGCTGATTTCATATCGGTATACGCCAGCGAGCGATCTTTGGGCTGTGCCAGCCCGACCGGAGAGCGAATCTCACGCCGTTCCTGCGCTTTGCGTTTTCTAAACCGGATAGCAAGCTCCCGCTTTACTTCGTTTCCGACCGCCTCCGCAGTCACGCCGGCCATTTTCGCCGCTCGTCCGGCATAAATTTCACGCTCCACGCCGCTTTCAATGCCTGCCAGCATACGCGCCGCGTCCCGCAGAAACAAAACGCGCGCCTCATCATCTTCCAAATCATATTTGGCTGCAATCTGTTCCAAACGGTAAGCATTATGATTTTCACTGCGCTCAATCATCGCTCGGAACGCATCCGGCCCCTTTTCGCGAATAAACTCATCTGGGTCCTTAGCGCCCGGTATTTTCAATACCCTGACCTGTAAATCACACTTTTTCAATATATCAATCGCCCGCTGCGCGGCGCTCTGTCCCGCGCCGTCCGCATCATAGGAAATAACGATCTGCCCTGTATGGCGTGCTATCATGCGCGCCTGTTCCTCGGTCAGCGATGTGCCAAGCGAGGCGACCGCCGAATCGAATCCCGCCTGATGCAGCGCGATGACATCCATATATCCCTCTGCCAGAATAAAATACTCGCTCCTCGTCTTTTTGGCAAGGTTCAGCGCGAATAAATTGCGGCTCTTGTGGAATATCGGTGTTTCGGGTGAATTGAGATACTTTGGTTTGGAGTCGTCCATCACCCGCCCGCCGAAAGCGATCACATTGCCCCGCACATCAATAATCGGAAACATGACGCGATTCCGAAACCTGTCATAAAGGTGCCCTTTTTCACTGCGGCTGACCAGACCTGCGTCCAGCAGTTCTTCGCGCGTATATCCCTTGGCTGCCATCGCATCCATCAGCGCATGAAAAGAATCGGGCGCATAGCCAAGTCCAAACTGATTCATCACACGCCGGCGCAGTCCCCGTTTCAGAAAATACTGCTGCACATCGCTGTTCTCCGGCAGCCAGAGCATACTGTAGAAATACCGCGCGGCATCTCTGCACAGTGCATACAGCCGTTCTCTGTGCTGTGCCGCCTGCCGGTCGGCCTCTCCCTGCTCTGGCACCTGCATGCCCGCCCGCGCTGCCAGGAAACGCACCGCGTCCGGAAATTCCAGTCCTTCCGCTTTCATCACAAAGGTGATTACGCCGCCGCCCGCACCGCAGCCAAAACAATGGAAAATCTGCTTATCGGGCGAAACAGAAAACGAAGGCGTTTTCTCATTATGGAAGGGACACAGGCCAAAATAATTCGCCCCGCTTTTCTTCAGCGCCACATACTGCGAAACAATCTCTACAATATCATTCCGCGCAGCAAGCTCGTCCAAAAACATGCGATCAAACGGCACACTGTCCCCTCCTTTCCGGTTCTCCTGTGTATTCTAACCGTTTTCGTCAATCTTCAATCTTATTCCAGCTTTTGGGAATAAATAATTTTTTATATGTAGAAATCGAGTACCGGTCGGTCATGCACGCAATATAGTCACACACAACACGCTCCAGCGGCTCGCCCTGCGCCATCAGGACAAAATAATCTGCCGGCAGCTCATCCGGATGCTCCACAAAATAACCATACAGGCTGCGCAGCATGTTCTTGGCGCGCTGCTCCTCGCTCTGCGCGCTGGTTCCCTGATAAACGTGGGCAAACATAAATGCACGCAGTTCCATCATCGCCTCATGCACCGCGGGGTCCATGCCGATTTCCCGATGCGCCTGACCATAGGAAATCATCGCCGTCACCATCGTGTCAATGCGCTTTCCGTGGGTATCGCCCAGCTCCTGCAAAAGGCGCTTTGGGATATCTGTTACACGAATGAGACCGCCGCGCAGCGCGTCGTCAATATCGTGATTGATGTATGCGATACGGTCCGCATAATGAATGATGCGGCCCTCAGGCGTATCCGCCTTTTGGCTGCCGGTATGGCAGACGATGCCGTCCCGTACCTCGTAAGTCAAATTGAGCTGTTCGATCCGGTCTACCATGCGCAGGCTCTGCTCATTGTGCCGAAAACCGAACGGACAAACCTCATTCAGCGCGCTCTCTCCCGCATGTCCAAACGGAGTATGCCCCAAATCATGGCCCAGCGCAATCGCCTCTGTCAAATCCTCATTCAGATAAAGCGCCCGGGCCACCGTGCGCGCAATTTGCGCAACTTCCAGCGTATGGGTCAGCCGCGCACGATAATGATCGCCTTCCGGTGAGATGAACACCTGCGTTTTGTTGGACAGTCTGCGGAATGCCTTTGAATGGATAATTCTGTCCCTGTCCCGCTGAAAACAGGTACGGTAGGGACATTCTTCCATCGGTTTCCGCCTGCCGCGCGAATAGATTGATTTTGTCGCCCAATCGGCCAGCATTTGCTGCTCACGTCTCTGCTGTTGTTCCCGTACCGTATTCACACCGCCTGCCCCCTATTCTATCGCTTACAAATATTAGATACGAAACAAATCTGAAAAAACCTCTTTTTTTCAGAAAATTTCGCAAAGTTTTTTCGTTCTGCTGTATTTTTTGTAATCCGCACAAATGTATTGCGTCAAAACGCATCTTTTTTATGCATTTTCTGTGCGCATTAACCCAAACGACGGGCAGCTTACGCTGCCCGCCTCATTTATTTGGTTCGGCGTCCCATAAACTTTGTTTCTATCACTTCGGCATACACCGTTCCCGCCGTCGCCTCCGCCAGCGCCGTATTCAGGGCCGTCTCGCCGCCTGCGGGGATTGTGCAGGTCAATGTTACATCTGCACCATAGTCGGTCTGCTTCACCGCGCAGTCATATGCGGGCAGCAGGCGGGCAACAATCTCATATAAATGATACGGGCAGGCCAGCAGCAGCACCGAATACAGGCTCATGCGCTGTACGCCTGCTGCGGCAACCGCCAGCTGGGCCCCCTTGGTATATGCGCGCACCAATCCCCCTGTGCCGAGCAGAATGCCGCCGAAATATCGTGTCACCACGCATACGCAGTTGGTCATCCCTTCATGCCGCAGCACATCCAGAATGGGCATACCGGCCGTTCCCTGCGGCTCTCCGTCATCTGAATAACGCATCAGGCTGCCGTCCCGAATCAGATACGCCCAGCAGTTATGCGTTGCATCCCAATACGTTTCGCGCATCTGCTTCACCCTTGCCACAGCCTCGTCCGCCGTTTCAACCCGCCACAGCCGGCCGGTAAACTTGGAATGCTTTTCTTCAAATTTATCCTCACCGTAATCCAGATACGGCACAAAATAGTCCGAAGCCAGCGTCCAGACCTCCTCTCTCCCAAAATGGAAAATGGAATGGCTCTTCTGTCCCCGCGTTCTCCATTCTCAATCCTCAATCAAATAATCACTAACCCTGCCATAGGTCTTGTCGTCCACAACGGCCTCCACAACCGTACCGCTCTCCGCATAGTCGGTCGATTCCACCTGCGCTTCCCTGTGCAGCATATCAAGCACCGCGCCATCGCTGTACGGGATGCACAGGCGAACCCGATGCTTGCCGCGGCCGAGCACCCGCTCAATCAGCGCAAGCAATTCGTCTGTACCGGCGCCTGTCTTGGCCGAAATACAAACGCCCTCGTCCGCTCTGAAAAACGGAACCGCATCCGGGTCACATTTATCCACTTTATTATACACCATAACGCGGGGAATCTCCTGTGCGCCAAGCTGCGCCACAACGCCCTCAACCGTTTCCGCCTGAATCTGCCAGTCTTCATCGGAAACATCCACCACATGCAGCAGCAGATCGGCGTACGCCAGTTCCTCCAGCGTGGCCTTAAACGCCGACACCAGATGGTGCGGCAGCTTGCGGATAAAGCCGACCGTATCGCTGAGCAGGATCTCCTGCGTATCCGAAATACGCTTTTTGCGCGTGGTCGGGTCCAGCGTATCAAACAGGCGGTCATTCGCCTCAATATTCGCA
>NZ_JBMNUP010000124.1:0-5656 GCF_050946325.1 Agathobaculum sp. | reverse complement strand
AAGTACTATCGATATGTGAGGTGGTATCCGGAAGGGGGGCAACCAGATACACTGGTTTGTCGACCTAAAGCGGACGATCACTGACCGATCATCATGTGAAGAATTTCGGTGTCAGTGTCGTGCATACCTTTGCGGCCCAGTCGGCCGATGTTGCGAATAGTGTTTTCAATGTCTTCGCCGAGAATGCCCTCGTCTCCTTTGAAATAATCGTTATTGTCGGACATTTTATCGGCCAGGATGGCAGCATCCACAGCGGAGGCAATTTTGGCAGCGCAGGAGGATTTTGCTCCGTCACAGACCATGCCAGATATAGTGCCCAGAGTATTGCTGATGGTCTGCTCGATTTGGGCGCGGGAACCACCACGCAGATAGGTGATGGCGGCGCCGCTGCCGGTCGCAGCGCTGACTGCGCCGCAGAAGGCGGATAGGCTGCCGATGCCGCTTTTCAGATGTGCAGCAACCAAATTGCTGATGGTAAGCGCGCGATAGAGCTGCTCCTCGGAGGCGTGCAGTTCCTGAGCATACTGCACAACGGGAACGGTGACGGTAATTCCTTGATTGCCGCTCCCTGAATTGATAACAACAGGCATATCGCAGCCGCTCATGCGCGCATCAGAGCCGGCGGCGGCATAAGCCTTTGCACGGGTTTCCACATCGTTGCCGCCGTAGAGTTTAAGAATGTTTTTGCCCACGTTGGCACCATAGGTGTTAGTGATGCCCTCTTCGGCAATTGCCATATTGCAGTCAATCTGGTGGTCAAGCAGCGGCTTGACATCGCTCACCTGGAGCGCTTCTGCAAAATCCAAAATCCCTGAAATAGTCATGAAGTCACGCTTGTGGCTAGCGCTGCCGTCGTCAAGCTGCACTTCTTTGTGCAGCAAGTTTTTGCCGTTTTTGGAGATGCGTGTAACATTAGTATGCTTATCGGCGATTTCTGCCAGAGCAGAGTCTTCACCGGCGCGCATTTCGATGCGGATATACAGATTTGCTACGCCTTCAACTAACTCTACCTTGCAAAGATGATCTGCTGCAAGCTGACGGGACAATGCGATCTGCTCTGGGGTAATAGAGGTTAGCACCTCGAGCTGCTTGTCTGGATTGCCGCCTACTGCGCCCAGAATTGCTGCGATTTCAACGCCTTTCTGGCCGCCGGAGTTGGGTACGGTGACGCCTTTAACATTTTTGATGATATTTCCACTGCAATATGCGATGATTTCATCGGGAATACGGTCGAGTTGCGCGCGTGCCAGCGCGCTGGCATAGGCGATGGCGATGGGTTCGGTACACCCCAACGCCGTAACCAGTTCTTCGTTGAGAACTGTGATATATTGATTGTACAGCTTCTGATCCATGCTTTTCGTCCTCTTTCCTGCGGTTTAAATGTTCACACGTCCCGTCGCAGCGTTTACCATAATCTGTACGTTGGGCGGATAGGTGCATACCCAATAGGGAAGATAGACCTCGTCCGTATCGACATAACGGATCTCTGGCCGCTTGAGCAGATAGCTGCGCAGGATATTCTTTTCGATGATTTGATCTTTTTGCTTTTCGTAATCTTTCAGAGTATACTTCTCTGCGATAAGGCGGTTTTCGTCTACTTCGCACTCTTCACAAGCCGGAACGCAATCGGTCAAGCCGCCTTGGTTCATTACGGGGTCATAAAATAATGTGTAGTCAATTTTTTTTGGTTCGAAAGGTGTGCGTGCGGCAAGCCCGAGCAGTTTGATAAAATACAGCCGCTTGTACCGCAGCTCCACCTGCGGCTGTGCAGCGGTGTCTGCTCCCTGCCGGCGTGCGCGCCGGGCGGAGACTTTGATTGCACGATCTTGTCCGATCAGCTTTTTGTTGAAAGCTACTTTAATTTTCATTTTGATAATCCTCCGTGAAGAAAAGGGCCGCCCGCCCCTGCCAAAAACGGGCGGCCCGTGCGTGTTTCTGCGACAGCCGCGCAGGCTGCGGCTGCGCGGGAGAATTACGAATTAGTTTTTGTTGGGAGAAAGCTTGGAAACCACAACACAGACGACTGCGGTAACCGGAACCATAACGATAACTTCGCCCAGAGCGGGGAAACCCGACCAGAGATTCAGGAACATGTAACCAGCAGCGCCAACCAACATGCTCCAGAATACGCCGTTGCGGGAAATTCCCTTCCAGTACAAGCCGATGACCAACGGAGAGCAGAACGCCGAGATCAGCGCGCCGGCAGCCCACCCAGCCAGAATGGAGATCAACGGAAGCTCCATGCAGGAGATTGCAGTGGTGATGAGGCCGATGATAACTAGCGAGATTGTGCCAAGACGGATGACTGTCTGCTCAGAGGCGTTCGGATTGATCAGGCACTTGTAGATATCGCGCGCAACAGAGGATGAAGCGGACAGAAGGAAGCTGTCTACCGACGACATGATTGCTGCGAAAATAGCTGCAACAAAGAAACCTGCTACAACCGGCGGGAAGTATTTTTCCATGGTGACGATGTAGGACATGTCGGCGTTTGCCAGATCCGGATTGATGGTTGCTGCAACTGCCGCAACAAATCCGGCTACGATAACGGTGACGGCTGCAAAAATAGAGCCAAGAATGAGCGAGCGGCGGGCGGATTTCCCGTTACGCATGGTCAGCACACGCATGACGGTCATCGGGGCGACCAAGCCCCACAGACCCCAAATCATTGCAAGACCTAATGCGGCAATCGGGGCGTAACCCATCTGCGCCAGTGCAGGACGGGCAGCAACAGCAGCTTCTAACAGGCCGCTTAAACCGCCGAATTCACCGCTGTTCAGGATGATGGCAAGTGCCAGGCCGACAACGCCAATCATCATAACGACGCCCTGGATGATATCGGTGATAGTAACAGCCCACATGCCGCCGATGGAAGCATAGATAACCAGAACGATGCCCATTACGATGGCGACCTGAGAATAGCTGAAGTTATCGCCCATCAGGTACTGGCCGACGATGGCAGATGCCTTCATATTCGGAACAACATAGGCGGCCATGAAAATCAGGGATAAAATGGCGTACAGCCAGCGGACGTGCCGGCCGCCGATACGGTCCTGGAAGAAGTCGCCCAGCGTGCAGATGTTCTTCTCCAGCAACGGGCCGGCGGTAATATGCGCAATCAGCGGGAATTGTAACGAGAAACCAAGGGCTACACACATAACGGCAGGGAGACCTGCTTTATATGCAATGCCGGCTGAACCCATAATAGTAGAGGCAGAACCGACAACCGCATATACCGCAAACGCGCCCCAAGTGCCGTTCAGAAAACGTCCGGCGACCCAGTACTCCTGCTCGGACGAGTGCGCTTTTTTGCCGTAGTAAACGCCGATGCCAATGCAAACAAGCAGATAAATAACAATTTCAGTCAGCTCAATAACGCGAATACCCTGCATAGGTTAGTCCCCCTTTTTGCCTTCCGCGCGGTTTTCTTCTTCTTCCATCTTTTCAACTTTGGGCACGATGATCCAGCAGATAATGGGGCACAGCAGTGCGGCGAACATTACTACATACGTCATGCCGGGGATGGAACCGATCTTCCAGTCAAGCAGCGGCGTAACCATCAGAATCAGAATGGTTGCCACGATCACATAGGCAAATGATGCAATCAAAGAGATCTTTTGAGACTTTTTCATGAAGCAGTACCTCCTTTTTATTCTTTTTTCCCTTATTTCTTACTGCATACACAGTAAAATTACTTTATTTTGCTTACGCAGTATTCACAATGGTCATCGCCGGCACCGATCTGCTTTTTGAACTCCAGCTTGACACAGGGGTGTGGTTCCATGTTGCCATAGTCGCCTGCAGACAGGATTTCCTGGCAGAAGAATTTGATTTCCTCAGGAGTGGCACCCAGTTCCTTGGCGGCTTCGATGTGCGGGCAGAAATGGAAATCCTTCTGTGCGTAATCCTCGGAATAAGCCTGGAGCTCCTGCTGGAATACCAGATAGCCTGATTTGGAGGACTGTGCGAGCAGAGATTGCTTTGCGTTTTCGATGTTGCCCCATTTTTTGCCGTTGATGATACCGAATTCGCGATAGGTTGCAATCATGACGGCATCGGCGTCGATTTCAGGATACATTTCCTTCATCTTTTTCCATACCAGATAACTGATCATCGCACGGCCCTTTTGCGCAGAGACAATCGCGTTGCGGTAAATTTCGGGCGTGATTTCGGCATCGAGGTTGAGCTTGTCAAAATATTCCTTGCATTCGGGGTTGGTTTTGGGATCCATCATAATAATACACCTTTCTATCTGTTGATTGATTTGTTTAAGTTCAATGTTTATGGACTTTTGTTTTAGCGGACGATGCGGCCGGCTGCGATTACTGTGTTGACCTTGCGGAAATTGCGCAGATCATCGAGCGGATCGGCATCCAGAACAAGAATATCGGCGCACTTACCAACCGTCAGACTGCCGGTTTCGTCACCGAGCTGAAGCGCGTCTGCGGCGGTTTCGGTTGCGCTGATAATGATATCGGTTCGACACATGCCGGCAGCTTCCATGTCGAGCATTTCGATGTAGTATTCTCCGTGGCGGACAAGTGGTGCGCCTGCATCGCGGCCAAAAGCAATTTTAACGCCCTTTTCATAAGCCATCGGGAAGGTTTTGTTTTTGTATTCGCAGATATCACGGGACATCTGGCACATATACGGAGACACGCCACGTTCCTTGCCGTAACGGGTCATCTGGCAATAGGGGGAGAAGGTCGGCACTACGAAGACATCCTGTTCGATGATCTTATCAATCACTTCTTCGTCAAGGAAGGTGCAGTGCTCCAGAGTAGTAACACCTGCAGCAAGCGCATTCATCATACCTTCCTTGCTGTGGCAGTGTGCGGCTGATGCCATGCCGTGCTTCTGGCCCTCGTGGATGGCGGCGACCATTTCGTCCACATCCAGCTCAGCTACGCCGGGCTGTTCGCCAATTTTGCCCAGACCGGCTGTTGCCATCAGCTTGATATACTGTGCGCCTTTGCGGATGTAATCGCGTGCGGCGCGGCGTGCTTCGTCGGCACCGCCGATTTCCGTACCATAGAAATGACCGCCAATAATTCGGATTGCACCAACACAGGCAACAACGCGGGGGCCCTGAATACGGCCGGCCTTGATAGCGTCGCGAATGATGACGGTTTCTCGGTCAATGCCGCCGCAGTCGCGTGCGGTTGTGATGCCTGAACGGACCAGCTCTTCGGCGCTTTCCATCGCGACAAGAACCGCTTCGGCTTCGCGGCATTTGCCCAAATCAGCCATGGGATGGGGGCCGCCGTTCATGCTGAGATGAACATGGCAATCTATGATGCCGGGGAGAATGTACTTGCCTGCGGCATCGATGACCTGATCGGCTTGTTCTTTGATATCGGCGCCAACCGCTGTGATGCGATCGCCCTCCACCAGCAAGTCGGCGGCCTGCCAAGTGTGATTTAGCCAAGCCTGGCCGTTTTTCAAGAGAATTTTCATGTTGCAAACTCCTTTCCTTCACACTGAAAAGCAATGGTAATATTGCTCGTATGAAAATAGGTAAAGCAACTTGATGTGCCAATTGTGAAAAAATATGGGCGATTTTACAGGGAGAAAATTGTGCAAAACTTATAAAAATGAACATTTTTTAAGGAAAAGGAGAAAAAACAGCATTTTTTTAAGAGATGGGTGTGATAAA
>NZ_JBMNUP010000123.1:0-5670 GCF_050946325.1 Agathobaculum sp. | reverse complement strand
CGTTGATTTTCTTTCTTCCGTATAGTATCCTTTTCTTGTAATTTAAATTACATTCAACAGAAATTTCAATCGAAAGGAGTAAAGCGCCTATGATACAGCTGGAAGTCTGGGGTCCCTATGCCTTATTCTCCCGACCGGAGCTCAAAGTAGAACGATATTCCTATGATGTTCCAACCCCCTCGGCAGCACGGGGGATTGTAGAATCCATTTATTTTCATCCGGGATTAAAGTGGCATATCGACCGGATCTATGTATTGAACCCCATCCGGTTTGTCAGCGTCCGGCGCAATGAGGTGGCCAGCAAAATTTCCGGCCGCAACGTGCGGCAGGCCGCGCAGGGCGGCGGGCAGCCTCTGTACCTTGCCACACCGCAGGAGATTGTACAGCGCGCTTCTCTTCTCTTACAGGATGTCCACTATGTGATCGAAGCGCATTTTGACATGACGGATAAGGCTGCTCCCTCCGACAACCCCGGCAAGTTTCAGGATATTATCAAGCGCCGGATGGAGCGCGGCCAGTGTTATCATACGCCGTACTTCGGTTGCCGTGAATTCCCTGCTTATTTTCAGCGGTGGACGGGTGGAGCGATCCCGACCATCCGTGAAAGTCGGGATCTTGGGCTTATGCTGTATGACTTCGACTACTCCGATCCCCAGAATATTACGCCGACCTACTTCCGCGCCCATCTGGAACACGGTGTACTGAACACCCGGGATTGTGAGGTGTTCCGATGATTCTGCAAGCTTTGACCCAGTATTACGAGGATCTGCTGGCACTGGGTGCAATCGAACGCCCTGGCTGGAGCAAGTCCAAAGTAAACTATGGCCTTGCACTGAACGACGAAGGGCAGCTGACACAGCTGCTGCATTTGCAAACCGAAGTGGTGCGCGGCAAGAAAACAGTGTTGGCTCCACAGGAGCTTCTGGTGCCCTCCCCAGCGAAAAGAAGTTCCGGTGTCCTCTCCAATTTTTTGTGCGACAACAGCAGCTACCTGCTCGGCGCAGATGCAAAAGGCAAACCCGCTCGCACCGCCGAATGCTTTGCCGCGGCGAAAGCGCTGCATCTGGAGCTGCTCGAACAGGCCGATTCGCCTGCGGCGCGTGCAGTCATCCGCTTTTTCGAGTGCTGGGATCCGGCACAGGCGGCTGGTCATCCGGCACTACAGGAGGATTGGGATGACCTGCTGAAGGCCGGAAACCTGATCTTCTGGTATGGAAACGCCCCTGTCACTCAGGATCCCGCTGTTGCGGACGCCTGGACGCAGCACTATGAAGCAGCGGACGACGCTGTGGAACCCATCCGCTGTCTGGTGACTGGCCGCTGCGGACCGCTCGCCAGACTGCACCCCAATATTAAAGGCGTGGCAGGGGCACAAAGCAGCGGCGCCTCCCTGGTTTCTTTCAACGCATCGGCATTTTGCTCCTATGATCACGAGCAGGGTGCCAATGCGCCGGTCAGCGAATACGCTGCTTTTGCCTATGCTGCCGCGCTCAATATGCTTCTGTCTGACCGTGGCCGCGTCTGCCGCGTCGGGGACACCACGATTCTCTGTTGGGCCGCTGGCGGCGACAGCAGCTATCAGGACTGCTTTATTGCCAATATGTTTGGCGACAGCTATTCTGAAACCGACCTTTTGAATACACTTCATCATCTGGCAAAAGGCGAGCATGTTGTTTGGAACGACAGTCAATTGAACCCCAACACCCAATTTTATGTTCTTGGTCTGGCTCCCAATGCCGCCCGCCTATCCGTGCGCTTTTTCTGGCAGAACACGTTCGGCAGGATGGCGTGCAATTTGGCCCGGCATTATGATCGACTGAACATTATCCGTCCGGCTTATGACAAATTCCCCACGCTGCCGGTCTGGCGGCTGGTGCAGGAAACTGTCCGCAAACCTTCTCCGGGTGCCCGCCCGGCGGAACCGAATCCGCGTCTGGCCGGGGATTTACTGTTGGCGGTGCTCAATGATATGCCTTACCCCGCCACTCTGCTGGACGGTACTGCGCTGCGTATCCGCGCAGAACACAACGTCTCACGCGGACAAGCGGCAATTATCAAGGCATATTACTTGCGCAATTCCTCAAATCCCAAACTTAAGGAGGTTATGACCGTGGAACTCAACGAACAAAGCACCTATCTGCCCTATGTGCTGGGCCGGCTGTTTGCTGTATTGGAAGCTGTGCAGCAAAGTGCAAACCCGGGCATCAATGCTACCATCAAAGACCGTTATTTCAACGCCGCTTCCGCTACACCTGCCTCTGTATTTCCGCTGCTGATCAATCTGGCACAGAAACATCTTGCAAAACTGGACGGCGGCCTCAGCCTCTATTATCAAAAGAAAATCGCCGATCTGATCGATCGCATCACTCAGACACTTCCTGCCCGCATGACTCTGCCTGAGCAGGGCGCCTTTCAGCTCGGCTATTATCACGAAACTCAGAAACGCTATGCCAAATCGAAAAAGGAGGAATCGTAAGCATGTCCGAAGTGATCAAAAACCGCTATGATTTTGTCATCCTGTTTGACGTGGAAAACGGCAACCCGAACGGTGATCCGGATGCCGGTAATATGCCCCGTGTCGATCCTGAAACCGGTTACGGTCTGGTCACAGATGTCTGCCTCAAGCGCAAGATCCGCAATTACGTGGAGACCGCCAAGGAAGATGCCCCCGGCTACCGCATTTACATCAAAGATCAGGTGCCGCTCCAACGCAGCGACGCGGAAGCGCTGACCTATCTGGGCGTAGATAAAGATCTGAAAGCTGCGAAAAAAGACGACCCAACGCTCGATCAGAAAATCCGTGATTTTATGTGCCAAAACTTCTACGATATCCGCACCTTTGGCGCAGTCATGACCACCTTTGTCAAGGGAGCCTTAAACTGCGGTCAGGTGCGCGGTCCTGTACAGCTCAGCTTCGCGCGCAGCATTGATCCTATCATGCCGCAGGAAGTCACGATCACTCGTGTCGCCATCACAACTGAGGCTGATGCAGAGAAAAAAGGCACCGAGATGGGCCGGAAATATATTGTACCCTATGCACTCTACCGCGCAGAGGGCTTTGTTTCCGCCAATCTCGCCCGCAAGGTTACCGGCTTTTCGGAAGACGACCTTCAGCTTCTGTGGCAGGCGATTTTGAACATGTTTGAGAATGATCACAGCGCTGCCCGCGGCAAGATGGCTGTTCGAGAACTGATTATCTTTCAGCATAACAGCGAACTCGGCAACGCCCCTGCGCACAAACTCTTTGATGCGATTCATATAGCACGTGCAGAAGGTGTTACCGTTCCCCGAAAGTACAGCGATTACAACGTCTGGGTGGATAAAAATCTGCCAGAGGGCATTACCTGTGAAAGGTTATCCTGATGGATCAAAGTGATTACCTGATGATGTCCGGCATCCAGCACTTCAGCTTCTGCCGGCGGCAATGGGCGTTGATTCATTTGGAGCAGCAATGGTCCGAAAACCTGCGTACAGTCGAAGGCCGCCTGCTGCACGAACGATGTCATGACGACTCCCTCCGTGAAAAGCGAGGTGATTTGCTGATTGTACGCGGCATGCGTGTAATCAGCCATCGCTTGCGTCTGTCTGGCATTTGTGATGTTGTGGAATTCCAAGCCGATCCAAACGGCATAACGCTTCAGCAAGAATCCGGGCTTTGGCGTCCGGTTCCTGTCGAGTACAAGCATGGCGCGCCCAAGACAAATAATGCTGATCGGCTGCAACTCTGCGCCCAGGCCATGGCACTGGAAGAGATGTTGGTCTGCGATATCCCCCAAGGCGTGTTATTCTATGCTGAACCCCACCGCCGGGAACAGGTAGAACTGACATCCGAACTGCGTCAGGAAACACAGGCCATCGCAGATGAGATGAACGGTTATTTTTCCCGCGGATATACCCCCAAGGTGAAGCCTGGCAAACACTGTAATGCCTGTTCCCTAAAAGATCTCTGTCTTCCCGCCCTGTATCGTCGTGTCGATGCCGCTGACTATGTCCAAAACCACCTGAAAGAAGGCGCTGCCGAGTGAGAAATCTGCTCAATACACTGTTTATCCTTACCGAAAACAGTTATCTGAGTTTGGATGGAGAAAACGTTGTTATCAGTCAGGAACGGACGGAGACCGCCCGTTTTCCCCTGCATACACTGGAAACCATTCTTTGTTTCTCCTATCCTGGCGCATCTCCCGCACTGATGGGTGCCTGCGCCGAGCGAAACGTTGATCTGGCTTTCTTCACACCGCGCGGACGTTTTTTAGCCCGTGCTGTTGGAGTAACCAAGGGTAATGTTCTGCTGCGGCAGCAGCAATTTCGCGCAGCCGATGATCCCGCTGTCAGTTGCCGCTATGCCAAGGGATTTTTATTGGGCAAGGTTTATAATGCGCGTTGGGTGCTGGAGCGCGCGACCCGCGACCATCCGCAACGGGTTCCGGTAGATCGTTTAAAATCCCTCTCCCGTCAGCTGGCTGACGCGCTCCCCCATATCGAGGATGCGATGACGCTAGAAGAACTGCGCGGTTTGGAAGGTGCTGCTGCTCAACGGTATTTTGATGGATTTGACAGTTTAATTCTGCAGCAACGTGATACCTTTGCCTTTACGGGACGCAGCCGTCGTCCGCCGTTAGATCCGGTCAATGCATTACTTTCCTTTGCCTATACGCTATTGGCTCGGGATTGTGCCGCGGCGTTGGAAGGCGCGGGACTGGACCCGTATGTTGGCTTCCTGCACCGTCCCCGGCCCGGCCGCACCAGTCTGGCGCTTGATCTGATGGAGGAGCTGCGCACAGTATATGCAGATCGGCTTGTAATAACCTGTATCAATCAGAAAACAATAACCGCCAAACATTTTCAAACACAGGAAAACGGCGCTGTACTTTTGACAGATGAGAGCCGGCGCGCGTTTCTTAAAGTATGGCAGCTGCGAAAACAGCAGACCATCCAACATCCGTTTTTAGGGGAAAAGACACCTTGGGGACTGGTTCCCTATATCCAGGCACTTCTTTTGGCGCGTACACTGCGCGGCGATTTAGAACGCTACCCGCCTTTTTTCTGGAAATAAAAATGCAATCACTAAGAAAGGCGCATCATGTTAATTCTTGTAACATACGATGTTAATACAGAAACTGCTGTCGGACGCAAACGCCTGCGCAAAGTGGCCAAGGTTTGCGTCGATTACGGACAGCGCGTGCAGAACTCGGTATTTGAGTGCCTGCTGGATGCTGCACAATATGCAGCTTTTAAGGCAAAACTTATTGCTTTGATTGATCCGGAAACGGATAGCCTGCGCTTTTACCAGTTGGGGAATCAATACAAAAGCAAGGTTGAGCACGTTGGACGCGCACCACAATGGGACCAAGACGATATCCTGCTTTTATGAGTAAAGTGATTTGTTGCACATTTTCGGTAGAACACCTCCGTGCGAGCGGCTATCGGTCATCCTTCTCCACGGAGGTTCGCACCATAATGCACGGCTGATTCTCCGGATATTGGGGGAACAAATAGCCACACCCTCTTTTCTTTTTATACAAACCGATTAAAAAGGTCGGTAATTCGCATATAATTTGATGTAAATATGTCCGATTATTTGAGCATATTTGCTGTCGCCCTCTTTCACAGAGGGCGTGGGTAGAAATCAAGACGGTGCAGGACTATGCGGAGAAGATCACCGTCGCCCTC
>NZ_JBMNUP010000122.1:0-5695 GCF_050946325.1 Agathobaculum sp. | reverse complement strand
CCGCATTTCGCTCGCGCACCCAGGCCATTTTCCCGCAAATTTTCCGCGCCGTTTCTTCCGCCCAACGGCAGACCTGTTTTTCTTCCGTCATTGGTTTTCAGCCTCCAGCGCACGCATAAACCCGACATATTGCACAAGCGCCTGCTCGGGCGGCAGGATATCGGGATGCCAGCGCTTCTCCCATTCAAAGGAAAAATATCCGTCATACCCGTCTGCCAGCATCTGTGTGATCATTGCCTTTAAGGGCAGAACGCCTGTCCCGGGAAGGCATGGATGCGGTTTCGCGTTTTTCAGTACGCAATCCTTAATATGCACATGCCGAATACGGGAACGCAGCGCCTTATAAAAAGGAACAAAATTTTCTCCATGCCAAAGATAGCTGTTCTCCACGTCCCAAATCAAACCGAAGCCCGGCGCATATTGCAGCGCATCGCAGATCTGCCGCAGCAGCGGCAGCGTATTGAAGTCTCCATGCACCTCCAGAAGCACCTGCACCGGGGCGGCGGGGCACAAAGACGCCGCATAGGCGCACAGAGAGGCCAGACCCTCAGTCACGCGGCGCACCACATTTTCATGCGCTTCGCCGTCCGGGAACGCATCGCCAAACACGCGGATAAACGGAATTTTCAGCTCCGTGCAAAGCTCCAGCGCGCGCCGGCCCTCCTGCAGAGCATCCCAATACTCTACTGCGTCGTGAAACCGTACCGAAGTTCCCACACCGCACAGCGAGACACCGTTTTTATCCAGCAGGCTTCGGGTGGCATCGTGATTTTCCGGCAGCATGCACGCAAGCTTTTCCGTTCGCAGCTGGCTCCCCACGCCGCGCAGTTCCACTGCGCTGTATCCCATTCTGTGCGCATTTTCTACAATCTGCTCAAAGCTCCAATCCGGACATCCTAAAGTCGAAAATGAAAGTTTCATACGTTTACCCCTTCGCCGTCATCCGGCACGCTTCCTCGCGGCCGATCTCATAACGGAGCGGAAAGCCGTCGCGCCAGCGTTCGATCTCCCGTACCATCTCCATACCGATCGGCTCATACAGATCAGCCGCCGGGCCGGCCATGTGCGGCGTCAAGATTACGTTGCGCAGGCCGCGCAGCGCGGACCTTTCCGGCAGCGGCTCCTCATCGAATACATCAAGCACCGCGTTGAACCTGCCCTTCTTCAGTTCTTCCTCCAAAGCCTGTGTGTCTATGACGCCGGCCCGTGCTGTATTCACGAACAACGCGCCGTCTCGGATGGTCCGCAGCAGCCCCGCGTTCACCAGATGGTGGGTTTTGTCCGTGAGTGAGCAATGCAGGGATATCACGTCGCATTCCGCAAAAATCTCCGCCAATTCTGCCTTTCGCACCCCCAGTGCGGCGCATGCTTCCGGCGTCATATGGCCCGAGTACAGCCAAATATCCGTTTCAAACGCGCGCAGAAGCGGAATTAGATACCGCGTGATCGTCCCATACCCCACCAAGCCTACCTTTTTGCCGGATAAAGAGCGTGAACCGTGGTCATCCGGACGCCAGCGTCCCGCCTGTACCTCGGCGTTCCAATAGGGGATATCCCGCAGCGAGGCCAGGATATCCGCCACCGTCCCTTCGGCCACAGACTTCGCAAAAATATCGTTCGCAGAGACCGTCCGCAGCCCCATGCTGTAAAGCTCCGGTTCGATATAGGGAGCCACCGTGCCGCCCATATGTGCAATCAGCCCCGGGCAGCGCCCCGCCGCTTTTACGGTCTTTGCCGTAATGCGCGGGCAGTCCCAGCCCGTCACAAGAACATCCGCCTCACGGACCGCACACACCAATTCCTCTTGCGTATACTGCCGTCCCAGCAGATTCCACGCCACTGTGCCGGCAGCTTCCAATGCACTGCTGCTTTTTGGCGTCAAAAAAAGGTCGCGTCTGCTGTTTTTCGGGCTGAGCACCTGTATCTTCATGCCTGTATCCTCCGTCCGTCGCTTTCGTGCGCCAGCACCAGCGTTCCGTCCAACGGATCTATTCTGGTTTCATCCGTCAGCATCGCCGACTCCCCGTCCAGATACAGCGTAAAGTCCGGATGCTGTTTCAGGAGCGTTGCCGGGACCAGATTCGTCACCGCATGGCTTTCCAGCGTGTCACGCACGGCGGGAGCTTTTACGGCATAGGGAACGCAGGAGATAATGGCGCGGCACTGCATGATCTGATAGGCCGTCATGGAGACCGCCCGTGCCGGTACGTCCGCCGCAGTATCAAACCAACCCTCACGAACTTGCTGTTTTTTGCAGGTATCGTTGAGCGTCACGATGTGGTACGCTTCCCGCGTTTCAAAATCCGCAGGAGGATCGTTGAACGCGATATGCCCGTTTTCTCCGATGCCGATGAGCCCCAGATCCACCGGTGCCCTGCGGAGCTCCCGCGTAAGCAGTTCCAGGTTTTCCCGCGTGCCGTCTACAAACCAGGCCTGCTTCAGCGGCACGCGGCCGGTAAACCGCTCTTTCAGGTATTTGCGGAAACTGGCTTTATGTGTTTCCGGAAGAGCCACGTATTCATCCAAATGGAACATCTCTATTTTGTCCCAGGGAACATCCTCTTCCACAAGCGCCGTCAGTGTTGTCAGCTGCGAGGCCCCTGTAGACACCAGCAGCCGCGCGCCTCCCTGCGCCTGCACTGCCGCCCGCAGGCGCGCGGCGATGTCCGCCGCCGCGCATGTGCCCAGGGATTGGGCGCTTTTGCAAATTGTGATTTTCATTTTTCTCCTCTTTCTGCGGGGATCTCTCCCCCCACCATACTGTTTTCATTTTCCAGGCCCGGCAGCCGGTTTTCCGAAGCGTCTCCGTCCACCCACCGGGTCCTGATCTCCCGCACCATATCGGACGACGGCTCCCCGCGGCTGACGAACCGGTTGCCGTAGGCTTCAATACGCCTGATTCCAAACATCAGGCGGAATACGCGCAGCTCTTCTTCCCGCGCGACAAAATCCGAAACGACCGTATTGTTCACGAACCGGAATGTCCCGTTGGAATCTCCCGTCCCGTCGCCGCCGCACCGGAACTGGTACCAACGCGAATTTTCAAAATAATTATCCCAGATATCGCTGTTGTGCGCCTCCTGTTCCCCGGGCGCACGATTGAACTCCGGGTCCGGCCCGATCAGTTCCAAATTGTGATAATATGCGTTTACGATACGGTTGTGATAGATCTCATTGCGCCGCGCCCGGGATTTGATGTTGTTGCCGCCCAGTGAATCGTGGATAAAGCAATCGTGCACCTTGACAACCGAGCCAGGGAAACGCGCTTCGTCTGTTGCCATGTAAAGCTGATGAGAGTGCATCTCGTGCCCGCAGCCGTAAACCTCGCAGCGGTCCACTTCGCAGTCTCCCATACCAATATCCTGATCGCTCAGGATTCCCATCAGGCAATTGTGAATCACACAATCCCGTATTTCCAGCCTGTGGGCATGGTGGCACACCCCGGCTTTGGCCGCATTGCAGATCTCAAAGCCCTCCAACACGGTGTAGTGGCCTGAGGCCTCCACCGCGTAAATGTCGAAAGCGCCATCGATCACAGGCCGTTTTTGCGCTGTCCCCAGCCCTTTATAGACAATGGGCAGCCCCGGCAGTCCCGAATAAGGCAGGGCCAGCGCGCCCGTATGCCGGTAGTCCGCGTCTACAAGCACCATATCGCCCGGACGGACCAGCCAGGCCGCCTGCTGCAGGTCCTTGATGCCTCTTGAGGGGCCGACATGGTATACCGCCGGCGCATGGGGCCGCTCCTCCGGCAGTGGAGGCGCGGCCTCCACCTGTTCAATTTCCACAGCACCGGGCACGTCAAGCTCCAGCCACAGTACGTCCGGAACAATGTCCGCGGCGTCCGGCGCAGGAAAATAATCGCGTGCAAATTCTGTTCCTCTGGGATTTTCCGGCGTATAGGCCCACACGCTGTACCGCCCGCAGGACGTAGGACGCACATCAAGCGTATAACCGGTGCCGCTGCGGCATGGCACAATCACACTGGACAAAAAGCGTTCGATGTTCAGTGCGGCAAAGTTCGCCAAATTTTTTTCCGGCGGCGGCAAAAAGCGTTCACTACGCCCGTGAGTCATCTTCAGGCCCCCGTCGGGCCGAACCATGAGCCTGATGGGCGCTTTTTTCCCGTGGCCAAGGCAGAGCACCGCCTGCTTCTGTGTATCGTTGACCCGCAGCTTGATGCGCCAGCCGTCCGCACTATGCGGCAAAGCCCATTCCATACGCATATCACATCTCTCCTTCCGTCACCAGTTCGACCTGCGCCTGGGCGGACACGCCTGTCAATACATCCTTTACTTCTACACGCCACATGCCCGGCATATCGTTCAGCGCAAAGGGAACGGCGTGCTCCAGCCGCGTTCCCTGCACTGCCGCATTGATGGAATACAGCGGCGCATAGCGTCCATCCGGACGGTAGACGTTGACGGCAAACACGCATTGTCCGGGAACTGCGCCCTCTGTTTTCAGCTCCGCGCACAGCTTAGCCTCTGTCCCCGCGCACACAGTTCCGGCCACATCCAGTGTCAGGCCCAGGGCGCGGTAATTAAGCAGCGCATACAAGTTCGTTCCGCCCTCCTGCAGCCCGGCCTGCGCCTTTTCTCCAAAGCCCAGGTACTGCTTTGCACGAATGTCATAGATGTGACAGGCTCCGCCGAACCGGATCTCCACTTTTTGAACATCCAGCGGCCGGCTGTTTTCCCTGTTGACCGTCAGGCCGTCGTAGTTCACTTCTACTTCCTCATCCAGTTCCCTCTGGAACGCCACTACATGATTTTCTCCCAGGGAATAATAAAAACTCTCCACACCGCTCTCATAGGGTTTGCCGTCAGCGGTATAAAGGCCCGCCGGCTTCTTTATGTCCGCCAATGCAATGACATTGCGCAGAATGTCCCTTACGCCCGCGCCGCCGTCCGTGCCCTTGCGCAGACGCGGATACTCGGCAAGCGAAAAGTTCAGGTACACGCCTTTTCCGGCGCCATGTTCGTTCACCACCACGGCGGCCACGCGGTTCATAAAGCCGTCAATATACGCTGCCGTCCCCGCCTGGGCACGGGTGCCTACTTCCGCAAAGCATACGCCCGGCCCTATTTCCTCTTCTTTTCCGGGGATGTGCTTCAGTTCATAGTTAAAATAATCAAAATCCGGATTGACTGTAAACCCTTCGCAGACATAGAAATGTTCGGCGTCCGTCGTCAGGCGTCTGATCCCGAACAAGTCGTCCAGCATCCCCGCATCATAGCTGCGGCAATGTTCATCCATCAAGCCTGTTTGGAAATCCCCTACTACCACGCCGCCTGCCTGAACAAACGCACGGATGGCCTGCGCCTCCGCTTTGCCTACCGCAATGGAATAAGGCAGGATCAGAAGCTTGACGCCTTTTTCCAATTCCACCGCTTCGATCTGCGCCGACGACACAAAACGGTATTGATAGCCCATATCTTCCAACGCGTCCAGCCAGCCCTGGCGGTTGCGCTCAAAATCCATCCGCCGCCCGTTGGCTGTGGTGCCGTGCACCGACGCCATCGAATAGTGTACGGCGACGCCCAGCGTCTCCTGCCTCGCCGCATACAGCAGCAGCTTGCCGATGCCCTCCCGGCGAATTTCGCGGAAAGCTTCTCCCATGCTCCGTGCGCTTTGCGAAAAGGTGAAATCCGGGTTCAGGCAGGCATATTCCCAAAAAATGCTGATCAGGGTCAGG
>NZ_JBMNUP010000121.1:0-5697 GCF_050946325.1 Agathobaculum sp. | reverse complement strand
ATTGATGAAAATGTGGCAGACTGAATCGATAAGCGAACACAAAAAGACCGCCGTCAGGCGGTCTTTTTGTGTTATGAAATGATTTAGCACCGTTCTATCAGCCATTGGAACAGAGAAAGGTGATTTTCACCCTCTACATCGTCGCAGTGCGGCGGCACCATGCGTTCGGGATGCCACTGCACACCGAGAATGGGAGCGGAAACATGGATCAGCGCCTCAACGGTGCCGTCTGGCGCGCAGGCGGCAGCAGACAGGTCAGGTGCGATGCAATCCACTGTCTGGTGGTGGTAGCTGTTGACCTTTGGGGCGCTTCCGATGAGCGGCTGCAGCGATTCGCCGCATGAAACCGCATGGCAGCAATGCATGTGTCCGCTGATATGCTGCCGCAGCGTGCCGCCGAGGAAAACATTCAGGGCCTGAATGCCACGGCAAATGCCCAGAATAGGCTTGCGCCGGCGGAAAAATGCTTCAAACAGCGCCTGCTCTTCGGCATCGCGTGTGGTATCAATGGAAATCCGGCTTTCTGTTGTCTGCGCCTGCCCGTATAGGGCGGGATGCAGATCGCCGCCGCCTGCAAGCAGAAGCGCATCGCAATGTGCGGCCAAGCGCTGCGCACTGCCGCGGGTATATAAGACGCCGGTACCGCCGGCCTCCTCCAGGCAAGCGCCGTATAGTTCGGACTGTTGTCTGGATATAGATAAATTGCCGATATTTCGATTGGTGGAAATTAGAATTAGTGGAGATTGCACAGGCTTTTTCCTCCTTCCGTTTTTTCGTTGACAGACTTCGATAAATTGAGCTATACTACTCGTGTATGGATTAAAATAAAGAGATGTAAAATGTGTGTGAAACGGAGGATTCACATGGACTTTAATGTTCTGTCGATCATGCAGCTTGCCGGTGGGCTGGCGCTTTTTATCTATGGCATGACGACAATGGGAAAGGGTTTGGAGCGCGCTGCTGGGTCCAAACTGGAAAAAACACTGGAAAAAATGACGGGCAACATCTTTTCAGCGCTGCTGATGGGCCTGGTTGTCACAATGGTCATTCAGTCGTCCTCAGCGACGACGGTTATGGTGGTAGGCTTTGTAAATGCCGGCATCATGACGCTGAAACAGTCGGTAGGCGTTATTTTGGGCGCAAATATCGGTACGACGATTACCGCGCAGATTCTTCGTCTGGACAGCGGCGCGGCAGTGGGCGAAAATATTTTTATGCAGATGCTCAAGCCCAAAAATCTTGCGTATTTTATTGTACTGGTCGGCGTTATCCTTATGATGGTTGCCAAAAAACGCCGTACGCGCGATGTTGCGGATATTTTCAGCGGTTTTGGTATTTTGTTCATCGGTATGTCGGTGATGGAAAGTTCGGTTGCGCCGCTGGCTGAACTGCCGCAGTTTGCGCAGCTCTTTGCAGCAATTTCCAATCCGGTGCTGGGTGTGCTGGTTGGTACAGGCGTTACCGCGATTATTCAGTCTTCCTCGGCCTCTGTTGGTATTCTGCAAGCCCTGTCTACGACTGGCGCGATTACCTATGCGGCGGCGGTGCCAATCATTTTGGGCCAAAACATCGGCACCTGTATTACAGCGTTCCTGTCTTCGCTGGGCGGCTCCAAAAATGCGCGCCGCACGGCGATGGTACACTTCTATTTTAATCTGATTGGTTCCATTGTGTTCCTTGTCGGCATTTATGCCCTGCAATATACCGTTGGTTTTCCGTTCTGGCTGGACCCGATTGACAAGGGCGGTATTGCGAATTTCCACAGCCTGTTCAATGTCACCTGTACGCTGGTGTTCCTGCCGTTTACCGGCCTGCTGGTTCGTATGGCCGAGCGCAGTGTGCCGGAAGGCGAGCATCAGGATGACCCGCTGGCGCGTCTGGAGCCGCGTTTCCTGAAGACGCCGGCGCTGGCGCTCAGCCAGGCGCAGCGCTGCGTAGCGGATATGGGCGATGTGGCCAAGCAAAATCTTCATTTGGCTACGGAACCGCTGTTTGATCTTACTATGAAAGTAGACGAAGAGCTGTTCAGCAAAAATGAGTCCTTTTTGGACCAGGCAGAGGTGGAAATTGCGCGTTATTTGACGAATATGCATAATATTCGTTCTTTGGAGCAGCGCAGACAATCCGCAGAGATGATGCATGCGCTGTCTGACTTTGAAAAAATCGGCGACTATGCACAGAATATTTTTGAGAGAACGGAAGAACTGCGGCAGGCAGACCTATCCTTCTCCTCTCCGGCTTCGCAGGAGCTGCGGACCATGTGCATGGCTGTTGCAGAGGTGCTGGAGCTGACGGTAGAGGGCTATGTGACCAGCTCGGTTTCGGTGGCGCGCACAGTAGAGCCGCTGGAAGAGATTGTGGATACACTGAAAGAGCGCCTGAAAACCCGCCATTTGAAGCGGTTGAGCAACAATGAATGTACGATGCAGACGGGCATTCCTTTCCTGGATATCGTGCATGATTTGGAAAAGATCAGCGACCACTGCTCCAATATTGCGATTTATACCATCCAGCTGAGCGAAGGCGCGCAGGAATTTGATACGCATGCCTATGCGCGTGAGGGGTATCGCTCTACCAGCCAATACAGTGAAAAACTGAAGTATTATCAGCAAAAGTATATTGAGCCGATTGAGGCGCTGAATAGAGCCTGAATCAGTATATGAGAAGCGCCGCGTTCTGATGAACGCGGCGCTTTATTTTATTCTTCAGAGGCAAAGACGCTGTAAATTGCAGAAAATAGTTTTTTGAAAATATTCCCGATGCGGGCTAACACGCCCTCGTCTTCGGCCGCAGCTGCGGTGAAGTCATCCTCTTCGGAATCATCTGCTGAAATTTCACGGGTTCGGAGGATAAATTGCAGACTGGCGGGCGAAGGGTTGCGCTCGCTGGTGACAGACTGCAATTCGGCGGACGAGTCGAGATTGAGCATGTTGGTATCCTCTTCCAAATCCTTTTCCGCGTCGTCAAGCGCCTGATGAATGGAATCGGTTGCGTTTTGCATGCTGCCGGAACTGTTGGAAGCGGTGGCCTTTTGCAGTACGTCAAGCAGTCCGTCCAGCGAAGCCTGCAGGCTGGCGTCCGATTTGTCCCGTACAGAGCGCAGCGACTGCTGCACGGCGTTCAAAAGGCCGCTGGCGGAGGTCAGCGAATTGGCAAGTGATGTCATCAGCTCTTTGCTCTTGTCTGCGGCCGATGTGGCGTCCGTGGTCAGGGAATCAAGCGATTCGGAAAGGGAGGGGATATCTGCCAGCAGCTTATTGACACGTTCGAGCGTCTGATCCGCCAGCTTGGCAAACTGCTGTCCTTCGCTGGTGAAATCCTGCGCAAGACCGTCATAGTCGTCCAGCACGTCGTTGATATCCTCCAGATTGCTGATAATGCTTTCCGTCGTGGACAGCAGATCCTGCAAATTATCCGCCACGGATTCCAGATGTTTGAGGATTTTATCCAGTTCGCCGGCAAGTATGCCGGTATGCCCCTGCAGGTCATCCAACTGCTCCAGAATGGCATCCCGCTGCTCTTCTGAGATGATGCCGGCAGAGACGAGCTGATCCAGTGTGTTTTCAATTAATGCCGGAGCAAAACCGGACAATGCGCCGAGCGCAGCACGAAGCCTGCTGATGGCGCTGCTCAGATTGCCGGAATCGTTGGACAGGTCGGAGAAGGCGCGGCGCAGCTCGCTCAGGTACAGCCAGTCTGCGCTGGTTTCGTCCGAAAGGTCGTCCAGCAGATCATCCAGATTGCCGAGGGAAGTTTTGAGGTCGCGCAGCAGTTTCTGATATTCTGTTACATCCTCCGAGGAGTCTGTGAGCGTGCCGAGCATGCTGTTTACGGTGGCGTTGAGTGTGGTGAGCGTAGTTTTGGTTGACTCGAGTTCGGGAATCAGAGAATCGGATTTTCCGGCCAGTTCCTCCAATGCGTCAAGCGCCGCATCTGTTGCGGGATCGATGGTGCCGCGGTCGGCAATCAACTGGCGGCGCACATCATTGATACCGGCAATGCCGCCGGACAGCACATTGAGGCCGTTTTTCATGGATTGCATGGTGGAAAGCATGTCGCTCAGCCCTTCGTACAGGCTGTCCCCAGAATCACCGATGCGGTCTTTAATGCTGCGCATATCGGAAAGAATATCGAGGGAGGACAGCGTAGCGGGCGCCATGAACATGATCAGGCCCATGCTTTCAAAACAGTTGGAGCCGATGCGTGCCGTGAAGGTATTTTCTTCGCCAGGCAGTCCCATGAAAACCACAAATTTGTACGAGCCCATTGACTGAATCTGCGCGCCGGGCGCCTCAATAGAGAGTTCTTTGGACATATCAATGCCGGTGGCGCAGATCAGCATCATGTTGTTTTTGTAATATTCGCTGGCAAGGCTGTTTGGAACGGCATGGATGGTAATTTCGACCAGACCGCTCGCGCCGGCACACTTTTCTGCTTCAACCGGCACGCCGTTGAGTTTGTAGGAGACATCGAAATTCCACGGCATTTGCAGCGGTTCTGCGCCGTTGGGGATACACTCATAATAGAAGCGCTGCAAATCGTTGTCCGCAAGGCTCCAGTCTACGCTGCCATCACCGAGAACGGGTTCGTCATAGGTGGACATATTATACACATTGGTATAGTCGCCATAGTCTGTAAACTCTGTGTGGCCGTTCAGACTGACGCCTTTTACAATACGGGTCGTCTCTGGCTGACCGTAGTAATCCAGATTGACATATACCGCCTCATCGGTTTCGGTTTCCGGTGCGGCAGCGAACGCAGTCTGCGGCAGAAGCAGCGCACCCAGCAGCACGCAGGCCGTCAGACGGCGGATTTTATTTGCTTTCATGTTCATTTTCCTCCTTATCGACGGTCGAATCGGATGCTGTCTGGTCGTTTTGCTTTTGTTTACCGCCTATATGCAGCATGGTTTTCCACTTGTCCTTTACCTCGCGGTGGAGTGCGCGGCGGTTTTCGCGTATCTGCTCATGGAGGTGTACCCGCTGCTGATGCAGCGCGCTCAGTCGGGGCAGCACAAGCTTGGTCGCGCGGATGCGGTTCATCTTTGCATGCTTCTTGGCTGCATAATCGGGTTTTACAATCCAGCGGTCGAAAATTGTCAGGCAGGTAGGCAGCATAAACAGTACAAGCGCCATGCTCATTAACGCGCCGCGCCCAATGAGCTGACCGAGACCGCCGACTGCATCAACCGATGACAGAAAATAGAGAGAATAAGCAACGGTAGTCAGAATGGTACCTGAGGTGAGTACAGACTGCGCGCTTGCGGTTACCGCGCGGATTGCAGCCTCTTTCTTGTCACCCTGTGCCCGGGCATCCAGATAGTTGCCTGTGAGCAAAATGGAATAGTCGATGGTTGCGCCAAGCTGTACGCAGGATACGATGATGAAGCCGAGGAACAGGGTGCGCTGTCCGTAAATATAGGGGAGCGCGGTGTTCATATAAACGGCGGCTTCGATTGGAATCAGTACAACCAGCGGCAGCAGCAGCGCTTTGTATGTAATGGCAACTACCAGTGCAACGCCAAGCAGCGAAATAACATTGACAAAGCTGTAATCCGTGGTAAGCGTCTGCTTAATATCCTGCGTGGCAGTGGTTACGCCGATTAAATACGTCTGCTGATCGGGATAATGCTGGTTAATGATGGAACGGATTTCGTCCGCATACCGGAAAGCAGCTTCGCTTTCACCGGCGGAACGC
>NZ_JBMNUP010000120.1:0-5710 GCF_050946325.1 Agathobaculum sp. | reverse complement strand
GTATCAGCCTTAAAATGCAGTATTTTCAATAGGTTTCTGATGTGCATTTTCGATACAGATATAGGAACAGAGGAACTTGCCCACATGGAGATGATCTCTGCCATTGTCTATCAGCTGACCCGCAACCTGACGCCCGAGCAAATCAAGGAGGGCGGCTTTGACGCCTACTTTATCGACCATACCACTGGCATTTACCCGCAGTTTGCCTCAGGCACACCGTGGAGCGCAATGACCTTCCAGTCTAAGGGCGACCCCATCACCGATTTGTTTGAGGATATGGCGGCCGAACAAAAGGCCCGCACCACCTATGACAATCTGCTGCGTTTGATCGACGACCCCGACGTGCGCGAACCGCTCAAATTCCTTCGCGAACGCGAAATTGTGCATTTCCAGCGCTTCGGCGACGCGCTGCGCGTTGTACAGGACAATCTGGACGCCAAAAACTATTATGCGTTCAATCCTGCATTTGACACACAGTCCGCAGGCCGTAGATCCCCCACAATGCCGTCCGGCAGTGAAAAGCAGCCTTTTTCTTCTCAAATGCAGCCGCCTCAAATGAACGGTTAATCCCTTACGATTTCTTTTATAATACGGTTTTCCTTCCCAGCAAAAAGGGTGCGCTTAAAAGCGCACCCTTGCCTTATTCCATGGCATGAAATCGCTGTCTTTCAAAGCAGTCCGGCCAGCCGCGGCAGCCCCAGGCTGACCACCGGCACATAGGTGAGCAGCAGCAGTCCCAGCAAAATCACCAGGTAATACCCCAGCATATAGGGCATTACGCCGGAAAGAGAAGATCTTCCCACTTTAATTGCCACAAACAGCGTATTGCCGACAGGCGGCGTAATGTTGCCGATACATAAATTATACACCAGAATCAGGCCGAACTGAATCGGGTCCATGCCAAAACTCCGAACCACCGGCAAAAACAGCGGCGTGAAAATCAAAATGGCAGGCGTTACATCCATAAAAGTTCCTGCAATCAGCAAAATGACATTCATAATCAGCAGAATCACAACGGGGCTGCTGGTCAGGCCAAGCAGCGCAGCCGAGATGGCCTGCGGAATCTGCGTAAACGCCATAACCCATCCCAGAATATTGGATACGCCGATCAGAAACACAATCATGCCGCTCATTCGGGTGCTTTCCACCACAATATTCCAAAACGAGCGCAGCGTAATATTCCGATAGCACAGACCGAGCACCAGTGCATATACCACCGCGATTGCCGAACCCTCGGTAGCGGTGAACACGCCGCCGACAATGCCGCCGATCACAACCACAATCAGCGACAGCGACGGCAGCGCCCGCAGCGTACACATACCAAGGTTTTTCCAGTCAAAACCTCCCCGCGTTCCCCTGTAACCCTTGCGGAATGCAAAAAATACCGCCGCGGCCATGCAGGCCAGCGTCCAGATAACGCCGGGCACATATCCTGCCAGAAACAGGCCTGCAACCGAAACGCCGCCCGCGGCAAGCGAATAGGTGATGAGCGCGTTGGACGGCGGAATCAGCAGCCCTGCGGGCGCAGAGGCCCCGTTTGTCGCCGCGCACAGCGCAGGGTCATATCCCTGCTCCCGTTCCCCCTGCTCCACCATGCTGCCAACCGCGGCGGCTGCGGCTGCGGCCGAACCGGAAATCGCACCGAACAGCGCGTTCGCGCCGATGTTTGTCACCAGCAGCGCGCCGGGTGTTCTGCCCAGCAGCGCCATCACAAAATCGACCAGCCGTTTTGCAATGCCGCCTTGGTTCATCAGGTTGCCCGCAAGAATAAAAAACGGAATGGCCGTCAGGCTGAACTTGCTCATGCCCACAAAAATGCGCTGCGCGCCGGTGACGACCGATACGTCCAGCGGCACTGTCTGCAAAATTGCAGCCAGCGCGGAAATGCCGATCGCATAGGCAATCGGTACGCCCAAAATCAGCAGCGCCGCCAGCACAACCAGGATGATCAGCAGCGATTGCATCGCCATACTCTCACGCTCCTTTTTCCTGCTTACAGATATCCGCAATATTCAGTATGGTATACAGCATATTCAGTCCGCCGGTCAGCGGCAGCACCGTATAAAAAACGCCCACCGGCACCCCCAGCGAAGAAGTCGCCTGCCCCATGGCGAGCGCCGCAATTTTTACGCCGCCGTATCCCAAAATCACCGCCGAAAACAGAAAAGCGGTTGCCTCACCGAGGATTGCAAACGCTTTGCGCGCGGCCGGCTTCATGTGCTCCACCACAATGGGAATATTCATGTGCCCGCGGCCCGCCGTCACCAGCGACGCCCCCAGCAGGCTTGCCCAGGCGAACAGGTAAGAAACCATTTCTTCCGACCAGGTGGACGGCCTGCCCAGCACATAGCGGGTAAATACCTGCCAGCAGGTCAGCGCCACCATGATGAGAAAGCTTGTCCCCGCAAGCGCTTCCAGCCCGCGGCTAATAAATTTGCGCAGCGTTTTCATTCGTCCTCTCCTCCTTGCCGGGCACTTGACGGATACAGCGCGTTATATGCCTGAATGGCCTCGTAAATTGGCTCCAGTTCAGGCTGCGCCTCCAGCATGGAGTGATGCAGCGGCGCGCACGCCTGCTGGAACGGCGCCGTATCCGGATAAAGAAACTGCACGCCCTGCTCCTGCTGCGCCTTCTTTTTGGCCTGCTCCACAGCGCGGCTCCACTCTGCGCGCTCCACGGTGTTGACCAGCGCAAACCCTTCCTCAAATATCAGGCGGTCCTCTGCGGGCAGGCCGTCCAGAAAGGCGGTGTTGCCAATCAGAATATCCGGAATCATCTGGTGCATATCGTAGGAATAATATTTGCACACGTCGCCGTGGCCGTTGTCGGTCAGCGCCATTTCATTGTTTTCCGCGCCGTCAATCACGCGGGCCTGCAGCGCGGTATATACCTCGCCAAATCCCATCGGCGTAGCCGACCCGCCCAGCAGGCGCATCATCTCCACATTGGTGGGCGACTGCTGCGTGCGGATTTTCAGCCCCTTGAGGTCGGCCGGCGTTTCAATCGGGCGGGATACGGTATAAAAGCTGCGCGCGCCCGCGTCAATCCATGTCACGGCTGCAAAGCCCGCCTGTCTGGTCGAAGTGAAAATCGGTCCGGTGATCCCCTCGTCATCCATCGCGGCATGGTATGCTTCCGCCGAGGCAAACAGGTACGGCAAATTAAACAGCGAATACCCCGGGCTGAACGTCTCCAGCAGCGAATTGGACGCCACGCAGAAATGAATCGCACCCGTCTGCGTCAGCTGCACCATCTCGTTCTGTGAGCCGAGCAGCTCGCTTGGATAAACCTCCACATCATACTTTTCGCCCAGTTGCTGCTCGATAAACCGTTCAAACGCCGTCAGGGCAATATGCGTCGGGTGGCCTGTCGACTGGTTATGCCCAATGCGGATGATTTCGCCGGCGGCCGCAGTGCAGCCCGTCAGCATGGATACCGCCAGCAGCGCTGTCAGCGCGCCGGCCGCTTTCCGTTTGCTCATCGCGTTTCTCCTTTCCATACCCGCTTTTTTCCGCTCATGCATCCATCCGGAAATAGGACCAGGCGTTGCGGAAACAGATGTCCTCCACCATTTTTCCCGTCACGCTGTAATCCGCAGGCGCCATGCCGCGCGCCATCCAGCCGCCAACCAGTCCGCACAGCACACGCCGGAAATATTCGTGGCGCGGGTAAGACAAAAAGGACCGGCTGTCGGTCAGCATGCCGATAAAGCCGCTGAGTACGCCGATATTGGCCAGCGACCGCAGCTGCGCGGTCATGCCGTCAAAATGATCGTTAAACCACCACGCCGGGCCAAGCTGTATTTTGCCCGGGCACTCCGCATCCTGAAAACTGCCTGCGGCGGCGATCAGCTTATCGTTATCGCACGCATTGAGCGGATACAGCACGGTGCGGGGCAGTCTGCCGCGTTTTTGCAGCCGGTCCAGCAGCGCCGCGACCGAAGCGGCGACAATCGTATCGCCAATGGCGTCGCCGCCTGCATCTGCGCCGACGGTCTGCATCAGCCTGGCGCTCATATTGCGCTGCGCGCCCAGATGCAGCTGCATGGCCATACCGTTCTCGCTGTACAGTCCGCCCAGAAAGTCCATCATTGCCGAGCGATACGCCGCCAGTTCCGTGTCGGTCGGTCTCTCGCCCGCAAGCGCGCTTTTCAGCGCCCGCTCCGCGTCTTTTTCATTCCAGACGGTAAAATCGGGCGAGCCGAAGGAATGATCGGATGCGCGGCATCCGGCCTGCGCAAAATACCGGACGCGCTTTTGCAGCGCCGTCTTCCAGTCATCCATCGTTTGCACGGATACGCCCGCCGTTTCGCCCAGACGGCGCGCATAATCGGCAAAATCTGCCTGCTCCGGCTGCAGCGCACGGTCGGGACGGAACGTCGGCAGGACGCGCACTGAAAAAGATGCGTCTTCTGCCAGCAGCCTGTGGTACCGCAGATCATCCGCCGGATCATCCGTCGTACACAGCGCACGCACGCCGCTGCGCCGGATGAGCGCGCGCGCCGAGCCCTGTTCGCTCTGCAAAACCGCGTTGGCGCTGTGCCAGATATCGTCCGCAGTCCGCGCATCCAGCAGCGTATCAATACCGAAAAAACGTTTGAGCTCCAATTGCGACCAATGATACAGCGGATTGCCGATCAGCCGCGGCAGGATTGCGGCAAACCGCTCAAATTTCTCCCGATAGGACGCGTCTCCGGTGATATACCGCTCCTCCACCCCGCAGGCCCGCATCAGCCGCCATTTGTAGTGGTCGCCTGCCAGCCAGATTTCGCCAATATCGGAAAAGCGCCTGTCCTCATAAATTTCCTTTGGGTTCAGATGGCAATGATAGTCAAAAACCGGCATTTTCTCCGCATATTCGTGATACAGCCTGCGGGATGGCTCGTCCGTCAGTAAAAAATCCTCTGTGATAAAGTGCTTCATCATAATCCCTTTCCCTTCCGGCCGCGGCGCATTTTTGTGCGCAAACCATTGCTTCAGTGTGCCCCGCCGCAGCCAATCTATGCGCCTGACGGCACAATTTTCTTCGTCCGGACGAGCCTTTTGCTTTTCGGCAGCATGGGAAGCTTCTTCACACAGCGTTGCTTTTATGCCTTTTCTGTGCTATTATGGCAACAAGTGATACATGCTTGTCTCAAAAGCCGAATTTCTGAGAAAGGAACTTCTTATGCGCGATCTTTCCTCTGCCGGCCAGTCCGGCGTTTCCCTGGATTGCACGCCGTATCCGGCGCAGGATACGCTTTTGCGCGCAACGAACGAGCTGTGTTCCGCTGTAGAAACCGCGGAAGCAGAGCTTGAAAACAGCTATTGCAGCATCGCCACCGAGCCGCTTTCCAAGCAGGCCAATCCCAATTTGAATACCGAAATTCAGGCGCAGCTTGAGCTGCTCAGGCAGGTCAACAGCAACCTGAAGCAGGCGCATCAGCGAACAATGTCCATGGAAGATGAGCTGAGCGCCCGCTACAATGATATGCAGAAAAGCCGCAACCGCAAATGGTATCTGCCCAATCCGCCGGCAAACGGCACGATTGATTTGGAAGAGCGGCAGCCCGATTATTTTGCCCAGGGCATCAACGCATATAAGCTGCTGCTGGTCTGCTTCATTGGCAGTTTTGCAGGCGTTGTGGTGGAGTCCCTCTGGTGCCTGCTGCGCCACGGATATATCGAAAGCCGCGCAGGGCTGGTATACGGTCCCTTCAACCTTCTTTAC
>NZ_JBMNUP010000119.1:0-5798 GCF_050946325.1 Agathobaculum sp. | reverse complement strand
GGTTCAGAAAAGCCGCAGCTTTTCCATTGCGCCGTCAACTCATAAGGTGACGCTCGATGATCAGCCGGTTTCGCCGCAGGGATGGAACATTCAGGACGAGAATTACTACAAGCTGCGTGACATCGCTTTTATTCTGAACGGAACGGACAGCCAGTTTAACGTCACCTGGGATGGCGCCAATAACCGCATCGTCCTGACTTCCGGCGCGGCCTATCAGACCGTCGGCGGCGAAATGGCGGCAGCCGGTTCAACGGAAATTCAGAGCTGCACACCATCGGAATCAGCTATCGTTTTAGATGGAGAACCGATTTCGCTGACCGGATACCGCGTGAACGGCAACAATTATTATCGGGTGCGCGATATTGGCAGCGCGATAGGTTTTGACGTGGGATACAAAAACAAAACCGTGCTGATTTCCAGCGCCGCAGATCCGGAGCAGCCGGATATCCCGCCTGTGTCAGGGGCGGACAGCTACACCTTCGCCGGCTCAGGGTGGGGGCATAGCGTCGGTATGAGCCAGTGGGGCGCATATGCTATGGCCAAACAAGGGTTTGGATATGAAGATATTTTGAAATTTTATTATACAGGCATTTCGGTTGCGCGTTGACCGGAACGCAGTAAAGGAGGACAGTACAAAGGCGCTTCTCTGCAAGCGCCTTTGTTTTCACCATGAAAAAAAGCGACTTTTATTTTGAACTTCCCGAGCGCCTGATTGCGCAGCACCCGCTGCAGCAGCGTGACGCATCCCGTCTTTTGGTGCTGGACAGGGCCGATGGCTCGGTAACGCACCGCCATTTTCGGGATTTGCTGGATTATGTGCAGCCTGGGGACTGCATAGTGTTCAATAATTCGCGCGTCATTCCCGCGCGGCTGATGGGACATGCGGTGGGACATACGACGCCGACTGAGGTATTGCTGCTGACCGATAAGGGGGACGGACTTTGGGAATGTCTGACAAGGCCCGGACGCAAAACCCGTGCCGGTGTGGAGCTGACCTTTGGGGACGGCCTGCTGACCGCGACAGTTGAGTCGGTGCAGGCGGACGGAAACCGTCTGATTCGTTTCCACTATGACGGTATTTTTCTGGAACTGCTGGATCAGCTCGGCACCATGCCGCTTCCGCCGTATATCAAGGCCAAGCTGGATGATCCGGAACGCTATCAGACAGTATATTCCAAAACGCCCGGTTCGGCTGCCGCGCCGACCGCCGGCCTGCATTTTACCGAGGATTTGCTTACAGCGCTGGAACAGAAGGGCGTGAAATTGGTATTTGTCACACTGCATGTCGGACTTGGGACCTTCCGTCCGGTCAAGGAGGACGAGATCACCGATCATGTGATGCATTCGGAATATTATGTGATGGACGAATCTGCCGCACGGACGGTGAACGAGACACGGGATGCAGGTGGCAAGGTTTGGGCGGTTGGCACGACGGCCTGCCGCACGCTGGAGACGATCGCGGACGATACCGGCCATGTGCGGGCGCAGTCCGGCTGGACAGATATTTTTATTTACCCAGGGTATCGATTTAAAGCGGTAGATCATCTGGTCACGAACTTTCATCTGCCGGAAAGCACACTGATGATGCTGATTTCGGCTTTTGCAACACGCGATATGGTGATGGATGCATACCGTCAGGCGATTGATGAAGAATACAGGTTTTTCTCATTTGGAGACAGCATGCTGCTCTATTGATTGGAAATGGAAGAGGGAATTATGGAAATCGGAAAATTTCATCTGCTTAAAACGGAAGGCAATGCTCGAAGAGGTGAGTTTTGCACCGCGCACGGTGTGGTACAGACGCCGGTGTTTCAGAATGTCGGCACCGCAGGCGCAATAAAGGGCGCGGTTGATGCATTTGACCTCAAAGAACTGGGATGCCAGGTTGAGCTGTCCAACACATATCATCTGCATGTGCGCCCAGGCGACCAGATCGTCAAACAGATGGGCGGTCTGCACAAATTTATGCGCTGGGACGGACCGATGCTGACGGATTCGGGCGGATTTCAGGTTTTTTCGTTGGCAACGCTGCGCAAAATCAGGGAAGAAGGCGTTACCTTTCACTCGCATGTAGACGGCCGCAAAATTTTCATGGGGCCGGAAGAAAGCATGCGCATCCAGTCCAACCTGGGTTCGGATATTGCTATGGCCTTTGACGAGTGTATTGAAAATCCTGCCCCATATGAATATGTCAGGGCGTCTATTGACCGGACAACCCGCTGGCTGGGCCGCTGCAAAGCGGAGCTGGCGCGGCTGAACAGCCTGCCGGATGCCGTTAACCCGCATCAGCTCCTGTTTGGCATTAACCAGGGCGGCACCTATGACGATCTCCGCATTGAGCATATGCAGGCCATTGCAGAGCTTGACCTGCCTGGCTATGCGATAGGCGGCCTTGCGGTTGGAGAAAGCACAGAAACCATGTATCATATTCTTGATGTGGTGCTGCCGCATGCGCCGGTCAACAAGCCGCGCTATTTGATGGGAGTGGGGACGCCCTCCAATATTATTGAAGGCGTTGCCCGCGGCATTGATTTCTTTGACTGTGTGATGCCGACGCGCAACGCACGGCATGGGCATCTTTACACGCATAACGGTGTAATGAACATCATGAACGCCAAATATCAGACGGATGACCGGCCGATTGAAGAGGGCTGCCAGTGCCCGACCTGCCGGCGTTTCTCCCGCGCTTATCTGCGTCATCTGCTGAAAAGCGGAGAAATGCTGTCCCAGCGTCTGCTGGTGATGCACAATCTGTGGTTCTATAACCATCTGATGCAGGAAATTCGCGACGCGCTGGATAACGGAACGTTTGCTGCATTCCGTGCTGAATACAGTGAAAAAATGGGAAAACGTATTTAAAAGAATTGTGCCCCTGCACTTTTATGTGCAGGGGTTTATTCATATCGCAGCGCAGCCATGCATATCGTGGAGTGAAATGGGGTTGTGCTGTGCGAATACAAAAAAGGACCATCTTATATGATGCAAGCATTCTGGCGTGCGGCAACCTGCTGCTGCAAGCACTTGGCTTTTTTTATCGAATTTTGCTCAGTCATTTTGCAGGAGCAGAGGGCCTGGGTGTGTACCGCCTGGTCAATTCGGTTTACCTGGTTTTGAATGCAGGGTGCCTTTCGGGCGTGACAATGGCTTGCTCCCGCCTGACTGCCGCCAGCCGGGCCAGAGGGGAGCGGAAGCAGACGGGGGCGGTGCTTCGGCTGTCTTTTTCTGCGTTTTTCATGCTTTGTACGGCCTGCACGGCTGTCATACTGTTGCTGCGCGAACCCATTTCCATCAAGCTGTTAGGCGATGGAAGATGTGCCAGAGCATTCCCGTTTCTTGCGCTTTGCCTGGCGCTGACTGGAGTGGAGAATATTTTTAAGGCGCTGTTTATCGGGCTGGAAAAAATGCAGTATACAGCGGCATCCGAAGTGGGGGAGCAGCTTGTTCGCATTTGCGCAGTAGGTGTTTTGCTGTTTCAGTATCGGGGAAATGAGTATGGTACGATTGCTATGCTCATTTTTGCCGGGATGGTTGTCAGTGAAATTTTTAGCGCGCTGCTGCTCACCTGGCTGTTTCATAAAAACATACCTGGCGTCAGTCTTCATACGCAGATTAACGGCGCGATGGCAGGACAGTTTTTTCGGATTGCACTGCCGCTGTCCGCATCTGCCCTGATTGGAAACCTGATCAGTTCTGCCGGAGCCATCCTGCTGCCGCAGCGGCTGATGCTTGCAGGAATGACCTATGAGCAGGCTCTTTCAGCGCTGGGCGTTATCTCCGGTATGGCACTGCCGCTGCTGCTGCTGCCGGTTGCATTGGTCAGTTCGGTGAATACCGCTTTATTGCCCGCGGTCACTGCCGCCCAGGCAAGGGGGAATCGGGCGCGCGTATGCGCGCTGACCGGCAGAGCGATTACGACTGTTGGCCTGATCGCGTTTCCGGCCACGGCTGTTCTGGTGCCGCTTGCGCCCCGCCTGAGCGAATTGTTTTTCCGGCAGCCGCTGACGCCGGAATATGTTTCTCTTTTGGGCGCTGTTGCGATTGCGAGTTATTATCAAATGGTAACCGCCGGCTTGCTCAATGCGCTGGGATTGCAGCATCTGAGTGTTGTTACAGGCGTTTTGGCCGAATGTATGCAGATTGTGCTGCTGTATCGTTGGTGCGCTCTGCCTTCGATGGGGGTCTATGGATATCTGCTGGCCATGCTGCTTACCAGTGCGGGAGCCTTTGGTGTAAATGTTTGTATTTTGCATCGTCGAAGCCGATTTGCACTGCATCCTTTTCGGCGGTTTGGCGTTCCGATATTATGCGGCGCAACGCTTTTCGGTTGGACGCGCTTCTTTTATGGTTTTTTTCGGAATGCTTTTCGCACAGAGGCAGGGGCGCTGCTGTGTACGCTGATTGGCGCAGCGGCTCTATATACGTTGGTGCTGCGTCTGCTCGGAGTCAGATTGCTGCATTACCTGGGTCAGCGTATTGAAAAAACACAGTTTCCCAGAATATGCACATGGTAACGATGCTTGACAAAGGCATGCAAAGCGGATAATATGAGAGCAGATGGACCGGCTCTTGCCGCAGATGCGGCAAGAGCTTTTTTCTGAACAGGAGTGACAATAGACATGGAATTGACAATGTGCTGTCCAACACTTTTCGGACTGGAGGGAATCGTAGCCGATGAACTGCGATTTGGCGGCCGGCTGACCGCGGTGCAGACGGAAAACGGCAGGGTGCTGTTTGAAGGCGATGAAAATACGCTGGCGTGGGCCAACCTCAATCTGCGCTGCGCCGAACGTGTGCTGATTCGCCTGGGGACGTTTCCGGCAGACGATTTTGACGCGCTGTTTGAGGGTGTCCGCGCACTGCCGTGGGAACAGTTTATCCCGAAAGACGGGGCGTTTCCGGTGAAGGGATATAGCTTAAATTCCCAACTGCACTCCATTCCGGATTGCCAAAAAATCATCAAAAAAGCGGTGGTCGAACGCTTGCGCAGCGCATACGGCATTTCCTGGTTTGCGGAAACGGACGCAAAATATCAGATTCAGTTTGCGATTATGCACGATGTTGCCGAGTTATACCTGGATACATCCGGCGCGGGCCTGCATAAACGCGGATACCGCGCCAATGCAAACGCCGCACCGCTGCGGGAAACGCTGGCAGCGGCTATGGTAAAGCTGGCACGGTGGCGTGGAAGAGAACCTCTGCTCGACCCCTTTTGCGGATCAGGCACCATCGCGATAGAGGCCGCTTTGATTGCGCAGCATCGGGCGCCCGGACTGATGCGGGCGTTTGCTGCGGAGAAATGGCCTTGCTTTGAGCCGTCTGCCTGGCAGTGTGCGCGTGAAAATGCTTTGGAGCTTGCGCGCGGCGCGGAAAAATTCGATATTGTAGGAAGCGATGTTGATCCGGCCTGCGTACAGCTTTCTATAGAAAACGCCCGCAAGGCAGGGGTATCCGGTACCGTGTTCTTTGAACAGGCGGACGCGCTGCGGCGGGATTATTCCGGCGCAGGCATACTGTTTGCCAACCCGCCTTATGGAGAAAGGCTGCTTGATGTACAGTCGGCAGAGGCGCTGTATGCCGGTTTGGGCAGGGCGGCAGCGCAATCCCCGATGAAACAGTATATTCTCAGCTCTGATCCGTTGTTTGAGCGCTGCTATGGCAGAAAAGCGGATAAGCGTCGTAAATTGTATAACGGCATGCTGAAATGCGATCTCTATATGTATTTTAAGCACTCTCCGCGCAACTCTGCTAAAAATACGAAATAAGCACTGCGTGGATTCACAAAAAATTCATAAATTTTA
>NZ_JBMNUP010000118.1:0-5820 GCF_050946325.1 Agathobaculum sp. | reverse complement strand
GCACTGCTTTCATTATACTGATTTATAGCAGAGATGCAAACGTTTGGACGCATTCTGAAAAAATTCGGCGATTGTGATTAAGGGGGAAACAGAAATGAAAATCAAAGCAGGAATCATCGGATGCGGGGGCATTGCAAACAACAAGCATCTGCCGGCGATTCGGAAAGTGGACCGCATGGAAATGGTCGCATTCTGTGACATCATCCGGGAAAGGGCCGAAAAGGCAGCTGCGGAATACGGCGCGCCGGGCGCCCGGGTATACACGGATTACAAGGAGCTGCTGGCGGAGGAGCTGGACGTGGTGTATGTGTGTACACCCAACCGCTCGCATTCTTTTATCACGGTGGACGCGCTGCACAGCGGCAAGCATGTGATGTGCGAAAAGCCGATGGCCATCAATTATACGGAAGGCAAAAAAATGCTGGACGCGGCCCGCGAGACAGGCCGGCT
Source organism: Agathobaculum sp. (assembly GCF_050946325.1). GTDB lineage: Bacteria > Bacillota > Clostridia > Oscillospirales > Butyricicoccaceae > Agathobaculum. The sequence continues at coordinate 5,370 of NZ_JBMNUP010000118.1, read as the reverse complement.
TCTTACGATCGCCTACCAGAACCGATACCGTCCGGACAGCCAGTTCCTGAAAGCGGAGTGCGAGGAGGGGCGCTTGGGCGAGGTCTATTATGCGAAGGCCAAGGCGCTGCGGCGCCGTGCCGTGCCGACATGGGGCGTGTTCCTGAACGCAGAGGAGCAGGGCGGCGGGCCGCTGGTGGACATCGGTACACACGCGCTGGATCTGACGTTGTGGACAATGGACAACTATAAGCCCAAATATGCCGTGGGAAGCGTATACCATAAGCTGAACGGCGATACGGACCAGGGCAATGCTTTCGGCAACTGGGATCCGGAGGCATTCACGGTCGAGGACAGCGCGTTTGGCTTCGTTGTGATGGAGAACGGAGCGACGGTGGTACTGGAATCCAGCTGGGCGTTGAATACGCTGGACGTCAACGAGGCAAAGACTGTCCTGTGCGGAACAAAGGCCGGCGCGGATATGGAGGACGGCCTGCGCATCAACGGCGTGCGGCACGGCAGGCAGTATGTGGAAAAGCCGCAGCTGGACGCCGGATCTGTGGCGTTCTTTGACGGTGCGCAGCTGGATGCGGCCGACCTTGAGCAGATGGTGTTTGCAGACGCGGTGGAAGGCAAGGGCGAGCTGACTGTGAAGCCCGAACAGGCGCTCACGGTCACTCGTATTCTGGACGCGATCTACGAATCGGCCCGTACCGGCCGGCCTGTGTTTTTTTAAGTAAGGAGGAACAGAAATGAAGCTGGGTGTTATGACAGTTTGCCTGAGTTCGCTTTCTCTGGACGAGGCGTGCAGATATTTGAAGGAACAGGGCGTGCAGCAGGTTGAGATCGGCTGCGGCGGCTCGCCGGGGACCGCGCACTGCGACGCGCGGAAAATGGCGGGCGACCCCGCAGCGGCGGATGAGTTTGCCGCGACCGTGGCAAAGCACGGCCTAACGATCTCCGCCTTTGCCGTGCACGGCAATCCCCTTCATCCCGACCAGGAGACAGCCGGGACGGCCCATGCGGAATTTGAGGCGGCCGTTCTGCTTGCCGAACGGCTGGGCGTTAAAACCGTGATTACCTTTTCCGGCTGCCCGGGCGACTGCGAGACCTCGAAGTATCCCAACTGGGCGGTGGCTACATGGCCGGAAGACTACGAAAAGATCCGCCGCTGGCAGTGGGAGGAAAAACTGATTCCGTACTGGAAAAAGGCGGGCACGTTTGCAAAGGCGCATCATGTGCGCGTGGCGCTGGAAATACATCCGGGCTTCTGCGTGTATAACGTGCCGACGATGCTGCGTCTCCGAGAGGCCGTGGGAGATGCGGTGGGTGCCAATCTGGACCCGTCCCACCTGTTCTGGCAGGGAGTGGACCCGGTGGCGGCAGTGCACGCGCTGCGCGGCTGTATCTACCATTTCCACGCCAAGGACACCTACATAGACCCATATAATACGGCTGTAAACGGCGTGCTTCACACATCGGGCTTCGCCGATACGGCGGCACGCCCCTGGCTGTTCCGCACGGTCGGTTACGGGCACGGGGCACAGACATGGCGTGCCATTTTCAGCGCTCTTCAGCAGGCCGGGTATGACGGCGTGATCTCCATTGAACACGAGGACGCGCTGATGAGCCAGAAAGAAGGGCTGGAAAAGGCCATCCGAGTGCTGCGGGACACGATGATTTTCGACGCGCCCACAGCGGACGTGTACTGGGCATGAGGTGAGCACATGTATCGTTTTGGGTTGATTGGCTACGGGGCCATGGGGAATTATCATGCGCAGCAAATCGGCACGATGCCGGATTTTGCCGTATCCGCCGTATATGACATTGCGCCGGAAAAAAGAGAGAAAGCACGGGCGGAGGGCCGCGATGTCTGCGATTCGCTGGAAGAACTGCTCATGCGGAAGGACGTTGACGCGGTTATCCTTGCGGTGCCGAATAACTTTCACAAGCCGCTCGCTGTCGCGGCAATGCACGCGGGCAAGCACGTTTTGTGCGAAAAACCGGTGATGATGAACAGCCGGGACCTGCTGGAAGTTCTTGCGGTGAGCGAGCAGACCGGAATGCTGTTCACCGTACATCAGAATCGCCGCTGGGACAGGGATTTTTGCATCGTCCGTGAGTGCATCCAAAGCGGCGCACTGGGCTGCCCGTTTTACATTGAAAGCCGTGTGCAGGGCGCGAAGGGCATCCCGGGGGACTGGCGCTGCACACAGGAGGCGGGAGGCGGCATGCTGCTGGATTGGGGCGTCCATCTGCTGGACCAGCTCCTGCTTCTGGCGGACAGCCCGGTCCGCGAGGTATACGCCCATCTGCTCAGCGTCAAATTTCCCGAGGTGGACGACAATTTTAAAGTGATGCTGCGGTTTGAAAACGGCCTTTCCGCATTGGTGGAGGTGGATACCTATACGTTCATTCCCTTGCCGCGCTGGCATGTTTCCGGTGAAAAAGGCACATTGCAGGTGGATGACTTCGCCTGCGGCGGAAAAATGGTGTGCGCGAAAAACACAGAGATGCATTGGGACGAGGGCATCGTGTATACGGCCGCAGGCCCCACGCGTACCATGGCGCCCCGCCCGCGGGAAACAGTGGAGACGCTTTCCCTGCCGCAGGTACAGACGGACGCGCGGGACTATTATGTCAATTTCCGCGACGCACAGCAAGGCGGGAGAGAGCCGGCCGTCACGCACCGGCAGATGCTCGCCGTCATGCGTGTGATCGACGCGATTTTTGTTTCCGCAAAAGAACACAGGGCTGTGAAGCCGGAGGAATGAAATGAAGCTTGCAATTCAGTTGTATACGCTACGGGATATCATCCGGGACGAGGAAACGCTGGCGGATGCCCTGCTGCATCTGCGGCAGATGGGGTATGAAGGCGTGGAGTTTGCGGGGCTTTACGATATCCCGGCTCCGAGGGTCAGGCAGATCGTGGAGCAGGCGGGAATGCACGCCCTGAGCTGCCATGTTTCACTGGACGCCATGGAACAGGAGCTTGACGGTGTGCTGGAGGACGCCAAGGTGCTGGGGCTGGATACGGTGGCGATGGCGTGGTCGGCGGCAGACAGCCCGGAGGCGGTCGCCCGCGCGGTCCGTGTGCTGCAGGCGGCGCAGTCAGCGGCGGAGCCGCATGGGGTGCGCATCCTGTACCACAACCATTCCCATGAGCTGCGCCCCGTGGACGGCTGCGCGGCGCTGCCGCTGGAGCATATCATGCAGGCTGTGCCGCTGGAGGCGGATCTGTACTGGGTGTTTTACGCGGGGCTGGACCCTGCGCGCTTTTTGCGCGAGAACAACAGCCGCATCGGGCTTTTGCATATCAAGGACGGAAAAAAATCGAAGCCCTTGCCCTGTGCGTTGGGCGAAGGAGAGGCCGATATCCCGGAGATTTGCCTTGCCGCAGCAGACTGCGGCAAGGAATGGCTGATCGTTGAAAACGATGAACCCTCTCCGGATGGACTGCAGGATGCGCGGCGAAGCGCGGAATATCTTCAAAAAATACTGGAGAAATAAAGAAAGTGAAAGCTGGGGCGGCGGCCCCGGCTTTCGTTTTTGGCGCAAAACAGGACGTAAGACCGGTTAAAACAGCTGTTTCAGGAGAACAAAGTCGAAAAACGCAGGGGTTTTATTGACTTTGATTCTTGTCATAAACTATACAATTATAAATTGTATAAAGTCAATAAAACAGGAGGCTTTCATGCGCGTGAAAAAAGGAATGGCATTTTTTCGCTGGCGTGTGTTTTGTTTGCGATGATGGGGCTCCCGGGCTGTGCGCAGAGGGCGGCGCGGAGAGACACAAAAGGCCTGTTTTCCTGGCGGGCGCTTTCGGAAGGGCGTGGGGGCGCGCTGCTGGAGCTGGCGCAAAGCCAGGATATTACAGAGTTCAACGGAACCCTGATCATCTCCGGTGCGTTCGGTTTGTTTAAAGAAGATGCTGTGGTGGCGGCGGGAGGTTACGATGCGGGCACGCTGGGCGAAGACATGGAGCTTGTTGTCAAGCTCCATGTGTACTGCCGCAACAACCGGCAGCGGTATTCCATCCGGTACGAGCCCAACGCTGTATGCTGGAGCCAGGCGCCGTCCAATATGAAAGACCTGATGAAGCAGCGCCGGCGTTGGTATCTGGGCCTGTCCCAGAGCATGACAGCTTATCCGCAGATTTTTGCAAACCCGCGTTTCGGGCTTGTGAGCTGGGTATCGTATATGTATTACCTGCTGTTCGAGATGCTTTCGCCTGCGATAGAGGTTTTCGGTATCCTCACGGTGGGTTTGGCCGCTTGCTTTGTTTTTTGAATTTTCCGTTTATGGTACGGTATTTTGCGCTGTACACCATTTACGGCGCAGTGATGACGCTTACCGCGTTTTTTCAGCGCATCTACACGCAGAACCTGCAGATCACTCTGCTGGACGCGGTGCGCGCGCTGTGGATGTGCCTGCTGGAAAGCATGTGTTCCGTTATGGGCTTTCATTTTTGCAGCTCACCGGGTTCATCGGCTGCAAAAAGAAAAGGACGCAATGGGTAGAGCACACAGGTAAAACAGCATGAATGGAAATAACGCGTCCATGCGGATGCGGGATAACCTCCGGGCAGGCACCCCGCCGGTCTTCACCGGCGGGGTGCCTGTGTTTTTTAAAGAGGAGGATGCGGCGGGCTTTGCGCACATCGCGGGCTTAGAACGTACGGCGGAGCATATGATAGAGTAGGGCGGGGCTCATATCATAAAACGGAGGCGGGAACATGCGCGCAAGCGAAGGGAAGATAGCAATTTATTCCCGAAAATCAAAATTCACGGGAAAGGGAGAAAGCATCGGTAACCAAATCGAGCTGTGCCGCGAATATATCCGGGCAAACCATGGACAGGCGGACGCAGACGCGGCGGCAGTTTACGAAGATGAGGGCTTTTCCGGCGGGAACCTGGAACGTCCCGCGTTCAAACGTATGCTCCGGGCCGCGCGGGAGCGGAAATTCAAGGCGGTCGTTGTGTATCGGTTGGACCGCATCAGCCGGAACATCAGCGATTTTTCGGGCTTGATCGAAGAACTGAGCAGACTGGATATCGCTTTTGTTTCAATCAAGGAGCAATTCGATACGGGCACGCCCATGGGGCGTGCGATGATGTACATTGCCTCGGTCTTTTCGCAGCTGGAAAGGGAGACGATCGCGGAGCGCATCCGGGATAACATGCATGAACTTGCAAAAACCGGGCGCTGGCTCGGCGGGACAACGCCCACGGGATACTGTTCAAAGAGCGTGCGGACGGTGACGGTGGACGGAAAAGCAAAAAAAGCGTGTATGCTGGAGCTGATCCCGGAGGAGGGGGAAACCGTAAAGCTGGTTTACGCGCTGTTTGCAGAAACGCACTCCCTTACCGCGACGGAGACGGAGCTGCTGCG
>NZ_JBMNUP010000117.1:0-5851 GCF_050946325.1 Agathobaculum sp. | reverse complement strand
GTACTACCGGATCGTCTACTACATTCTCAATCTTCTGGCCCTGGCGGTACAGGTTCAGCTTCAGGCTCCGCAGCGATTCGATGTACTGCTCTCTTGTCATCATTTTGATACAGATCCTTTCTTTATGGCGTAAAGGTGACTGCAATGGGGCGGAAAGAGATGTTCCGCCCCATTTTTTCAACAAATCAAATCAGAAGCACTCGCGGTAAACGCGCTCGCTCAGATCCTTGGTCCACGGGGTGATGTAGGAGTTGGTGATCAGGCGCTGCTGGTTTGCTTCAACAGACTCGGCAAAGCCCTTGATGTCCTCTTCCTTGAAGCCGTACTCATGCAGCGGCTTGAGCGGCAGAACCTTTTCAAGCAGGCCGTTGAGGTAGGGGATAGCGTCCTTGACTTCGCAGCCGGTGATGCGGGCGATCAGTTCCTTGAAGCGCATGATCTCGCCGTCCGGATTCTTTTCGTCGTAGATTTCAAGAATCTTGCCGAACAGGGCATAGTTGGACTCGCCGTGCGGTACATGATAAGTGCCGCCGAGCGGGAAGGACATGCCGTGTACGGTCGCGCAGCCGGCCTTCAGGAAGGCAACGCCGGCGTACAGAGAAGCGGTTACATACTCATCAAGGTAATCCAGGCGTGCATCCGGACCATTTTCGCCAATGCGGCGGAAGCCTTCCAGAATCATCTCCATCGCCTTGACGGAGAACATTTCAGAAGTGGTGGTCTTGCGGTGCGGGGACAGGAAAGACTCGGTCGCATGAATCAGCGCGTCAATCGCGGAGGATGCGAACGGACGGTACGGCAGGGTCTTGAGCAGGTCGGGAATCAGGCAAACCTTGTTCGGGATGATATCGTCCGAAACCAGGCCGAGCTTGGTCTCGCCGCCGGTCAGCTTGCCGTCCTTCTCGTCCTTGACGATGGCAACCGAAATGTTGGTTACTTCGGAGCCGGTGCCGCAGGTGGTCGGGATAGCGATAACTTCCTTCTCATGTACAACAGGCTCGCGCTTGAAGTACAGCTCATGTACAGAAGCGGGACGCTTGCAGCCGAGCAGCTTGCACAGGTCCATGATAGCGCCGCCGCCGACAGCGATAACGCGGTCGTAGGATTCGTACGGAATCGCCTCGTACATGGTCTCGATCATCGCCTCAGAGGGTTCGCCAGCGCCGAACTTCTCCTGGAAAACGAACTGGCTCTTCAGGCCAAGCTCTTCCATGAAGGGCTTGTAAATAAACTCGTTGGTCAGAACGACGTCGCGCTCGCCAAGCTTGAACTCCTCGGCAAAATCACCGAAGTTGGAAAATTTGTAAATGGTGGGGGCAATGACAATCTCTCTCTTGTCCTGCATCAGGGACTTACTGAAAGCATCCATAGCCATAGTGGAACATCTCCTATTCTGATTTTTATAAAAGGCCGTTTTGGCTTTTTACGCAGTTGTCAGGACATAAAAGGTCCTGCATTCCTATTGTAGCAAATCTATGCCACGAGTTCAACACAAACGCACAAAAAAATCATCAAAAAATAACCAACGTTTCCTGTACAAAAAAACAATAAAAAGTCCCGCAAAGCACTTACGGGACTATTTTATCGTATTTATTTTCTTTTGTAAATGGCTTCTTGTGAAAAATGCTGAAAAGTTTTTACCACAGGCTGCGCGCTTTAGTTGTTTTGTGAAAAACTGCTCAAAAATGCCTTTGTTCGCTCGTTTTGGGTGTTTTCAAACAGCTCGGCGGGTGTGCCCTCTTCAACGATGAGGCCGCCGTCCATGAACAGCACATGGTCGGCCACATCGTGGGCAAAGTTCATTTCATGCGTCACAATAATCATGGTCGTGTGCTTTTCGGCAAGACCGCGGATAACGCGAAGCACTTCGCCCGTCAGTTCGGGGTCAAGGGCCGAAGTGGGCTCGTCAAAACACAGAATGTCGGGCTGAAGCGCGAGCGCGCGGGCAATGGCCACGCGCTGCTGCTGGCCGCCGGAGAGCTGGTGGGGATAGTGGCTCATGCGGCCCTCCAGACTCATCTGACTGAGCAGCTCAATGGCGTGATGCTCGATTTCTTCCTGGATGGCGCGTTTGTTCTGCTTATAATCCGGCCGTTCTTTGGCAAGCAGAAGGCTGGCCAGCATGACGTTTTCCAGCGCGGTATACTGCGGAAACAGGTTGAACGACTGGAATACCATGCCGAAGTGCAGCCGCTTTTTGCGGATATCCGCATCGGACTGGCTTTTGGTTTCGGCCGCGTCAAACAGCTTTTCGCCGTTGACGAAGATCTGGCCGCCGTCCGGCGTTTCCAGAAAGTTCAGGCAGCGCAAAAGCGTCGTCTTGCCCGAACCGGACGAGCCGATTACGGCGAGCGCCTGGCCGCGTTCCAGTGAAAAACTGATGTCTTCCAGCACCTTGGTGGAGCCGAAGCGCTTGTTGATATTTTTAACCTCTAAGATTGGCATTTCGGTTCCCTCCTTATGCGCGGAAATAATCCATTTTCTTTTCCAGCCAACCAAACAGCAGCGTCAGCGCGCCGTTAAAAATCAGATAGAAAGCAGCCGTATAGAACAGCGGCCAAAGCACGCCCTTCTTTACAAAAGTTTCGCCCATCCACAGCACTTCATAGACGGCGATGGTGCGGGCCAGCGCAGTATCCTTGACAAGCGTGATAAATTCGTTGCCCATGGGCGGGATGACGCGCTTGATGACCTGCAGCAGCGTAACCTTGAAGAAAATCTGCGGACGGGTCATGCCCAGAACCAGGCCGGCCTCATACTGGCCGCGCGGGATGGACTGGATGCCGCCGCGGAAAATTTCGGAAAAATAGCAGGCATAGTTGATGGAAAACGCAACGAGCGCCGCAGTAAAACGGGGGAGCAGGTCACCGCCCCAAAGCAGGCCGGGGCCGTAAAAGATAGCGATAATTTGCAGCATGAGCGGTGTGCCGCGGATAACCCAGACAATGGTTTTGATCGGCAGGCGCAGCAGCGCAAAACGGCTCATCGAACCGAAGCTGATGAGCAGGCCCAGCGGCAGCGCGAACAGCAGCGTCAGCACAAAAAGCTTGACCGTGGTTGCAAAGCCGCCCAGCAGGGTGAGAGTGACAGAACCTAACATAACAGAAAAAACCTTTCCTCTTTCTCTAAAAAGCCATGCAAAGGCAGAGAGCGTAAAACGCTCTCTGCCTTATAGCAATTCGTGTTTAAATGAAAAACGCTTACTGCGGCTTGACGATGGCTTCCTGCACACCGTAAGTCGTTGCCAGCTCTTCCACCGTGCCGGCTTCATAAGCGGACTTGTAGAATTCGTTGAAGGTCGCGGTCAGATCGCTGTCCTGACGGAAGCCGACGCCGTATTCCTCAGAGCCTTCGCCCGTCGCCTCGTTCAGGTTGACCGTGTGGGTCAGCTTGGGATAGCTGGTGCCCTCGCCGATCATCGCGCCGGCCATCAGCAGGTCGATGATGCAGGCGTCGGACGCGCCGGAGTCGGTTTCCATCAGCGCGATGGCCTGCGTCTGCACCGGCGTGAAATTCAGCCCCAGCGCCTCGGCAGCGGCCTGACCGGCAGAGCCGGACTCTACTGCGAAGGAGAGTTCCTTGATGGACTCTGCATCCTGGTACTGCTCGGCCTTGTCCGCCGGAACGACGACAACCTGCGCGTTGAGCGCGTAGGGCTGCGAGCAGTTCATGCTGCCCGTCACTTCGTCGGTCAGCGTCATACCGTTCCAGACCGCGTCAATGGCCTTGGTGCTCAGTTCCATGACCTTGTTGTCCCAGTTGATTTCGATAAACTCTGCCTTGACGCCCAGGCTCTCGGCAAAAGCCTTGGCCATATCCGCGTCAAAGCCGATCCATTCGTCGCTGCCCTCTTCCTTGTAGTCCATGGGTGCAAAATCGGTGATGCCGACGATCAGCGTCCCCTTGTTCTTCACATATTCCACATCGCTCTGCGCGGCATCGTCCGCCGTGTCGCCGGCGTCCGCAGAATTGCCGGAATCCGCCGAGGCGTCGGTCTGGGCGCCGTCATCCTTGCTGCCGCAGCCGGCCAGCATGGAGAGGCTCATTGCGCCGGCAAGCAGCAGCGCCAAAAGCTTCTTTGTTTTCATGGTAAGATTCCTCCCTAAGTATGGATGGTGCCTAAGCTATTTACCATTGTATCACTTTATCGGAGAAAATCAAGAAAAACTTTTTGGCAGTTGCAGATGTGCTGCCGCTCCCTGCTTGACCCGATGGGTATGGATATAGTATAATAAACGAAAGCAAAGAGAGAGAATACATATATGGAGGTTTGATTGATGGACTACAAGACCCTTTATCAGCAGAAGCTGACCACGGCGGACGAAGCCGTTAAAGTTGTAAAATCGGGCGACTGGGTGGATTACGGCTGGTGCGTCGGCACACCGGATGTGCTTGACCAGGCGCTGGCAAAACGCCTGCCCGATCTGTATGACGTGAATTTCCGCGGCGGCGTACTCATGCGCGTGCCCGCGATTTATCAGATTGAGGACCCCGCGGCGCACATGACCTGGAATTCCTGGCACATGTCGGGCATTGAGCGCAAGTTTATTGCAACGGGCGCAGGTTTTTACGCTTCGATGCGCTATTCCGAGCTGCCGCGCTTTTACCGTGAAAACATCGGCCATGTAGACGTGGCGATGCTGCAGGTTGCGCCGATGGACGCGCATGGCTATTTCAGCTTTGGCCCGCAGGCTTCGCATCTGCGCGCGGTATGCGATGTGGCGGATAAAATCATTCTGGAAGTGAATGAGAATATGCCACGCTGCCTGGGCGGCATGGAGGACTGCATCCATATTTCCGAGGTGGACATGATTGTAGAGGGCAACAACGCCCCCATGCCGCAGCTTGGTTCTGCGCCTGCCACCGATGTGGACCGCAAGGTGGCGGAGCTGATTGTGGCGCAGATTCCGAACGGCGCCTGCCTGCAGCTCGGCATCGGCGGCATGCCGAACACCGTGGGCTCGCTGATTGCAGAGTCTGACCTGAAGGACCTGGGCGTACACACGGAAATGTATGTGGATGCGTTTGTTGATATCGCAATGGCCGGTAAGATCAACGGCTCGCAGAAGATGATTGACCGCGGCCGCCAGACCTATGCCTTTGCGGCCGGCACCCAGAAGCTGTATGATTATCTGAATGATAATCCGCAGTGCTCCTCTGTTCCGGTTGATTACACCAATGATGTTCGCGTAATCGCGCAGATTGATAACTTTATCTCGATCAACAACGCGGTGGACATCGACCTTTACGGTCAGGTAAATGCGGAATCGGCCGGTACCAAGCAGATTTCCGGCACCGGCGGCCAGCTTGATTTTGTAATGGGCGCTTATCTGTCCAACGGCGGCAAGAGCTTTATCTGCCTGTCCTCCACCTTCAAGCAGAAGGACGGCACCATGGCTTCCCGTATCCGTCCGACCCTGTCGAACGGCTCGATTGTGACCGACCCGCGCTCTGCAACGCAGTATGTCGTCACCGAATACGGTATGATTAACCTGAAGGGCAAGTCGGCATGGGAGCGCGCCGAGGCGCTGATTTCGATTGCACATCCGGATTTCCGCGAGCAGCTGATTGCGGACGCGGAAAAAATGAACATCTGGAAGCGTTCCAGCAAACGGTAAAACAGAGCAAAGCCCCGCTGATGCCGGCGGGGCTTTCTTTTGGGCAATCTGACCTTATTAAAAATACATAAACTGGCGCTTTATAGAATGCCAAAAGACGTCTATAATGGGAGCATAGAAAGAAAAAAGGAAGAGGTTTTTCCCATGTCTGCTCAAAAAATCAGAAACTTGATACTGGCGGCATTGATGGCCGCGCTGACAACGGTGGCCACCATGATGATCCGCATTCCCAC
>NZ_JBMNUP010000116.1:0-5874 GCF_050946325.1 Agathobaculum sp. | reverse complement strand
ACCGGTTCGGGCTTCAGCACTACTGATGAAGCCGTTCCCGACAACGTCATTGCGGATATCAGCGCGCAGAACGGCATCACCGCCTCCGGCCGCATCTACGGACAAGTGTCAAAGGTGCAGGAATTCATCACCGAGGACTGGTACCGTAAGAATTGGGGGCAATGGAATTCACCGGAAACCCTCGACCTAATGGTGGCGGACGCCGAGCAGGGGCCGGACGGGCTGCTGGCCGACCGCGCCCAGCTTTACGGCATGGAGGACTTCCCGCTCTCCAAGCTGACCGTGCTGGACGGCGACCTGTCCGCACTCTCCGACCCCACCGCCAACGCGGTCGCGGCGGTCTATACGGATGACGACTACGGCGATGTAAGGGAGCAGTCCCACTGGGCCAAGGTGGGCGACAAGGTGCATCTGCGCTATGTGGAAGAGGTGGAGTATTTCTACACCGACACCGGCGAAATCATCCCGCCCGACCAGTTGAATGCGGCTTACAACGGTGAGCGCGGCTTCGGCGAGCGCGCCAAGGCCTATCGGGATGCGGAATACACGGTTGTCGCTGCGGTACTCATCCCCAGCTCGCTTGACTACCGCTATTACGGCGCCGACCAGTTTGTGATGGGCGCCGGGCAGTTTAGGCAGGATACCCAAACAGATTCGGTGATGACCTATGTGTTCGACACCGAGGATGATGCCGCCGACACGATGGAGGCCTTCCTTGCCAATTATACTGAAAATGTACAGCCGCTATTTGACTACGAGAGCAAAAAGACCTATCAGGCTGAATTTGACAGCATGCGCACCATGTTCCTCACGCTGGGCGGCGCGCTCAGCCTGATTATCGGGCTGGTGGGCGTGCTCAACTTCCTAAACGCCGTGCTCACCGGCATCATCACCCGCAGGCATGAATTTGCGGTATTGCAGGCCATCGGCATGACCGGCAGGCAGCTCAAGCGCATGCTGATGCTGGAAGGGCTGTATTACACCCTGCTCGCGCTCGGCCTGAGCCTGCTCATCAGCGTAGTGGCTGGGCCGCTGATCGGCGCAGGCTGCGCCAATATCTTCTGGTTCTTCACTTACCGGTTCACCATTCTGCCGCTTGCCCTGCTGCTGCCGTTTTTCCTGCTGCTGGGGCTGCTGATTCCGCTGGCCGCGTACCGCAGCACCGCGCGGCAGAGCGTGGTGGAGCGCCTGCGCACCGAGGAATAACATGTGCGCTTTCCCTTTGCCGCCTGCCGATTGACATTTATCCGCCGGTGTGGTATCTTCAAGCTATCAAACCGAATTGCAGAGGGGATGTAAAACATGGCCATTCATCGTATTACCGCCGTCTATTTCAGCCCAACCGGAAACGCCCGCACGGCCGCGCGGTGCGCCGCCCAGTCTCTTGGCGCGCAGCTGGAGGCCCCTGTGGCCGAGCTGGACATCACGCCGCCGGCCGCGCGTCAGCAGCAGTATGCCTTTACGGAAAACGATCTTGTGCTGTTTTCCCTGCCGGTTTATGCAGGGCGGCTGCCAAACAAAATCCTGCCCTGCATCCAGAGCTGCTTTACCGGCGGCGGCGCACAGGCCGTGCTGCTGTGCAGCTATGGCAACCGCAGCTTTGGCGACGCGCTGACCGAGCTGCGCGACGAGGTGACAGCGCACGGCTTTCTTCCGATTGCCGCAGCCGCACTGGTTTCCGAGCATGCTTTTGCCCAGGCGCTTGCATCCGGCCGGCCGGATGCGGACGACCTTGCCGCAATTGCTGATTTTGCCCGCCGCACCGCGCAAAAGGCAGCGGCAGCCTCCGCACACACGCCGCTTGACGTGCCGGGCAGCAGCCCCGCAGGGCCGTATTACACGCCGCTTGGCATGGACGGCGCGCCGGCCAAATTCCTCAAGGCCAAGCCTGTGACCGACGCGGCGCGCTGTACCCGCTGCGGCGCCTGTGTAACCGCCTGCCCAATGGGCTCCATTGACGCGGACTGCATCACCGTTTCCGGTATATGCATCAAGTGCCAGGCATGCATCAAAACCTGTCCCGAGCAGGCCAAATTCTTTGAAGACGCCGCTTTCTTATCGCACAGGGAAATGCTGCTGACGCACTACACCGCCAGAAAAGAAAATCAGTTCTTCCTGTAAACGAAAAAGCAGGAGGCAAGCGTATCGCTTTGCCTCCTGTTTTTTTATTTTGCATCACGCACAAATTTGACGGCGCTGAGTCCTGCCTGCGCACCATCCGCAACGGCGCGGGCCACCTGCAGCAAGCCGCCTGTGCAGTCCCCTGCGGCAAACAGGCCTGGCACGTTGGTCGCCATGCGTTCATCCACGCGGACGCGCGTTCCCTCGGTCTCTGCGCCCAGCTTGCGCGCCAGTTCGGCGCTGCCTGCCGTGCCGTAGGCAAGGAACACCCCGCTGACCGCAAGCGCGCCGCCATCCGCAAATTCCGCTTTTTCCACCGTTTCGCCGCCCGCCACTGCGCGCACCGGACGGGTATCGACCGCAAGGCCTTCCGGCAGCACGGCGGGCGCTTCCGCGCCGTTGGTCAGCAGTGTTACAGCCCCTGCAACCGGCAGCAGCACCCGCGCTTCTTCCAGCGCATACTCGCCGTTTCCCAGCACAGCAACCGCCTTGCCGCGGTAAAAAAATGCATCGCATATTGCGCAGTAGCTGACCCCGCGCCCCTCAAAGGCCGCAACGCCCTCTATTTTCGGCACCGCGCGCGGCGCGCCCGTCGCCAGAATCACCGCATCCGCCGCATAATTGCCGGCCGTTGTATGCACCTGAAACCCCGTTTCCGCATACTCCACGCCCGTCACCTCAGCCTGCACCAGATGCGCGCCCAGCCGTGCGGCCTGCGCCCTGCCGCGCGCAAGCAATTCCGGGCCGGAAATCGCCTGCTCAAAGCCAAAATAATTTTCTATCTTTTCGGTTTTTTCCAGCGCACCGCCGTTTTGATACAGCACCACCGCCTGCATGTTGGCGCGCGCCGCATAAATTGCAGCGCTCAGCCCCGCCGGGCCGCCGCCAATGATTACAATAGACGCCATATTCCGTCTCCCCTTTCACTTTCCTGCCCACATTTCTCTGCGGTCTCCGCCGCTTTTCCTTTTTTCAGTATACCCATCCTGCGGAAACTTTGCAATAGCTGCGTAAATATGATACAATGGCAGACAGGAAGTGATTTTTACATGAAAACATTGCTGCATATCTGCTGCGCCCCCTGCTCCATCGTCTGCATTGACACGCTGCGGCAGGAGGGAATCGAGCCGGTCGGCTTCTGGTACAACCCCAATATTCACCCGATGAAAGAATATAAAATGCGCAAAAACACGCTGGTGGAATATGCGCGAAGCATCGGCCTTAAGCTGGAAATTGAAAACGAATACGGGCTGCGCCGCTTCATCCAGGGCATCTATCCGGATTTTGACCACCGCTGCGGCTTCTGCTATACGCTGCGTTTTGAGGAAACCGCGCGTTTTGCCGCCGAGCACGGATTTGACGCATTCACATCCACGCTTTTTGTCAGCCCCTATCAAAACCACGCGCTTATGCGCGAAACAGCTGAACGCGCCGCGGAAAAATACGGTGTGCAATACCTGCACCGCGATTTTTCCGTCCGTTTCCGCGAAGGACAGGACAAAGCGCGCGAGCTGGGGCTTTATATGCAGAAATACTGCGGTTGCGTTTTTTCCGAAGAGGACCGTTATAAAAAAAAGCCGAAAAAAACCAAACCGGCTGCGGAATAACTTTACAAAACGGTGGAAGCCTGTTATAATAGTTTTTGTACCCGCGCCCGTAGCTCAGCTGGATAGAGCGTTGGACTCCGACTCCAAAGGCCGTGCGTTCGAATCGCATCGGGCGTACCAGGACCGCCGCAAGCGTCAATCGCTTGCGGCGGTCTTTTTTGTATGCGCAATACGTTCTCTTCCGCGCTCTGCGCTCAGCCTCTTTCCGCCGCAAAATATTGCTCCAAAAGCGAAATAAACTGCCGCTCCGTCGGGTTGAGCGGCTCCCCCGCCCGCCGGACCAGCAGAAGCTCATTTACCGGCGCCGGTTCACTCTTTTTCTCCGGCAAAACAGGGAAAAACCGCAGCGTCGGATTTTTGAAACAGCCGATCGCCCATTTGGCGACAAATAATACCGCATCTGTTTCTGCCAAAAAGGCTTCGCATGCGCTGATTGTATTGAAGAAAACAACACGATTCAGATTGAAATGGTGCTGCGTTGAGCCAAAACACTTGTCTTCCTTTGCGCGCGGACCCATATCCAGCACAATACATGTGCTGTTTTCTGTTTCCGCCGTGCTGATAAATTCTTTTTCATAAAAAGGCGCTTTAGGCCCTGCGCAGGCATATACAGCGGCCCGCGCAAGCACCTGAATATCCAATCGTTTTGCTTCTGTATGCCACAGAAAAGTCTTGTCATCCGCGCTGCTTCTGACGAAAATACCAAGATCCACCGCCCCGCTCAGCACCTGCTCAATCACGCTGTTGCGGTCCGTTTCCACCAGGTTATAGTGAATATTTTTCTCCTGGTTCTGTTCATATATTTCCAGAAACAGCTGATAGACGAAGTCAACCTGCTGGGTGCCCACAAATAAGCGCGATTCGTGCGTCCCTTCCTCAGAAAGCGGAGCAAAGCGCTTTCTTAAAACATCGGAAGCGGTCAGCACCCCCTTTGCATAATGCACAAAATCCTTGCCGTCGTCTGTCAGCTCAATCCCCCTCGGCTTGCGCATGAAAATTTGAATGCCGTATTCCTTCTCCAGATGGGAGATGGATTTGGTCAGGCTGGGTTGGCTGATAAACAGCTGCTCTGCTGCCCTGGTAATGGACCCGCATTCGGCAATTTTCACAATATATTCCAGCTGTTGCAGCTGCATCTGTATCGCCCTCCACTTGCTGATTTGTTTGATTTCATCATATCGAAAATCAGCGCGCCTGTCAAACAAAAGCTTCCGATATGCCTTTTGGCTATATCCAGTGAATAGTATTTTGATATTTGTTAAGCATCGCAATCGGTGTTATATTGAAAACATGAAGAAGAAAAGCAGACATATTTGTACAAGATGCATAAAATTTTTGATGAAAATTTTATGTTCTCCCGAAACTGATATTCCTGTTTTTCATAACACAATGCGCATGTTCAGGACAGCGCTTGAATCAAAAGGAGGAGCACCCTGATGGCAGAAGAATTCTACGCAGTATATCCCAAGGACGCTTGGAAAGACCCCTCGTACCGGCTCATGGATAAGTTCTCGCTGAAGGGCAAGAAGGGCTTTGTCACCGGCGGCGGCGGCGGTATCGGCAGAAACACCGCGGCAGCCTGGGCTGAGGCTGGAGCAGATGTCGCACTGGTCGATATTCCCGCCTCCAAGGACCGGCTGGAGCCGCTCGCCAAGGAAATGTCCGAACGCTACGGCGTGAAGATTGTTCCGCTGTACTGCGACGTATCCGACGAAGAGCAGGTTAAGGCGCTCAAGGACGATTTGATCCGCGAGCTGGGCACGGTTGATTTTGCGCATATCAACGCAGGCGTCTGCCTGATGGGCGACGACGTTGACGTGCCGTACAGCACCTGGAAAAAGGTTATCGACATTGACCTGAACGGCGCGTTCATGACCGCACAGGTTGCGCAGCAGATCATGCGTGAGCACAATCACGGCGGCTCGATCATCATGACCTCTTCGCTCTCCGGCTACAACGCAAACTTTATCGGCGGCGGCCCGTCTCCGGTTTGCGCTTACGGCACTGCAAAGGCCGGCATCTCTCAGCTGGCGCGTTATATGGGCGCGGGACTTGCTCCTTACGGCATCCGCGTCAACACGATTTCCCCGGGCTATGTCTGGTCGGGCATTCACGAAGGCGTGATGGATAAGGCCGGACATGATAT